>JBEIHU010000026.1:0-26275 GCA_040381175.1 Burkholderiaceae bacterium
CGTTCACCCACCTGGCGCTGTGGGCCAAGCCTGAATTGCTGCACTACGGCGGCCTGTCGGGCGTGCTGCATGGCGGCGTGGCCGCCACCTCGGTCTGGCTGGTGCTGCGCGGGCAGGGCGCGCAGCGAGCGGTCGGCTGGATGATGCTTGTCGGCCAGAGCGTGAAGCTGCTGGTCGAGCGGCCCTGGGGCGCCGCGATCCACCCGCCCAGCGAACTGGACGTCGCGGTGGCGCCGCTGGCCCATGCCAGCGGCTCGATCGCCGGCGCGCTCTTCACGCTGCTGGCGCTGCGTCTGGCCCGCGTCCGGCTAGACTGAGCATGGCCGCGCCAGCCCGCCAGGGCCTGTGCGTGCCAGCGCAGAAGGCCCGGGCGCGACACGAGCGACCGGGCTGCGAATTCCCTTCACCCAGGAGACCCTCATCGTGATCACGCTTTGCGGCTTTTCGCTTTCCAACTACTACAACAAGGTCAAGCTGGTGTTGCTCGAAAAGGGCATCCCCTTCACCGAAGAACGGGTCATGACCAAGTCCATTGACGAGGCGGTGCTCGCCTGCTCGCCGCTGGGCAAGATCCCGTTCATCCGCACCGAACAGGGCGCGCTGTGCGAGAGCCAGGTGATCGTCGACTATCTGGAGGCACTGCAGCCGCAGCCGCCGCTGACGCCGGCCGACCCCTGGCAAGCGGCAAAGGTGCGAGAACTGGTCACATTCATCGAGCTGCACCTGGAGCTGGTGGCGCGCGAGCTGTACGTGCAGGCCTTCTTCGGCGGCACGGTGGACGAAGCCACTAAGCAGCGCGCCCGCACGCTGCTGGCCAGGCACATCCCCGGGTTCAAGCGGCTGGCCAGGTTTGCGCCCTACGTGGCCGGCGACAGCTTCACCCAGGCCGACTGCTCGGCCTTCGTCAACCTGCCGCTGGTGGCCAGCGCCAGCAAGGCGGTGCTGGGCGAGGACATGCTGGCGGCTGCGGGCATCGACTGGAAGGCCTACATCAAGCTGATCGGCGAGCGGCCCAGCGCCCAGCGCGTCGCGGCGGACCGCAAGGTCGACGCCGAGCGTATGGCGGTACAAGCCAAGACAGCCTGAAAGCTGTCGCGCAGCCGGTCTTCAACCCGGCTGCGGCTGCACCGGCGGCGCGGCCAGTGCCAGCCGGGCACTGACTTCCTTGCGGTAGCGATTCAGCTCCTGAACGCTGGCGAAGCTGCGGTCCATCAGCAGGCTCAGGTTGTGCAGGATGCGGTCGACCACCTTCGATTCCCAGGCGGCATCGAACTGGATCTGCTTGTCCAGCCAATGTTCCAGCCAAGCCGGGTCGGGCAGGCGGCTTTGCACCGTGTCGCGTGGAAACAGGCTCGTATTGACGTGCAGGTTCGTCGGATGCAGCGCCTGCGCGGTGCGCCGCGCGCTGGCCATCAGCACACCCACCTTGGCAAAGGCGGCGCGCGCCTCGTCGCCGAAGCGCTGCATTGCGCGCTTCATGTAGCGCAGGTAGGCGCCGCCGTGGCGCGCCTCGTCGCGGGCCAGCGTTTCGTAGATCTGCTTGATCACCGGCTCGGTGTGCCATTCGGCGGCGCGCCGGTACCAATGGTTCAGCCGGATCTCGCCGCAAAAGTGCAGCATCAGCGTCTCCAGCGCCGGCGCCGGATCGAACTCGAAGCGAACCTCGTGCAACTCGTCCTCGGTGGGCACCAGGTCGGGGCGGAAGCGGCGCAGATACTCCATCAGCACCAGCGAGTGCTTCTGCTCCTCGAAGAACCAGACGCTCATGAAGGCCGAGAAGTCGCTGTCGCCGCGGTTGTCGCGCAGGAACATCTCCGTGGCCGGCAGCGCTGCCCATTCGGTGATGGCGTTCATCTTGATGGTCTGCGCCTGTTCGTCGCTGAGCAGCGAAGCGTCGAAGTGCTCCCAAGGGATATCGGCATCCATGCTCCAGCGCACGGCCTCGAGCTGCTTGAATAGTTCGGGATAGAGCATCGTCGGTCCTGCGCAACGGTTAGCCAATTCTATGGATCAATGCCTACCCCACGGCAAAGAATGACAAGCCGCGATCCGGGCCCGGGCTGACTCAATACCCCACAACTACAGTGGGATAAGTGAATACCGCTAGAGACAAATCGCGCCTAGTGAGTTCACAATGAAGACTGATCGGTTTAACTTTAGTCCTTTCTGTAATGATTTCAAATCTCGCCGCTTTCCCTGGGCCCACGGTGGCCAGCACGGCCTGAGTCCATGACCCGCATCGCGGTCATCGGCTCGGGGATCAGCGGCTTGTCGGCCGCGCATGCACTGGCGCCTCGTGCGCCGGTCACGCTGTTCGAGGCCGACGCGCGCTTCGGTGGCCACAGCCATACCGTGGACGTGCGCCTGAACGGGGTGCGCCACGGCGTGGACACCGGCTTCCTGGTCTTCAACCACCGCACCTACCCGCGGCTGGTGGACCTGTTCGAGCAGCTGCAGGTGCCCACCGCGCCCTCGGAGATGAGCTTTTCGGTGCAGGTGCCTCAGCAGGGTCTGGAGTGGAGCGGCTGCGACCTGAACACCGTGTTCGCGCAACGCAGCAACCTGCTGCGGCCGCGCTTCCTGGGCATGCTGGCGCAGATCCTTCGGTTCAACAAGCTGTGCACCGCCATCGCCGAGGACGGCGACGAGGCGTCTATGGCCGATCCGATCGGCGATTTCCTGCTGCGCCACCGCTTTGGCGAGGCTTTCCGCGACTGGTACTTGCTGCCGATGCTGGGCTGCATCTGGTCCTGCCCCACCGATCAGATGCTGCGCTTTCCGGTGGCCACGATGATCCGCTTCTGCCACAACCATGGCCTGATCCAGGTGAGCGGCAGACCGCAGTGGCACACCGTGGCCGGCGGTTCACGCGTGTATGTGCAGAAGATGCTGGCTGGCATCACCGACGCTCGGCCGGGCACGCCAGTGCGCAGCGTGCGGCGCTTGGCCGGCGGCGCGCTCGTGGCCACCGACACCGGCAGTGAACGCTTCGATGAGGTGGTGCTGGCCTGCCACAGCGACCAGTCGCTGGCGCTGCTGGACGACGCCAGCGCCGACGAGCGCGCATTGCTCGGCGCCATCCGCTACCACCCGAATCAGGCCGTGCTGCACACCGATGCGACCGTGCTGCCGCGGCGCAAGCTGGCCTGGGCCGCATGGAACTACGAGCGCACGGCCGACTCCGGGCCAGAGCAGTCGGCGGTGTGCCTGCACTACCTGATCAACCGGCTGCAGCCGCTGCCCTGGACCACCCCGGTGGTGGTGTCGCTGAACCCCAGCCGCCGGATCGCGCCGGACAAGATCATCGGCGCCTACCATTACAGCCATCCCGTGTTCGATGCCGCGGCCATCGATGCGCAGCGCCGCCTGCCGCAGATCCAGGGCCGCTGCCACACTTGGTTTTGCGGCGCCTGGACCCGCTACGGCTTCCACGAGGACGGCCTGATGTCGGGTCTGGCCGTCAGCGCCGCGCTGGGCGAGCGTCTGCAGGCCCGCGAACCGGCCCAGCGGGAGGCGGCATGAGGCCGCACGCGGTTGCGCAGATCGCCTCTGGCGTGGTGCGCCACCGCCGCTTGCGGCCGGTGGACAACGCCTTCGAGTACCGCACATACTTCCTGATGCTGCCGATGCGCCGGCTGAGAGCGGAGCCCTGCGATGCGCTGGCGCGCAACCGCTTCGGCCTGCTCGCCTTTCATGACCGCGACCACGGCGATGGCCGTGATGACGCGCTCGCCTGGCTGGATGAATTGCTGCACGCCGAAGGCATCGCCGATGCCGACGGCGAGGTCTGGCTGCAGACCTACCCGCGGGTGCTCGGCTATGTGTTCAAGCCGGTCAGCTTCTGGCACTGCGAGCGCGCCGACGGTTCGCTGGCGGCGATCGTGGCCGAGGTCAACAACACCTTCGGCGAGCGGCACTGTTATCTGCTCGCCGGCGCACAGCTGGGCTACGGCCGGGACCTGCAGGCCCGCAAGGTATTCCACGTCTCGCCATTCAGCCACATCGTCGGCGGCTACCGCTTCCGATTCATGCGCAGCGCCTCGCCCGATGGCGCGCGCTGCGTGGCCCGCGTCGACCATGAAGACGCCGACGGCGCGCTGCTGCAGACCAGCCTGTCCGGGCGCCTGGCACCATTGACGCGGGCCAGCGCACGCAGCGCGTTCTTCGGCATTCCGATGATGAGCTTCGGCGTCATCGTCCGCATCCACTGGCAGGCGCTGCGCGTTTGGGCCAAGCGCGTGCCCTACGTGAAGAAGCCCGCCCCTCCCGACCGCTTCGTCACGCGTTGACCTCTTTCAAGCCGCGAACCCCTGACCATGCGCAGCACCACCACCACCGCCCCGTCCCTGACCCTGCCCGAGTCGGCACCGGCTGCCGCGCGCGCCGCCTTTGGCCTGCTGCGACAGCTGCGCTCCGGCACGCTCGACCTGCAGCTGCCCGACGGCACGCAGATGCGCTTCGGCAGCGGCGCCGACCATGAGCCCGCCGTGACTGCCCACGCGCGCTCGCCGGAGAGCTCGGGCCGCAGGCTTCCCAATGAGCCGCGCGGGGCGATGCGATTGCGCAACTGGAATGTGTGCGGCGCCGCGCTGCGCAGCGGCGACATCGGCTTCGCCGAAAGCTTCATCGACGAGGACTGGAGCTCGCCCGACCTGGTGGAGCTGCTGAAAGTCTTCATCGCCAACCGCGAAGCGGTGGAGTCTGTCATCTACGGCAGCTGGTGGGGCTCGCTGCTGTACCGCGTCAAGCACCTGCTGAACCGCAACACCCGCCGCGGCAGCCGCAAGAACATCCATGCCCACTACGACCTGGGCAACCCCTTCTACAAGCTCTGGCTCGACGAGACGATGAGCTACTCGGCCGCCTGGTTCGAAGGCGACTTCAGCCGCGACCTGGCCCAGGCCCAGTGGGCCAAGGTGCGGCGGGCGCTCGACGAATGCCGCGTGCAGCCGGAACAGCGGGTGCTCGAGATCGGCTGCGGCTGGGGCGGCCTGGCCGAGTACGCCACGCGCCACTTCGGCGTCCATGTCACCGGCGTCACGCTGTCGACAGAGCAGCTGGCCTTCGCGCAGCAGCGGCTGCGCACCCAGGGCCTGGACGGCATGGCCGACCTGCGGCTGCAGGACTACCGCGACCTCGCCGACGGCCCTTACGACGCCGTGGCCTCGATCGAGATGTTCGAGGCGGTGGGGCGCCAGTACTGGCCGGGCTTCTTCGCCAAGCTGCGCGACCTGCTCAAGCCCGGCGGACGCGCCTGCATCCAGAGCATCACCATCCGCGACGATCTTTTCGACCGCTACGTCGACTCCACCGATTTCATCCAGCAGTACATCTTTCCCGGCGGCCTGTTGCCCAGCCCGAGCGCCTTCCGCGAGCAGGCCGCGCGCGCCGGGTTGCGCATCGTCAACGAATTGACTTTCGGCCCGGACTATGCCGAGACGCTGCGCCGCTGGCGCCTGCGCTTCCTGGCCCAGGAGGTCGCGGTGCGTCAGCTGCACTTCGACGGCCGCTTCATGCGCATCTGGGAGTTCTACCTGGCCTACTGCGAGGCTGCCTTCGCCACCGGCAACACCGACGTGCTGCAGTTCACGCTGGAGCGGGCGTGAGCAGCCCCGCCCGCCTCTCCCGCCGCCGTGCCGTGCTGGTGCTGGCGGCGCTGCCTTGTGCGGCACTGGCCAGCCGGGCGCCGCAGGCGCCGCCGCCGGAGTTGAAGACCGAGCTGCAAGGCGCGCGGCTGCTCGGCGAAGGCCGGCTGCGCTACCTGGGCCTGCATGTCTACGACATCCGTTTGTGGGGCGAAGCCGACTTCAGCGTGCGCGACCTGCAGGGCTCGACGCTGGCGCTAGAGCTGGAGTACGCCCGCGCGCTGGAGGGCAGGGCCATCGCCGAGCGCTCGCTGAAGGAGATGCAGGGGCTGGACAGCATCGAAATGGCGCTGGCCGAGCGCTGGCTGCAGCAGATGCGGCAGATCTTTCCCGACGTGAACAAGGGCGACCGCATCACCGGCGTGCAGCTGCGGGGCGAGTCGGCTCGCTTCTTCGTCAATGGCCGCCCACGCGGCGAGGTGCGCGACCCCGAGTTCGCCAGGCTGTTCTTCGGCATCTGGCTGTCGCCGCGCACCTCCCAACCGCGCCTGCGCGAAGCGCTGCTCGGTGCGCAGGGCACCAAGTCATGAACGGCAGCCTGGCCGCCGCACCCGCAGCCGGCGCATCCGCCGGCCCGCCCATCGGCTGGCGCGACGGCTGGCGCGACGGCCTGAGCTATGGCGCTCTCGGGCTGCCACTGGCCTTCGTCGCGCTGCCGCTTTACGTGGTGTTGCCCAATCATTACGCCGAGACCTTCGGCGTCCCGCTGGCCTGGCTGGGAGCGCTGCTGCTGGCGGCAAGGCTGCTCGACGCCGTCGTCGACCCGTGGATCGGCCGGCTGTGCGACCGGTGGTTCGCGCACTCCGCATCGCGCGTGCTGGCCATCTCCGGAGTGGCCGCGCTGGCGCTGGCCATCGGTTTCTTCGCGCTGTTTTTTCCGCCCATGCGCGACCTGCCCGGACTGCTGGCCTGGTGCGGCGCCACCCTGGTGCTGAGCTACCTGAGCTACAGCGTGCTCAGCATCGTGCACCAGTCCTGGGGTGCCAGGCTGGGCGGCGATGCGCCGCAGCGCGCGCGCATCGTTTCATGGCGCGAGGGGCTGTCCCTGGTGGGCGTGCTGTTGGCCAGCGTGCTCAGTTCGACGCTCGGCCCGGGCGTCACCAGCGCCGTGCTGGGGTTGTCGCTGGCCTTGGGGTTGGCATCGTTGCGCCTCGCGCCGCGCGCGCCGGCCGGCATCGCGCCATCGCAGGCCGCGCCGCTGCGGCTGGCGCTGGCCAACCCGTCGTTTCGGCGCCTGCTGGCGGTCTATCTGGTCAATGGCATCGCCAGCGCGATCCCGGCCACGCTGGTGCTGTTCTTCATCCGCGACCGGCTGCAGGCGCCGGCTTTCGAGCCGCTGTTCCTGGGCAGCTACTTCCTGGCCGCGGCCTTGTCGATGCCGCTGTGGCTGCGCGTGGTGTCGCGCTTCGGCCTGGCGCGCAGCTGGCTGGCCGGCATGCTGCTGGCCATCGCCAGCTTCGTCTGGGCGGCGGGGCTGGGTGCCGGCGATGTGCTTGGTTTCGCGCTGGTGTGCGTGGCCAGCGGCGTGGCGCTCGGTGCCGACCTGAGCCTGCCCGGCGCGCTGCTGACCGGCGTGATCCGCCGCGCCGGCCACCAGGACCGGGCCGAAGGCACCTACTTCGGCTGGTGGAACTTCGCCACCAAGCTCAACCTTGCGCTGGCTGCGGGGATAGCGCTGCCGCTGCTGGGCCTTTTCGGCTACGCGCCGGGCAGCCGCGACGCTGCAGCGCTGGATGCATTGACGCTGGCCTATTGCGCGCTGCCCTGCGTGCTGAAACTGATCGCCGCCGCGCTGCTGTATGCACGCTGGATGCGCAGCCCTGAAGGATCGACCGAATGAGACGTTGGTTCCTGGCCGCCGCCGCGGCCCTGCTGCTGGGCGCGTGCGCGGCGCCGACCGTCGACGACTACAAGGCCGAGAAGCCGGTGCTCGACCTGAAGACCTACTTCGACGGTCCGTTGGTCGCGCACGGCATCTTCACCGACCGCTCGGGCAGGGTGGTGCGCCGTTTCGTCGTCGAGATGACCGGCACGTGGTCGGGCAACCAGGGCACGCTGGACGAACGCTTCACCTACAGCGACGGCGCGACCGAGCGCCGCGTCTGGCGCCTCAGCGACGAAGGCAACGGCCGCTGGACCGGGCGCGCCGACGACGTGGTCGGCCAGGCCGAGGGCCGCGCTGCCGGCAATGCGCTGAACTGGCGCTACACGCTGAAGTTGCCGGTGGACGGCTCGGTCTACGAAGTCCAGTTCGACGACTGGATGTACCTGATGGACGAACGTGTGATGCTTAACAAGGCGGTCATGAGCAAGTTCGGCATCCGCCTCGGCGAGGTCACGCTGGCCTTCTACAAGAAATGATCGGCTCCCCATGTCCCTGAACCCCCGCATCACCGACTGGACAGGTCGGATCGTCTGGCTGGTCGGCGCCTCCACCGGCATCGGCCGGGCCACTGCGTCGCTGCTGCATGAGCGCGGCGCGCGCGTCGTCGTCTCGGCGCGCGGAGCCGACATGCTCGACGGCTTCGTGCGCGCGCACCCGGGCAGCCAGGCGCTGGCGCTGGACGTCACCGACCGCGACTCGCTGGCCCGGGCCGCGGCGCAGATCGTCGCCACGCATGGCCGCCTTGACCTGGTGGTCTACAGCGCCGGCGTATTCAAGCCAATGCGCGCCACCGCCTTCGACTTGGACGAGGCGCTGCGCCAACTGAACATCAATTACGTGGGCGCGTTGAACCTGCTGGCCGCCGTGTTGCCGCAGCTTCTGCAGCAGGCCGCGGCCGGCGAGTCGGGCCACCTGAGCCTGGTGTCCAGCGTCACCGGGTACCGCGGCCTGCCCACGGCGCTGGGCTACGGGCCGACCAAGGCGGCGCTGATCAACCTGGCCGAGACGCTGTACCTGGACCTGAACCCGAAGGGCATTGGCGTGTCGGTGGTCAACCCGGGCTACGTGGACACGCCGGCCACGGCGCAAAACGACTACCAGATGCCAGCGCTGATCGGCGCCGACGAAGCTGCCAAGCAGATGGTCGGCGGCTGGGAGCGCGGCGAGTTCGAGATCCACTTCCCGAAGCGCTTCACGCGTGCGCTGAAGCTGGCCAGCCTGATCGGCGATCGGTTGTACTTTGCCGGCGTGCACCGCGTCACCGGGCTGTGAGTGCCCTGGGGGATGGGCATGGCCCGGCTCGCGCAGGCGCCGGCGCGGAAACGGCAGTGCGCACCCGCGACCCGCGCGTGCAGCGCATCGTCCAGGCCTTCGAAGGGCTGCAGCCGTCCGATGTCGAGCGCCTGGGAGAACTGTACAGCGCCAACGCGCGCTTCAAGGACCCCTTCAACGAGGTGCGTGGCGTGGCCGCGATCCAGCAGGTGTTTCGCCACATGTTCGTGGCGCTGGACGAGCCGCGATTCGTCATCCGCGATGCGTTGTGTGACGGCGACCAGTGCTTCCTGAGCTGGGACTTCCTGTTCAGCATGCGGCGCTGGCGCAGCGGCGGGCAGTGCATCCGCGGCGGCACGCACCTGCGCCTGCAGGCCGACGGCCGCATCAGCGAGCACCGCGACTACTGGGACGCCGCCGAAGAGCTGTACGAAAAGCTGCCGGCGCTGGGCGCGCTAATGCGCTGGCTGAAGCGCCGCGCCAACGGCTGATGGCTGTGCAGGCCCGGTTCGAGTGTCGCGGCACAGCGGGAAACCGAGACTGCTCGATCCTCGGTGTTGTCCCTTAATATTGACTTTGGACAGGAAACACTAGGCCTACAGAGCATCGCCCCGGCTGATCTGGGTGCGCGCACCCGCATCGAGACGTGCTCTTGCACCGAACCACCACCGACATTGGAGACAACCGGATGAACCTCAGCAAGCGCTACAGCCTCCCGACCCTTGGTCGTTCCTTCAGCCGACTGTCTTGCGCGGCCGCATCCGCGCTGCTGCTGTCGGCGCCGGCATGGGCCTGGGAGCCCAGCAAGCCCGTGGAGTTCGTCGTGCCGGCGGGCACCGGAGGCGGCGCCGACCAGATGGCCCGCCTGATCCAGGGCGTCGTCAGCAAGAACAACCTGATGAAGGGCAACATCATCGTCGTCAACAAGTCCGGCGGCGCGGGCGCCGAAGGCTTCCTGTCGGTCAAGGACGCGAAGGGCGACCCGCACAAGATCATCATTACCTTGTCCAACCTGTTCACCACGCCGATGGCCACCGGAGTGCCCTTCAACTGGAAGGAAATGACGCCCGTGCAGATGCTGGCGCTTGACCAGTTCGTGCTCTGGGTCAACGCCGACACGCCCTACAAGACGGCCAAGGAGTACCTCGACGCCGTCAAGGCGGCCGGCCCGAACAAGTACAAGATGGGCGGCACGGGCTCCAAGCAGGAAGACCAGATCATCACCGTCGGCCTCGAGAAGGCGACCGGCACCAAGTTCATCTACGTGCCCTTCAAGGGTGGCGGCGAGGTTGCGGTGCAGCTTGTCGGCGGCCACATCAACTCCACCGTCAACAACCCGAACGAGGCCGTGGCGCAGTGGCGCGCCGGCAAGGTGCGCCCGCTTTGTGTGTTCGACGACACCCGCATGCCATACAAGGAAAAGATCACGGACACCATGTCGTGGAACGATGTCCCGACCTGCAAGGAGGCCGGCATTCCCACCGATTACGTCATGCTGCGCGGCATTTTCATGGCCCCGGGCGTCACCGTCGAGCAGGTCAAGTTCTACGACGACCTGTTCACCAAGGTGCGCGGCACGCCGGAGTGGAAGGAGTTCATGGAGCGCGGCGCGTTCAACACCACCACCATGTCCGGAGCCGAGTTCCGCAAGTGGCTCGAGTCGGCCGAGGCGAACCATCGCACCTTGATGACCGAAGCGGGATTCATGGCAAAGTGATCCCCCGCGGAGCAGGCGGCGCAAGACCGCCGGCTCCGCCCCACCGATCAACTCCCGAAACGGCCCTGGCGGGCCATGCCGGTGCCACCGCAGCAGGTTGCATGCGTGGACGCCACGCCCTGCCTGCGTACGCAAGGCATCCTCGACCAGGAGAAACGCATGTCGGACCACCAAGGCGCGGAGAACGAGGACGGCTCGCCCGCGATTGCCAAGAACGCCACCGTCGACGCAGTGGTGGCCGTGATCCTGCTGGCACTCGGCGGCGTGGTGATCTACGAGTCCAACCGGCTGGGGTCGGGGTGGGATTCCGATGGCCCGGGCTCGGGCTACTTTCCCTTCTATATCGGCCTGATCATGTGCGTGTCCAGCCTGGGCATCCTGTTCCAGGCGCTGGTGTCTAAGTCGCGCGACACCAGCACCTTCGCCACGGCGCAGCAGACCAAGCAGGTGGCTTCGGTGCTGATTCCGGCGGCGATCTACGTGCTGGCCACCACCTTCCTGGGCCTGTACGTCGCTTCGGCCATCTATATCGCGCTGTTCATGATCATCATGGGCAAGTACCCGGTGCTCAAGAGCGTGCTGCTGGGCGTGGCGGTCTGCGCCTATTTCTTCCTGATGTTCGAGGTCTGGTTCAAGGTGTCGCTGTACAAGGGCACTTTGAACCCTACTGGCTTCCTCGGCTACTGACACCCGAGTCCCACGGAGTCTCATCCCATGGACGAAATCAACTCTCTGATGCACGGTTTCGCCATCGTCGCGACGCCAATGAACCTTGGCCTGATGGTGCTGGGTATCGTGCTGGGGGTGCTGATTGGCGTGCTGCCCGGCCTGGGCGGCGCCAACGGCGTGGCCATCCTGCTGCCGCTGACCTTCTCGATGTCGCCCACCTCGGCCATCGTGATGCTGTCGTGCATCTATTGGGGCGCTTTGTTCGGCGGCGCCATCACCTCCATCCTGTTCAACATCCCGGGCGAGCCCTGGTCGGTGGCCACCACCTTCGACGGCTACCCGCTGGCGCAGAAGGGACGCGCCGGGGCAGCGCTGACCGCAGCCTTCACCTCGTCATTCATCGGCGCCTTCGTTGCCGTGGTGATGATCACCTTCCTTGCGCCGCTGGTCGCCAAGTTCGCACTGAAGTTCGGTGCGCCGGAATTCTTCTCCGTCTACCTTCTGACCTTCTGCAGCTTCGTCGGCATGGGCAAGGGTTCGCCGTTCAAGACGCTGGTCGCGATGGCGTTGGGCTTTGCGTTGGCGGCCGTCGGCATGGACACCGTCACCGGCCAGCTGCGCATGACCTTCGGGTTCCAGGAACTGATGCGCGGCTTCGACTTCCTGATTGCGGTAATTGGCCTGTTCGGCATCGGCGAGATCCTGCTGTCGATGGAAGAGGGCCTGGAGTTCAAGGGCAAGTCGGCCAAGATCAATTCGAAGGTGGTGTGGGAAACCTGGAAGGAACTGCCCCGCTACTGGGCCACCTCGCTGCGCAGCTCCTTCGTGGGCATCTGGATGGGCATCACCCCGGGAGGCGCGACGCCGGCGTCGTTCATGAGCTACGGCCTGGCCAAGAAGATGTCCCGCTCTGGCAACAAGTTCGGCACCGGCGAGGTCGAGGGCATCGTCGCTCCGGAGACCGCGGCCCATGCCGCAGGAACAGCCGCGATGCTGCCTATGCTCGCGCTGGGCATTCCGGGTTCGCCCACCGCGGCGGTGCTGCTGGGTGGCCTGCTGATCTGGGGCCTGCAGCCCGGGCCGCTGTTGTTCGTCGAGCAGAAGGACTTCGTCTGGGGTCTGATCGCCAGCATGTATCTGGGCAACCTGGTCGGCCTGATCGTGGTGCTGACGACGGTGCCGCTGTTCGCATCGATCCTGCGCATACCGTTCTCGATCATCGCGCCAGTCATCATCGTGATTTGCGCCATCGGTGCCTACACGGTCAACAACGCGATGTTCGACATCTGGCTGATGCTGGTCTTCGGTGTGATGGGCTACGTGTTCAAGAAACTCGACTACCCGATCGCACCGCTGGTGCTCGCCCTGGTGCTCGGTGCCAAGGCCGAGGACTCGTTCCGCCAGGCCATGCTGGTGTCCCAGGGCGATCTGGGCATCATGTTCGCCAACCCGCTGGTCGGGTCGATAACGACGCTTGCGCTGATCATGCTGGTCTGGCCCCTGGTCTCATGGGTGGTGGCGAAGGTCCGCACGCCAAAGGTTGACGGGCTGGCGGCGCGGCGTCCGGTCGATTGAAGCGCGGAGGAACGACATGCCAGTCATCGCATTGACCCAGGGGATGGGCTCGCTGGCCCAGGACGTGGCCGAGGCCTTGGCCGAAGAGCTGGGGCTGGCGACGCTGCAGCACGAGGTGGCCGAGCGGGTGGCCAACAAGATGCATGTCTCCAAGAGCCTGATCAACCGGCTGCGCAGCGGCAAGGCCGGGCTCATCGAAGGGCTGCGCACCGATCGTCACGCGCTGGCGGTCTACACGGCCGAGGAGGTGCTGGAGGCCGCGGCGCGCGGTAACGTGGTGATCCGCGGCTGGGGCGCGACGCAGCTGCTGCGCAGCGTGGCGCACATTCCGTGCGTTCGCATCATGCGCCCCTTCGAAAAGCGCGTGGAATGGCTGATGAAGGAGCTCGACACGGATGACCGTGGCCTGGCCGAGGCCGAAATCCAACGCAGCGACCAGGCCAACGCCTCGCGCATGAAGCAGCAGTTCGGCGTGCACTGGGGCGATCCGGTTCTCTTCGACATGGTGATCAATACCGATCGCCTTTCGGTGCAGACCTGCGTCGAGCAGATCAAGTGTCTGCTTCAGCGCCCCGAGTTCGCCGAGACCGAGGACTCGCGTGCGATGCTGCAGGGCATGGCGCTGAGCGCGCACGTGCACGCTGCGCTGAGCGCGGACGAACAGACCCGTGCGGTGGATGTCTCGATCGAAAGCCGCGATAGCCAGGTCATGTTGCGCGGCATCGTCGCCGACGACGCCGAGAAGGCAGCCGCGGTGCGCGTGGCAGCGGCCGTGCCCGGCGTCAAGGCGGTTGACAACCAGTTGCATGCCATGTCGGACGCCAGACACTTCCCGACCCATCGCCGCTGAGCGCTCACGCGCCGCTCCGCCGCCTCGAATCCTGCCGTGCTTCTTCAGCCGGCCCAGCGTCTCGGCCAACAGGTTCAGGCAGGCGGCCTGTTGTGCTTGGGATGCGCCCGGACGGCTCGGCATATTTGCGCATCAAGCGGTGCGAGCGGCCCCGAACGCCCAGCAGGTGCAGCGTGATTGTGTGGGCCATGACCTCGCTCATCACGCACATCACCGCGAATTCGATTCGGCGCTTGAAGCGCGGGCGCCCGCGCTCCAGCGGCTCCATTGTCGAGGTGCCTCACAAGGTGCCCGGCAGCCACTGGCCCGCGGGCAGCCCGCTCAGGTTTTCGGCAATGAAGCCCACTGTCACCGCCTCACCGCCGCTTGGCGAGCACACCGACGAGGTGCTGGCCGAGCTGAGCCACGCGCCGCAGCGGATCGCGGCAATGCGCGAGGTCAAGGCGGTCTCAGCGCCAGCCCGTTCACGTGGGGCCAGCCGGCGGCTGCGGCGCCCGCAGGGGCGCTGCGCGAGCCCTCTGAACCGTTGCGCGCGCATGCCGCGGCGAACCGCTCTGCGAGAATCGACCGCGCGCGGTGTGTGCCGCCGGTGCCAGGGGCGGGGCAGCGGTACCGTCGACCGGCGGCCTCGGGGTGGCCGATGCCGGCCGCGTCCTGCGGGCCATGCCGGGTTGGCCGCGGGCTACGTGGAAGCCGAAGCCGCGTGCATCCCGGCTTCCCAATAATCAACCATTCCAAAGCGCCTTTGCGCAAAAGAAGAAACGATGGACTTCCTCTCTTCACCACAGTTCTGGATCGCTGTCGGCCAGATCATCATGATCGACATCCTGCTCGGCGGCGACAACGCGGTGGTCATCGCGCTGGCCTGCCGCAAGCTGCCGCCCAAGCAGCGCACGCAGGGCATCCTGTGGGGCACGGCGGGCGCGATCGGCCTGCGCATCGTCCTGATCTTCTTCGCGCTGACGCTGCTGGCGATACCATTCCTGAAGATCATCGGCGCGCTGTTGCTGGTCTGGATCGGCGTGAAGCTGCTGCTGCCGGAGCACGACGAGGGCCACTCCAGCATCGAGGGCAGCGACAAGTTGTGGGGCGCGGTGAAGACCGTGATCGTCGCCGACCTGGTGATGAGCGTGGACAACGTCATCGCCATCGCCGGCGCGGCCGAGGCCTCGGGCACCGGCCACAGCATGGCGCTGGTGATCTTCGGCGTGCTGGTCAGCATCCCGATCATCGTCTGGGGCAGCCAGATGGTCATCAAGCTGATGGACCGCTTCCCGGTGATCATCACGCTGGGCGGCATGCTGCTCGGCTGGATCGCTGGCACGATGACCGTCACCGACCCGGTGCTTATCAACGCGACCGTGATGCCGGACTTTCCGAAGATCGAAGCCACGGACATGGTGCGCTATGGCGCGGGCATCTCCGGCGCCTTGCTGGTGCTGGTCATCGGCCGGTTCCTGAATGCCCGCCGCGCCGAGAAGGCGGTGCCGGTGGCGGCCACCACGGCCGCGGCCGCGGCGCCGGGCGGCCTGAAGCGCGTGCTGCTGGCGGTGGACGGCTCCGAGATCGCCTCGCGTGCGGTGCAGCAGGTGCTGGGCATGCGCCGCGACCTGGCCTCGCCAGAGACGCTGGACCTGCACCTGGTGCACGTGCAGCGGCCGGTGTCCGGCGACGTGTCGTCCTTCGTCGCCAGCAAGACGCTCGACGAGTACTACCAGGAGCAGAGCGACGCCGCGCTGGCGCCTGCGAAGAAGCTGCTGGACGAGGCCGGCCAGGCCTATCAGGTGCATGCGCGTGTCGGCAGCCCCGGCGAGACCATCGCCAAGGAGGCGGCGGACCAGGGCTGCAACCTGATCGTCATGGGCACGCGCGGCGGCGGCATGAGCTCGGCCCTGCTGGGCTCGGTGGCTCAGGACACCATCGGCCAGTCGCCGGTGCCGGTGCTGCTGGTGCGCTGAACTTCCGCGGCGCTAGTCGCTGCGCCGCACCTCCATCACTCCCTGGGCGGTGGTCTCGGCATAGACCGCCGGGTCGCGCAGCGCCAGGTGCAGCAGGATCTGCCCCGCCTTGCGCCGCACTAGCCGGCTGGTCACCACTCCCACCGCGACCAGCGCGGCCCCGAACCACGACTGCCCTGACAGCGCCAGCACCGCGCCGCTGCCGATCACCAGCACGGCCAGCAGGTTTATGCGCGTGCGCTGCACGATATAGCGGCGCGCCAGTTCGGGGTTGACCACCAGCCGGAAGCGCCCATGCGCAAGTCCCGCGCGGAACTCGTCGTGCGCGATGTAGGGGACGGTGTCCGCGTCCTGCGGCGGCTGGCTCATCGCTGCGAGTCTAGTGTTCCGTTGCGCGGCGGCGGCCTGCACCGTTTGGTCATGATCCGGGGGCAAGCGTCGTCGCCGACCGCCGGCCCGCCCGTCGGGCCGGCCGGCGCGCCGCTTCAGCGCAGCCAGCCCTTGCGGCGGAAGTAGATGAAGGGCGCGGCCACGGAGGCCACCATCAGCCCGAGGGCGAACGGGTAGCCATAGTCCCATTCCACCTCGGGCATGAAGCGGAAGTTCATGCCGTAGATGCTGGCGATCAGCGTGGGCGGCAGCAGCGCCACGCTGGCCACCGAGAAGATCTTGATGATCTTGTTTTGGTTGATGTTGATGAAGCCGACGGTGGCGTTCATCAGGAAGTTGATCTTGTCGAACAGGAAGGTGGAGTGGCTGTCCAGCGAATCGATGTCGCGCAGGATCTGCCGCGCTTCCTCGAACTGCTCGGCATTCAGCAGGCGGCTGCGCATCATGAAGCTGACCGCGCGGCGCGTGTCCATCACGTTGCGGCGGATGCGTCCGTTCAGGTCTTCCTCCTTGGCGATGGCCGAAAGCGCGTCGGCTGCCGTCTTGTCGTTGACGCCCTGCTTCAGCACGCTCGCGCTCACCGCCTCGAGGCTGTCGTAGATGCCCTCCAGCGCATCGGCCGAGTACTCGGCGTCGGCGTCGTACAGCTTCAGCAGCACGTCCTTGGCGTCCTCGATCAGCGCCGGAATGCGGCGTGCGCGCAGGCGCAGCAGCCGGAACACCGGCAGGTCCTCTGCATGCACCGAGAACAGCACGCTGCGCCAGAGGATGAAGGCCACGCGCACGTTGCGCGGCGAGACATCGTCGTCGATGAGGAAGTCAGAGCGGATGTGCAGTTCGCCGTTGTCCTCTTCGTAGAAGCGGGCCGACTCCTCCAGGTCATCGTCGACGATGTCGTCCGGGAGGGCGAGCCCGAATTGCCGGGCAACCCAGGCCTTCTCGGCTGGCGTGGGCGCTTCCATGTCGACCCATACCGGCGACTGCTGGCCGCGCAGGTCCAGGCGATCGACCTCTTCCTGGACGGCGCCTCCGGCAAGGCGGCCGTTCTCCAGCGAGAACACATTCAGCATCAATGACTCCGGCTCGCTGGGGCGGATGCACTGCCAGCGCCATGGGGACTACGGGAAGGATCGGTTGCAACCGTCTCACCCCGCAGGCCCCGCGCGCCATTGACGCACGGCAACCAACTGCCGGAGCGGACGGTCACCGAGGGTGACTCTGGTCCAAGAAAACCTCTTTGAAGACGGCCAAGTGCAATTATCACCTTGCCCGCCCCGACCGCGCGCCCGGATGCGCATTGGATCACTTGTCAGGGCAGCATTTCGGTAGCACACTGCAATCGACCATTGGGCGCAAAGGTGCCCCGCCCCTCACCGATCCTCCCCCCTTCCGCCTTTCCCACCAGCCCTGCAAAGGAGGCCTTGATGAACCTGACGATCAGCGGACATCACCTTGAAGTGACTTCGGCATTGAGAGAGTACGTGCTCACAAAACTGGAACGCGTCACGCGGCATTTCGATCAGGTGGTGGACGTGAACGTCCTGCTTACGGTGGAAAAGCAGAAGGAGAAGGACCGAAGGCAGCGATGCGAGGTCACGCTGCATGTCAAGGGCCGTGACATCTTCGTCGAGCAGTCGCACGAGGATCTCTATGCCGCCATCGACCAGTTGATGGACAAGCTGGACCGGCAGGTGGTCCGCCACAAGGACCGTACCCAGCAGCATCACCACATCGCCGCCAAGCGGCTGGACATCCCCACCGCATAACCGCCCGCGCGGCGGCCGGTCCCGGGCCGGTCGCAGCGCAGCGAGGCCGCACAACCGTTGTTGCGACGCAGCATCCTGGCATCGATCCCCCAACTACGGGGTTTGGCAAGTGCCGTGCTCGGGCGTCGGTTTCTATAATTCACCGTTCTTGCAACATGCCTGAGACGCGCCCCGCGTCGACTGGCGGATCGGGCTCAAGCATCGACATGAACCGCCTCGCTGCCATCTTGCCGCCCAGCAATGTCTTGGTCGATGTCGACGCCACCAGCAAGAAGCGTGTTTTCGAGCATGCCGGGTTGCTGTTCGAAAACCAGCATGCCATCGCCCGCGGCACCGTCACCGACAACCTGTTCGCGCGCGAGCGGCTGGGCTCCACCGGCCTGGGTCACGGCGTTGCCATTCCGCATGGCCGCATCAAGGGCCTGAAGAACCCTCTGGCGGCGGTTCTGCGCACGCAGTCGCCGATCGGTTTCGATTCCCCGGACGATGAGCCGGTCAGCCTGCTGATCTTCCTGCTCGTGCCCGAGGCGGCCACGCAGCGGCACCTGGAGATCCTGTCGGAGATTGCCGAGATGCTGTCCGACCGCGAACTGCGCGAGCGCCTGATGGCCGAGCCCGAGGCGGCCGCGGTGCACAAGCTCATCGCCGACTGGCAGGCCCAGAAATCGGCCGCCTGAGCGCGCCCTGGGCGCGGCAGGTGCTGCAGCGATGAAGCCCACCACCATCAGCGCCGAAGCCTTGTTCGAGGCGCACCGGGCGGCCATGCGCTGGGACTGGATTGCCGGCCATGCCCACCCCGAGCGGCGCTTCGACGACAACGCGGTGCGCGATGCGCGCTCGCCGGCCGACTTGGTTGGCTATCTGAACTACATCCACCCCTACCGCGTGCAGATCGTCGGCCGGCGCGAGGTGGCCTACCTGCAGGCCGCGGCCGCGCCGGAGGACCAGGAGCGCCGCATCTCGCGCATCGTCACGCTCGAGCCGCCGGTGCTGATCGTGGCCGACGGCGAGACGCCGCCGCCGCGCCTGGTGGCAATGTGCGACCGCGCCGACATCCCGCTGTTCCGCACCGCCGAATCGGCCGGCCACGTGATCGACGTGGTGCGCAGCTACCTGGCGCAACTGTTCGCCGAGCGCACCACCCGCCATGGCGTGTTCATGGACATCCTCGGCCTGGGCGTGCTGATCACCGGCGAATCCGGACTGGGCAAGAGCGAACTGGGGCTGGAACTGATCTCCCGCGGCCATGGCTTGGTGGCCGACGACGCGGTCGACCTGTACCGCGTGTCGCAGACCGCGCTCGACGGCCGCTGCCCTGACCTGCTGCTCAACCTGCTCGAGGTGCGCGGCATCGGCCTGCTCGACATCAAGGCCATCTTTGGCGAGACGGCGGTACGCCGCAAGATGCGGCTGCGCCTTATCGTGCACCTGGTGCGCAAGGAGACGATGGAACGCGAATTCGAGCGCCTGCCCTACGAGCCGCTGTACGAGGACATCCTTGGCATCCCCGTGCGCAAGGTGGTAATCGCGGTCGATGCCGGCCGCAACCTGGCGGTGCTGGTCGAGGCCGCGGTGCGCAACACCGTGCTGCAGTTGCGTGGCATCGACACCTACCAGGAGTTCATCAAGCGCCACCAGAGCGCGATGGACGACCCTCAGTAGCCGGCCGGCAGCCCGTCAGCCCGTCAGCCGCTCGTCGAAGATCGCCACCGCGCGTGTCCAGCCGGCCGAGGCGCCGCGGATCTTGTGCGGGAAGCAGCTGATGAAGAAGCCGCTGGCCGGCAGCGACTCCAGGTTGTGCAGCTTCTCCAGGTGGCAATAGCCGATGTCGCGACCGGCCTTGTGGCCTTCCCAGATCAGGCTGGCGTCGTGCGTCTGACCGTACTTCTTGGCGGTGTGCACGAAGGGCGCGTCCCAGCTCCAGGCGTCGGTGCCGGTCAGGCGCACGCCGCGCTCCAGCAGGTACATGGTCGCTTCGTAGCCCATGCCACAGCCTGAGGCCACGTAGTCCGGCTGGCCGTAGCGCGAGCCGGCGCGGGTGTTGACCACCACGATCTGCAGCGGCTGCAGCATGTGGCCGATGCGCGCGAGCTCGGCCTCGACATCGGCCGCGGTGACCACGTAGCCGTCGCCAAAATGGCGGAAGTCCAGCTTCACGCCCGGCTGGAAGCACCATTCCAGAGGCACCTCGTGGATCGCGATGGCGCGCTCCTTGTGGCCCAGCGCCTTGTTCATCGTGCTGTGGAAGTGATAGGGCGCATCCAGGTGCGTGCCGTTGTGCGTGGACAGCTGCACCATCTCCACTGCCCAGCCTTCGCCGTCGGGCAGGTCTTGCTTCTTCAAGCCGGGAAAGAAGGGCTCGATCTGCTCGAAGGTGTTGTCGTGCGTGAAGTACTGGATCTTCGGCGCGAAGGCCGGCGGATCGCTGAGCACGTCGTTTTCCAGGTAGATCGACAGGTCGACGAACTTGCGGGTCATGGGGGTGTCTCCTTCAGGTGCGTTGCCATTTCAGCGATTGTCTTTCGGCCAGCGCCAGCAGCGCGTTGCTGGCCAGCCCGATCAGCCCCAGCAGCACGATGCCGGCGAACAGCTCGCTGGCGCGGAAGGCCCGCGCCGCGAGCAGGATCGCCTGCCCCAACCCCGGTTGCGAGGCGATCATCTCGCCGACCACCGAGACGATCAATGCCACGGTCAGCGCCAGCCGCATGCCGGCCAGGATGTCGGGCAGCGCGTTCGGCAGGCCGATCTTCCATGCATAGGCCGCGCGGCTCAAGCCCAGGCAGCGCGCCACCTCCTGCAGCCGCGGCTCCACCGACACCAGGCCGTGGATCGTGCCCAGCAGTACGGGCCACATCGCGCCAAAGGCCACCACCGACAGCACCATTGCCGGGCTCAGGCCGAAGATGGAGATGGCCAGCGGCAGCAGCGCCGACGCCGGCAGCGGGCGGATGAACTCCAGCATCGGCTGCAGCCAGGCGCGCACCGTGGCCGACAGGCCGATGGCCACGCCCAACGCCACGCCCACGGCCGAAGCCAGCAGCCAGCCCAGCACCATGCGCCAGGCGGTGGCTGCGGTGAAGGCGGCGAGTTCGCCGCCGCTCAGGCCTTCTTGCAGGCTGGCCAGTGTGGCCTCGGGCGTGGGCAGGAAGACGCGGCTGATCCAGCCCGCATGGCTGGCCACCCACCACAGCGCCAGCACCGCCGTCAGCAGCGCCAGCGAAGCGGCCATGTCGGCCAGCGGCAGGCGCTTTGTCACGGGCTCTCGCCCATCGCGCGCGCCACGCGCTGCTGCAGCTTCAGGGCCAGCAGGTTGATCACGTAGCCGACCACGCCGATCCAGCCCAGCCAGGCCAGCATCAGCGCCGGGTCCAGGCTCTGCTGCGCGATCATCATCGCGTAGCCCATGCCATGCGGGTTGGCGGCGATCTCCACCGTCACCGCTACCACCAGCGCGATGGCCACACCCAGGCGCAAGGCGACGAACAGCCGCGGCACGCAGGCCGGCAGCACGATCTTCCAGCCGCGCTGCCAGGCGCTCAGGCCGAGCACGCGGCTTACCTCCAGCAGCCGCGGCTCGACCTGGCGCACCGCGGAGCGCGTCAGGATCAGCACCGGCCAGAAGGCGGCGAAGGCGATCACCGCGGTTTCCATGCGCAGGCCGAAGCCGAAGACCAGCATCGCCAGCGGGATCAGCGCCACCGACGGGATGGGCCGCAGCAGCTCGACGGTGAGCAGGCTGCTCGCATCCACGCGCCGCGAAAGGCCCAGCAGCAGCCCGCCGGCGATACCCAGCAGCGAGGCGATCAGCAAGCCCAGCGCCGCCGAGCCCAGCGTGAACAGCGTGCCCTGCCACAGCGAGCCGTCGCGCATCGCGCCGAACCAGGCGACCAGCGCCGCGCTCGGCGGCGCGATCGTGTCGCTGCCGGCGGCCACGGTGCGGGCATAGAGCTCCAGCGCGGCCAGCAGCAGCAGCGGCACCGCCCAGGGCCGCAGCCGCGACGCCCACTCAGCCATGCCCTTGCTCGATGAAGCCGAACAGCTCGCGCCGCAGCCGCACGAAGGCCGGATGTTCCTTGGTGCTCAGCTGGTCGCGCGGCCGCGGGATCGGCACGTCCAGCATGCGCGCCAGGCTGGGGCGGCCGGGACCGGGGTCGGACTGCAGCGCGATCACGCGGTCGCCCAGGTAGATCGCTTCCTCCAGATCGTGGGTGACGAAAAGCACCGTCAGCCCGTCCTCGCGCACCAGCCGGGCCACCTCGTCCTGCAGGCCATGGCGCGTCAGCGCATCGAGCGCGCCAAAGGGCTCGTCCATCAGCAGCAGCTGCGGCGCCTGCGCCAGGCAGCGGGCGATCTGCGCTCGCTGCTGCATGCCGCCGGATAACTGCGCCGGAAACTTGTGCGCATGCGCACCCAGCCCCACCTTGGCCAGCACCCCGTCGATGCGTGCGCGGCGCTCGGCCTTGGGCACGCCGGCCGCCTCGAGCGCCAGGGCAACATTGCCCTGCACGGTGCGCCACGGCAGCAGCGCGCGGCCGTAGTCCTGGAACACGAAGGCCACCTCGCGCGACGGCTGGGTCACGGGCCGGCCGTTGCGCCGCACCGCGCCGCCGCTGGGCGCGACCAGGCCGCTGGCCGCGCGCAGCAGCGTGGTCTTGCCGCAGCCGCTGGGCCCGACGATGCAGACGAACTCGTTGCGCCCGACCTCGAAGCTGGTGGGCGACAGAATCTCGCGCCCGCCGAGATGGATCGCGACGCGGTCGAAGGCGAGCAGCGGCGCGGCCACGCGCGGCGCGCTTACTTGACGATCAGGCTGGCCAGGTTGGGGCTGCCCTTGAGCATGTCCTGGTCCTTCATCAGGCCGACCCAGTAGGCCAGCTGCTTGTCGGTGACGATCGGCCCGGGCGGCGAGATCTGCGCCTTGGCCAGCACCTCGGGCGGCAGCTTGATGAACTTGCCGATGGCCGCGCGCACGGCGGCGTCGTTCTTCGGGTCCTTGACGAAGCCGGCGCCTTCGACGATGGCTTCGCGAAAGGCCTTGGCCGCGCCCGCATTGGCCTGGGCCCAGGCGCGCGTGGCAGCGTAGACGATGGTCGGGTTGCCCTCGGGCAGGAAGGTCGAGTAGTAGCTGGCCACGTAGCCGGCGCCACTGTCGGTGATGCGCGCCATGAACGGGTCGGCCGTGACCACCGCGTCGATCGAGCCGCCGCGCAACAGGTCGCCATGCTGCGGGAACGGCGCCTCGACGAAGTTGACGCGTCGGTAGTCCACGCCGTTGGCCTTCAGCCAGGCGCGGAAGGTCACCTGCAGGAAGGCGCCGAGCCCGGGCACGCCCACCTTCTTGCCGACGAAGTCCTGCGGCGTCTTGATGTTGGAGCCGGAGCGCGCCACCACGCCGAAGCCGGTGATCGACTGCGAAGTCACGCCGGCGCCGGCCAGCACCACCAGGTCCAGCCCACCGTCCACCGCCTGCAGAAAGACCGACGGCGTGGGCCCGCCGACCTGCAGCGAATCGGACTGCAGCGCCGCGGGGATGGTCGAGTTCAGCGGGATGAACTTCAACTCCACGTCGAGCTTGCGCTTGGCGAAGTAGCCCTGCTCGGCGGCGACGAAGGCCGAGGCGAAGTCGGTGACGGCGGTGTAGCCGAGCACGATCTTCGTGCCGGTCTGCGCGCGCGCGGGCGGGCAAGCGGGGCGAGGGCGGCGGCGACGAGGCCGCCGAAGAGGGCGCGACGATGCATGGTTGTCTCCTGTCAATGGCTCGCGGGCGCACCGGCCGGTGCGCACGGCTCGGCCGCGCATGCTAACCGTCGCCGCCAGCGGCGCCGGCGCGTCAGTGGCGCGTGTAGACGCGCTGCAGGTAGTCGCGCAGCATGCGCGTGGCCGAGAAGCGCGGTCCGTTCGTCATCAGGCTGCGGCGGATCATCTCCACCCAGCGCTGCGGCACGCCGTCGGCATCGCGCTCGTGGAACATCGGCACCACCTGCTGCTCCAGCAGGTCGAACAGCGTGTTCGCATCGCGTCGGTCCTGCGCTGCCGCATCGTGGTGCTCGCTGCCGTCGATCGCCCAGCCGTTGGCACCGTCGTAGGCTTCGGCCCACCAGCCGTCCAGCACCGACAGCTGCAATCCGCCGCCGAGCACCGACTTCATGCCGCTGGTGCCGCTGGCTTCCAGCGGCGGGCGCGGCACGTTGACCCACAGGTCGCAGCCGGCCACCAGGTGCCCGGCCAGCGGAATGTCGTAATCCTCGAGGAAGGCTACGCGCCGGGCCACCCCGGGTGCGCGCTTCAGCTCGAACAGCCGGCGCACCACGTCCTTGGCCTGCTGGTCGTCGGGATGGGCCTTGCCGGCAAAGACGAACTGCACCGGCCGCTCGCCGCTGACCAGGCCCACCGCACGCTCGGGCATCAGGCCCAGCAGGTGCAGCCGCTTGTAGGTGGCCAGGCGGCGGGCGAAGCCGATGGTCAGGCGGCCCGTGTCGAATCCGCCGGCGGCGGCCGTCGCGTAGTCCAGCGGCTCGCCGCGGCGCAGCCGGTCGCCGATGGCGCGGCGCGTGATCATGTCCACCAGTTGCGAGCGCGCCGCGCAGCGCGCCGCCCACAACTCGGCGGCCGGCACGGCCGCCAGCGGAGCCCAGGTCTGGGGCTGGTCTGCGCGCGCCATCCACCCCGCGCCGAAGTGCCGGTCCAGCAGCTCGCGCATCGGTCCATGCAGCCAGGTGGGCACATGCACGCCGTTGGTGACGTGGGTGATCGGCACGCCCTCGCGGGCCCGTCCGGGAAACAGCGGCTGCCACATGCCGCGCGCCACATGGCCGTGGCGCTGGCTGACGGCATTGGCCTGCCGGCTGCAACGCAGCGCCATCGCCGTCATGCCCGACGGCTGGTCGGGCTGCGCCGGGTCGATGCGGCCCAGCGCCAGGAAGCGCTCGCGGCCGCCGCTGGCATCGGCTAGCCGGCCGAGCATGGCCAGCACCTCGTCGCGGGCATAGGTCTCGTTGCCCGCCGCCACCGGCGTGTGGGTGGTGAAGACCACGCGCTCGCGCACGCGCTGCCAGGCCTCGTCCTCGCCCAGCCCGGGTTGCAGCGCACGCTGCTGCGCCAGCAATTCGAACACCGCCAGCGCCGGGTGGCCTTCATTCAGGTGCACCACTGAAGGCACGATGCCCATGGCCTGAAGCGCGCGCTGCCCGCCGACGCCGAGCACCGCGTACTGCGCCAGACGGATGCCGCGGTTGCTTTCGTACAGCCGCGAGGTGACCCAGCGCCCGACCGCGCTGTTCTCGGGCCGGTCGGTGTCCAGCAGGTACAGCGGCACGCGGCCGACATCGACGCGCCAGACCTGGACCACCAGGTCCTCGTCGTCGACCGGCACTCGCACCGTCAGCGGCCGGCCGTCGGCACCGCTGACAAGCACGCAAGGCAGCCGGTCGGGGTCGGCGTCGAGCCAGTATTCGTGTTGCAGCCCGGTGGCGTCGATGCGCTGGTGGAAGTAGCCGGTGCGGTACATCAGGCCGACGCCGACCATCGGCAGCGCCAGATCGGAGGCTTCCTTCAGGATGTCGCCGGCCAGGATGCCCAGGCCGCCGGAATAGATCGGCAGCGAGCCGTGAACGCCGAACTCGGCGCAGCAGAAGGCGACCGGGTGCTGCGGGCTGGCCGGACCGGCCAGCCACGGTCGCTCGCGGTCGGCCTGCAGTTCCCGCGCCACGGCGTCCACGCGAGCCGCCAGCGCCGCGTCGGCCGCGGCTTGGCGCAAGCGCGAAGGCGGCGTTTCGGTCAGCAGCCGGCGCGGGTTGGCGCCGCAGCGGACCCAATGCCCGGGGTCGATGGCGGCAAAGGTGGCGGCGCCGTCGGCGGCCCAGCACCAGCGGTAGTCGAAGGCCACCCGCGCCAGCGGCTGCAGCGCGGCGGGCAGCTCGGTCGCCAGCTCGGCCACGGCCGCGTCGATGTCACGATCTCCGGTAAACATGCTTGTCTCCTGCGCCGCAGGGCGCGAAGCAAATATCGCCTGCGGCCGGCAGCGGCAGCTTGATGCCGCTCAACCGTCGGGCTCAGCGCCTGCGCGCCAGCTTCGGGTCGAGCAGGTCGCGCAGGCCGTCGCCCATCAGATTCAGGCCGAGCACGGCCAGCGCGATCGCCGCGCCGGGGTAGATGGCCAGCTGCGGCGCCTGGAACATCTGCGTCTGCGCCTCGTTGAGCATGCGGCCCCAGCTGGGCATCGGCGGCTGCGTGCCCAGGCCCAGGTAGCTGAGCGCGGCTTCGGCAATGATGGCGGTGGCGAACTGCACCGTGGCCTGCACGATCAGCACGCTGGCGATGTTGGGCAGCACGTGGTCGATGCTGATGCGCCACGGCCCCAGCCCCGCGGCGCGCGCGGCCAGCACGTACTCGCGCGCCCACACCGCATTGGCCGCGGCGCGCGTGGTGCGCGCGAACACCGGGATGTTGAAGATGCCGATGGCGACGATGCTCATCACCAGACCGGGGCCGTAGATGGCCGTCAGCATGATGGCCAGCAGCAGCGCGGGGAAAGCAAAGGCGAAGTCGC
>JBEIHU010000027.1:0-26054 GCA_040381175.1 Burkholderiaceae bacterium
GCGCTTCATCGACCGCTTCAAGGCCAAGGCCACCAAGGCCAAGCAGGCGCAAAGCCGCGTCAAGGCGCTGGCGCGCATGGAGAAGCTGGCCCCGGTGCTGACCAGCGCCGACTTCGAGTTCGAGTTCCGTGAGCCGCAGAGCCTGCCGAACCCGATGCTGGCCTTCGACGGCCTTTCCTGTGGCTACGGCGACAAGGCCATCGTCTCGGGCATCGAGCGGTCGGTGCTGGCCGGCCAGCGCATCGGCATCCTGGGCGCCAACGGCCAGGGCAAGTCGACGCTGGTGAAGACCATCGCCCATGCGCTGCCGCCGCTGGCTGGGCGCATCACCGAAGGCAAGGGCCTGGTCATTGGCTATTTCGCGCAGCAGGAGCTGGACCTGCTGCAGCTGGACGACGGGCCGCTGATGCACATGGTGCGGCTGGCGCGCGATGTCGGCCCCGCGGCGCGCGAGCAGGAACTGCGCGACTTCCTCGGCCAATTCCGCTTCACCGGCGAGATGGTGCACCAGGCCGTGGGCTCGCTGTCGGGCGGCGAAAAGGCGCGGCTGGTGCTTGCCATGCTGGTGTGGCAGCGCCCCAACCTGCTGCTGCTGGACGAGCCCACAAACCACCTGGACCTGACGACGCGCGAGGCACTGTCGATCGCGCTGAACGAGTTCGAAGGCACAGTGATGTTGGTCAGCCACGACCGTGCGCTGCTGCGCGAGGTGTGCGACGAGTTCTGGCTGGTGTCCGGCGGCCTGGTGCAGCCCTTCGACGGCGACCTGGACGACTACCAGCGCTGGCTGCTGGAGGTATCGCGCGCGGTGGCCAGGGGCCAGCCGGCGCCGGCGTGGGAGACACAGGCGCCTGCACTGGCGCAAGCGCCCGCCGCGGCTCCGGCTCCCAAGCCACCGCCGGCGCAGACCCGCGACGAGCGCAAGGCCGACAAGCAGCAACGCGTGCGCCGCGCCGAGAAGACGCGGCCGCTGCGCATCGAGCTGCAGCAGCTGGACACCCGGCTGGCCAGGCTGGCGCAGGAGAAATCCGAGGTCGAGACCGCGCTGTCCGCCGCCGGCACCGCGCCGGAGGACTATGCCGAGCTCGGCCGGCGCCTGGCGCACATCGGCGCCGAGACACACATGCTCGAAGAGCGCTGGCTGGAAGTGCAAACCGAGCTCGAGGCCCTGGACGCCGGTTGAGCGCCGAGTGAGCGCCGGGCTACGTCGGCATCGCAGCCATCGCGCTGGGCACGGCCACCGGGTCCTGCACGCCCAGCAGCACCAGGTCGAACTGCCGCGCGTCTGCCAGCACCTGGCCGCCTCGGGGCATGCTGCCGTCGGGGTTCATCAACTCGCACTTCACGGCCGCCGGCTGCAGGGGCGCCCGGCGCATCAGGTCCTCCGCCGCCCCGGTGTGGCCGCGTCGCGCCAGCACGTTGCCGGGGCCGGCACACAGCGGGAACAAATGGCCACGCGCACGCTGGTCACGCGGTCGGCGGCCGACACGCCGGTGCGGATGCCCTCGCGCGCCCCGATCGACACGGTGAAGGGCGTGCCGTCGCGGCTTTCGCTGTGCCCGACCATGCGGCGCAGGCCCAGGCGCGCCACCTGCGCAGCCTCCAGGAACAGGCAGACGATGCCGCTGCAGTCGCGGATCAGCTGCGCCATCACCGGCAGGTCGATCAGCTCGGCCGCGGCGATCAGGTCGGCCTCGTACTCGCGATCGGCATCGTCGCGCACCAGCACCGGGCAGCCTCGTCACAAGGCGGCGAGGTGGTCTTCCTTCATCCGGACTGTGACCGTTGGCTCTGGAATCGCGCCGGATCTGCTGCCCCCCGGGCCGGTGAGCCCGGGGGCGCTCGCGGCCTCGAGCGAAACGCGCCAACCGCCGATTGGGAATTGCGCCCCGCACGCCACGCCACCCTGTCGACGAATGGCTCCATCTGGACCACCCGCTGAGCTTCGCGCTGTATTCGGTCTGGCTGGCGATGACCAAGCTGTACAAGCCGCTGCTGGAGCCGCCGGGACTGACCTACCCGCAGTACCTGGTGATGCTGGGGCTGTGGCAGTGCGACGGCCTGACCGTCTCGCAGGTCGGCGAGCGGCTGGCGCTGGATTCCGGCACGCTGACGCCGCCGCTCAAGCGCCTGGAAGCCGGCAACCCGGTGCAGCGCCTCGCGAAGCGCAGGACGAGCGCCGCGTGCTGCTGCAGCTGTGGCCAATCGGCTGCGCACTGAAGGCGCACGCGCAGCGTGCCGCATAACGTTGCCGCGGCTTCCGGCTGCGAACCCGGCGAACTGTCATCGCTGACCGTCACGCTGCAGGCGCTGCGCCGGCAACTGACCGACTTCCGGTCCCCAGCGGCCTGAAAGCCGCGCATCCACGCCCACCCGAGGAAGACTCCAACGCCATCGACAAAGCGCTCCACACCGCCCAAGTCACCTCCACTGGCGGGTGCACCGGCACCACCGAGTCTTCGGACGGCAAGATCAAGCTGCAGCTGTCCACGCCAAAGGAGCTGGGCGGCGACAGCGGCCGGGGCACCTAGCCCGAACAACTGTTCGCGGCCGGCTACGCAGCCTGCTTCATCGGCGCGATGAAGGCCATGGCCAGCATGCAGAAGATCAAGCTGCCGGCCGACGTGTCGATCAAGGCCGACGTCCCGAGCGGCCCGATGAGCGCCAAGCCCGGCGCCTTTGGCATCGCGGTGGCGATGGAGGCGTCGGTGCTCGGCATGGAGCGGGCTGCCGCCTAAGCGCTGGTCAAGACGGCGCACGAGGTCTGCCCCCATTCGAACGCCACACGCGGCCACATCGACGTGGCGCTGAACGTGGCCTGAGCGCGCATCGGGTCAACCCGCCCCCCCCTGACTCGGGGGGGTGTCGTCCACTGTCATGGGTTCGTCACACGGCAAATCTACTGTCCGTGACATTCGTCACACGCAACCCGAGGGACCCATGAAGCCGACCCTATCGGTGCTCGCCGCCGCACTGTCGATTGCCCTACCTGCCGCGGCAGCCGGCCCGATCGCCGCCATCACGCCACTTTGGACCTTCAACCATAACGTTGCCCCCACGATCGGCCGATCTTCGGAGATCCCGGTGTGGGACGCGGCGACGGGCGCGCTGTGGGTGGTGGGCGGCAACGGCCTGGACGTGCTGAATTTGGCCGGCGACCGCCTGCAGAGCTACAACACCACGGCTTTCGGCGGCGTCAACAGCCTGGCCATCTCAGGCCCGACGCTGGCTCTGTCCTTCACCAACGGTATCAAGACCAGCGCGCCGGGCTCGGTGCAGTTCTTCGACACCGGCACCTTCCTGGCGCAAGGCGGAGCCTCGGCCCACCTGGGCGGTGTGAGCGTCGGCGCCGTGCCCGACATGGTCACCTGGACGAACGGCGGCAAGACACTGCTGGTGGCCAACGAGGGCGAACGCCAGAGCGATTCCGACAACCCGCCCGGCAGCGTCAGCCTGATCGACGTGCAACGCAATGGCGGCCTGAGCACGACCGTGAAGACCGCCGGCTTCGGCGCGTTCGACGGCCAGGAAGCCGCGCTGCGCGACAAGGGTGTGCGCATCCAGTCCGGGGTGGCGGCCTCGATCGCCCTCGAACCGGAGTACATCGCCATGGCGCCCGGCGGCAAGACGGCGTTGGTCACGCTGCAGGAGAACAACGCGCTGGCGGTGCTCGACCTGCAGGCGGCCAAGATCACGGACATCCTGCCGCTGGGCAAGAAAGACTTCAATTTGCCGGCCAACGCGATCGACCCGAGCGACCAGGACGGCGGCATCAGTTTCCGCAACGTGCCGGTGAAGGGCCTGTACATGCCCGATGCCATCGTGTCGTACAGCGTGGGCGGCAAATCCTTCTACGTGACGAGCAACGAAGGCGACGCCTTCGTCGACGACGCCGACACGGTGCGCCTGGGCAACAGCGCCGTCTCGCTGGACCCGGCCGCGTTTCCGAACGCGGCACTACTCAAGCAAAACGCGAACCTCGGCCGGCTGAACATCCTGCGCGATGGTGCAGACGGCACCGGCAACATCACCAACATGAACGAGATCGTCGCGCTGGGTGGCCGCTCCTTCTCGATCCGCGACGCCGACGGCAAGCTGGTCTTCGACAGCGCCAACATCCTCGAGACCGAGGCCCACAAGCGCGGCGTCTACGCCGACAGCCGCAGCGACGACAAGGGCGTCGAGCCCGAAGGCGTGGCGCTGTACCAGTTGAACAGTCGCACGCTGGCCTTCATCGGTCTGGAACGCACCACGCGCAGTGCCGTGGCCATCTTCGACATCACCGACCCGGAGCATGCCTCCTTCGTGGACATGATCGTGTCCGACGATGCCAACGTGCTGCGCCCCGAAGGCCTGGTCGCCTTCAGCAGCGGCGGCCGGCATTTCCTGGCGGTGGCGCACGAATCCACAGCCGACAGCATCGTCGCCGGCGGCCTGTCCAACCGCACCGTGCTGTACGAGATCAGCCCCGTGCCCGAGCCGCAGACCTATGCGCTGATGCTGGCTGGCCTTGGGGCCGTGGTCTGGCTGGCGCGGCGCCGTCGCGGCTGAATCGTACTCAGCCCGCCCGCGCCGCAACCAGGTCCAGCATCAGCTCGATACGGGCCTGGTACGGCGTCAGGCTGGCGTAGCTGGGCAGCGCTTCCGGCGGCGCGCCGACCACGCCGCCGAGCAGGCAGCGCGAGGCACGCACCACCGTCACGCCGGCGGCCGTGGCGCGCCGTGCCGCCGCTTGCAGCTCGGCGTGGACGCTGCCGTTGCCGGTGCCCGCGATGACGATGCCCTGGGCGCCACCGGCCACCAGCAAGTCCAGCGTCGCCCCGCGCGCGCCGGCATGGCTGGTGACCAGTTCCACCACCGGCCAGTCGGCCGCGTCGGGCGGCAGGCGGCCGGCCGCCACATGTGCCGATGCCGCCGGCGGATCGCGAAAGCGTTTCAGCACGCCGTCCTGCATCAGCGCCAGCGGACCGCCCTCGCCGGCTCCGAAGGCATCGATGCGCCAGCCGTGCAGCTTGCGCAGGTCGGTTGCGGCGAAGACCTGGCCGCCGAGCACCGCGAGCACGCCGGCCATTGCGCCGCTGCGCGCCAGCCGCACCGCGTCGAGCAGGTTCTGTGGCCCATCCGCCTGCAAGGACGTGGCAGGCCGCATCGCCGCCGTCATCACCACCGGGCGCTCAGGCGCCAGCACGCGCTGCAGGAAATAGGCCGTCTCCTCGAGTGTGTCGGTGCCGTGCGTGATGACCACGCCGCCGACCCCGGGCCGCTGCAGATGCCGGCGCACGGCCGTGGCCATCGACAGCCACAGCGCCAGCGTCATGTCCTTGCTGTCGACCTGCGCCACCTGCTCGCATTCGACCGGCCAGCCGGCCAGCGCCGGCACCGCGCCCAGCAAGTCCTGCACACCCAGGCTGGCGGCCTGGTAGCCGACGCTGTCGGTCGCGTTGGCCGCCGTGCCGGCGATGGTGCCGCCGGTGCCCAGGACCACCACCTTGCCGCCACCGCTTGCCATCGACTCATTCATGGATGAAAATACAGTTACTGGACAAATTAACAGGTGAACCCATGATCGACAGCCCCAAGCTCACCGACCGCCAGCAGCAGATCCTGGATCTGGTGCAAAGCGCGATCGAACGCACCGGCGCCCCGCCCACCCGGGCCGAGATCGCAGCCGAACTGGGTTTCCGTTCGGCCAACGCCGCTGAAGAGCACCTGCAGGCCCTGGCGCGCAAAGGCGTCATCGAACTCGTCGGCGGCACCTCGCGCGGCATTCGATTGAAGTCTGACACATTGCGCGCGCTCAACGCCGCGCGGCTCAACCCTTGGGGCAAGCAGTACAGCCTGCCGCTGCCCGGCCTGGCGCAGCTCACGCTGCCGCTGGTCGGCCGGGTGGCTGCGGGCTCGCCCATCCTGGCGCAGGAGCACATCGACCAGAGCTACCTGATGGAAGCCAGCCTGTTTCCGCGCCGGCCCGACTACCTGCTCAAGGTGCGCGGCATGAGCATGCGCGACGCCGGCATCATGGACGGCGACCTGCTGGCAGTACAGAAATCGCGCGAGGCCAAGAACGGCCAGATCGTTGTCGCCCGGCTCGGCGACGAGGTCACGGTCAAGCGCTTCCGCAAGACAAAGGCCGGGATCGAGCTCATCCCGGAGAACCCGGATTTCGAAACCATCCACGTCGCACCTGAGGACGCGAGCTTCGAGCTCGAAGGCCTGGCGGTCGGCCTGATCCGCAACACCATGCTGATGTAGCCGCCGGCGCCATGCTCAAGTCGGCCAAGGCCGCCCGCGCCGCCGACTGCAGCAAGCTGGAGCAGTTGCCCAACATCGGGCCGGCCGTCGCCGCCGATTTGCGTCTGCTTGGCATCCAGCATCCAGCGCAGTTGCGCTCGCGCGACCCGCTGCAGCTGTACCAGGCGCTGTGCCAGGCCAGAGGCCGGCGCCAAGACCCGTGCGTTCTGGACACCTTCGTGGCCGCCACCGACTTCATGCGCGGCGCCGAGCCCGCACCTTGGTGGCATTACACGCCCCGGCGCAAGCAGCTATACGGCCCGGTCTGAAGCGCTCCCGCCCGCCGCGCCGCTGCACCGGCCGAGGCCGCCGCGCCTGGGTCCGCATCCAGGCGGCAGGCCGCCCTCCGGCCCCGAACTGGCGGCTGTTGCAGGCTTTGTTTCGCCGATATCACGGCAGGTGACGCCGAACAATGCGCTCAAGTTTGTAGCGATGTGTCCGAAGTCACAGTCATGATGCCTTTCAGCCTGCTCCTTCGTCCCCGTTACCGCGACACACTGGCCTCGCGCATCGGCTGGCGCACAGAGGTGTGCCCCCCCTCGCTGCGCCAGGCGCCGCGCTCGGCCTGGAACTGCCTATGGTTCTGGCTGCTGGCACCCGGTCCGCTGCAGTCCTCGCCCGCCCTCAACCGCCTGCCGCCGGTGCGCCAGGACTTCCTCGATTGCGTCCGCGACATCCATGGCGATGCGGCCGAGGTGCTGTGCCGGCGCATCGGCCAAGCGCGCACGCTGCGCGAACTGTGGCACCTGCGCGCCGAGCTCTACAACATGGTGGCACTTCACCACAGCCAGCACGAGGCCGAGCGCCGGCTGGCCGAGCTGAACCGCCATTTCCCGACGCGCGCGCCGCGTTCCGGTTTCGTGCCGTTGTTGTCATGACCGCGGCGATTCCTCGCCAGCACATCGTGCGCCCGGCCCTGGCCGGTGCCGGCATGCCCGGCGACCGGCAGGCTCGCGTTGCCGGGCGTCGCGCCTTCGTCGACCTGAAGCAGGTCTACCTGACGGCTATCGAAGCCCTTCCCGGACCGCGGGCTGAATGGCTGCGCTTCCAGGTCCGGCATGCAGCCGAGCCGTCCGATCTGTGGCTGCTGCGCGCCGCCGTCTTCGATGCACTGCCGCGCCTCGACCACGGCAACGAGCGCGACACGCTGCAACGCGGCATCGACACGGTGTTCCCTGGCAGCCACGGCCACAGCGGCTTCGCACCGCTGCTCTGACCGCCCCCTGGCCAGGGCCCATGGAGTCGGCCCGCCCCCCCGCGGGGTTCATGCCGGTTCGCGATCAAGCATCGAAAAGCAGGCGACTGCTGGCGGCGTGTCGCAGGCGCTGGCGCTGAACGCGATCGTTCGACGCACGGAGCGTGCCCGCAGGCGCAGGCAGCCGATGCGACACGCCGGCCAGCGCTAACCAGAAGAGCCCATCGCAACGGCGGCAATGCGCCGCCGGCTCAGGCCGGCGCCAACAGCACGTCGGTCTGCATGAAGTGGAAAGTCCAGCGTTCGCCGATGGCGGCCTCGATCATGGCCAGGTCGCGCCGCACCATCACCTTGGCGGACTGGTGCCGATGCGCCAGGGGCAGCACCTGGGGCCCGGCGCCGAAACCGGCGTTGCAGAAACCGAAGAAGGCTTCCTTCGCGCCGAAATCCCAGCGCTTGACCGTGCTGCGGCTTTCCAACTCCCTCAGCCCCAGGCCGGCGGCCGGCGTCGCATATTTCGCCGCGCCCAACTGCAGATGTGGGTCGGCAAAGCCGGTGAAGTCGACCGCCCGCGCCGGCTCCCGGCGCGGCTTCTCGGCCACCTCTTCCGGGCTGGTCAACTGGCAGGGGTCACCAGTCGATGGGCCTGGCCTCGCGGCTTGAGCGCGCGGCGGATGCCGCGCAGCGCCTGGTCGTGCTGGGGCAACCAAGGCAGCGTGTTGAACGACACCACGCGGTCGAAGCGCGGGCCGAATTCCAGCCGGCGCACATCGGCCGCCTCGAAGCGCAAATTGGGCCACGCGGCACCGCAGAACTGCCGCTGCGCGTGGGACACCACGCAGGCGGAGGCGTACACGCCAGGCACCGCGCCGCGCGGCAGCTTCTGGGCGATGCGCGCCGTCGGCTTGCCGTCGCCGCAGCCGGCATCGAGCACCTGCTCGTCGCCACGCAGCGGCAGCGCTGACAACACCTCGTTGGCCATGGCCGCCTGCAGCCTTGAATGGCGGGCGTGGTCGGCACCGCCACAGGTGTCGGGAAAGAGAAGCTCATCGAGCAGATCCTGCGCCTGTGTCGGCCGGCGATGAGGCAAGCGCAGCGTGACCCGTCGGGCCGGGCCGCCGCCGTGGCCACCCTGGAGGCGGCGGCACAGTCGTGCCGCAGGGATTCAATGGCCCAGGAAATCGGCCTTGCCCAGCGGCACTCCGGCATGGCGCAGCAGCGCGTAGGCAGTGGTGGCGTGAAAGTAGAAGTTGGGCATTGCGTAGTGCTTGAGCAAGGTCTCGCCCGTGAACTGCAGCGCATCGCCGCCGCGCATCGGCACGCTGATCGGCCGCGCGTCGGACCCGTCGATCTGCGCCGCGCTGAAGGACTGCACATGGTCGAGGGTCTTGCGAAGGCGCGCGCGCAGTTCGTCCAGGCTGGCTTCGTTGTCTTCCCACTTCGGGATCTCGGTGCCGGCCAGGCGCGACATGCAGGCCTTGGCGGCATCGCTGGCGATCTGGATCTGCCGCACCAAGGGCAGCATGTCGGGCGCCAGGCGCAGGCCCAGGTAGTTGTTGGGGTCGAACTTGCGCGCCTCGGCATGAGCCTGGGCCTTGTCCAGCCAGGCCAGCATGTTGCCGAGGATGCGGCTGAACACCGCAGCGCTGGCGGAATGCATCGTCAGACTCATGGTCGGGGTCTCCAATGGAACGGGGGCGTAGGGAGGCGCATCGTAGCGCCGCCGCCGCGCGGCGCTCGCGGCAGGGCAGAATGCCCGCTGCGATGAAAGCCCCACGCCCACTTCGTTTGCTGGCCCCCAAGGGGCCGGTCAGTACCTTCGGAACGGCCGGGCGGTACTGACATGAACATCATCATCCTCGACGACTACCAGGACGCGGTGCGCAAGCTGAAGTGCGCCTCCAAGCTGGAACCGCTTAACGCCAAGGTGTTCACCAACACCGTCAAGGGCATCGGCCAGCTGTCGGTTCGGCTGCGCGATGCCGACGTGCTGGTGCTGATCCGCGAGCGCACCCATTTCCCGAAGCAGCTGCTGGAGAAGCTGCCCAAGCTGAAACTGATCTCCCAGACCGGCCGCGTCGGCAACCACATCGACCTGGCGGCGTGCACCAAGCTCGGCGTCGCCGTGGCCGAGGGCGTGGGCTCGCCAGTGGCGCCGGCCGAGCTGACTTGGGCGCTGATCATGGCCAGCATGCGCCGGCTGCCCCAGTACATCGGCAACCTGAAGCACGGTGCCTGGCAGCAGTCGGGGCTGAAGACGGCGTCGATGCCGCCCAACTTCTGCATCGGCCAGGTGCTGCGCGGGCGCCATCTGGGCGTCTGGGGCTACGGTCGGATCGGCCAGCTGGTGGCCGGCTACGGCCGTGCCTTCGGCATGCAGGTCAGCGTCTGGGGCAGCGAGTCGGCGCGCGTCAAGGCGGTGGAAGACGGCCACGAGGCGGCCACGTCCTGCGAGTCATTCTTCGAAAGCTGCGACGTGCTCAGCGTGCACCTGCGCCTGAGCGAGCGCACCCACGGCATCGTCAAGCTCGAGGACCTGTCGCGCATGAAGCCGACCGCGCTGTTCGTCAACACCTCGCGCGCCGAGCTGGTGGAAGACCATGCGCTGGTCTCGGCGCTGAACCGCGGCCGGCCGGGCATGGCCGCGATCGACGTGTTCGAAAGCGAGCCGATCCTGCAGGGCCACCCGCTGCTGCGGCTGGAGAACGCGGTGTGCACGCCGCACATCGGCTATGTCGAGCAGGACAGCTACGAGCTGTACTTCGAAGCCGCCTTCGACAACGTGGTCAATTTCGTCAACAACGAGCCGACGAACATTGTCAACCCCGACGCGCTGAGGGTGCTGCGCTGAGCGACCGGCCCGCGTCCGCTGCGCCGCGCTGGGCCCTGCTGGCCGGCAACTTCGCCATCGGCTGCGGCATCATGTCCTCGGCCGGCGTGCTGAACGATATCGTGCGCTCGCTGCAGGTGTCGGTGGCGCTGGGCGGGCAGCTGATTGGCGCTGCGGCGGTGGTCATGGCCATCGGCTCGCCGCTGCTCGCCGGGCTGCTGAGCGGCTGGGACCGTCGCCGCCTGCTGGTGCTGGCGCTGCTGTGGTATGCGGCCGGACACCTGCTCGGCGCGCTGGCCAGCGATTTCACCGTGCTGCTGCTGCTGCGCTGCCTGACGATGCTGGGCGCCGCGGCTTTCACGCCGCAGGCCGCCTCGGCCATCGCCGCGCTGACGCCGCCCGAGCAGCGCGGCCAGGCCATCACCTTCATCTTCCTGGGCTGGTCGGTGGCGTCGGTGCTGGGCATGCCGATGTCGGCCTACATCGGCGAGACCTGGGGCTGGCAGTGGGCGTTCGCCGTCATCGCGCTGCTGGCGCTGGCCGCGGCCGCTGGCGTGTGGAGCGCGCTGCCCGGCGGCATCCGGCCGCCGCCGCTATCGTTGGCCGACTGGCGCAGCGTGTTCACACACCCGGTGCTGATGGCCATCGTGCTGGTGACGGCGATGAGCAGCGCCGGGCAGTTCACGATCTTCAGCTTCTTCGCGCCGTACTACAGCCAGGTGCTGGGCGCGAGCGCGACGCAGATCAGCCTGCTGTTCCTGTGGTTCGGCGGCATCGGCCTGGTGGGCAACGTGCTGCTCACGCGCAGCATCGACCGCGTCGGTGCGGCGCCCGCGGTGGCCGTGGGCCTGGGCTGCATGGCGCTGTCGCTGCTGGCCTGGCCGCTGGCCACCGGCTTCACCAGCGCGCTGATCGTCACCCTGCCCTGGGCGCTGGGCTGCTTCTCGTCGAACTCGGCGCAGCAGGTGCGTCTGGCCCTGGCCGCGCCGGCGCTGGCGACGGCGCTGATCTCGCTGAATTCGTCGGCCATGTACGTGGGCCAGTTCATCGGCTCGGGCGGCGGCGGCGCCGTCGTCGCCGCCAGCGGCTACGGCGGCCTGAGCTGGCTGGGGCTGGCCTGGATGTGCGCCGCCATCGCCACCAGCCTGTGGGCGGCACGACGCATGCGAGGAGCGCCGCATGCCTGAGGCCACCGCGCTGCGGCAGCCACGCGACGCAGTGGACATCCTTCGCGTCTTCAACCGCATGGCGCTGCAGGGCTTCGGCGGCGTGCTGGCGGTGGCGCAGCGCGAGCTGGTCGAGCGCGAGCGCTGGATGACGCCGGCGCAGTTCCTGGAAGTTCTGTCGCTGGGCCAGGTGCTGCCCGGGCCGAACATCGTCAACATGGCCTTGATCATTGGCCACCGATTTCACGGCTGGCGCGGAGCCACCGCGGCGCTGGCCGGGTTGCTGTGCCTGCCGCTGTTCATCGTGCTGCTGCTGGCCGTGCTCTACCGCGAAACCGTGTCGCATCCGATGGTGGCCGGCGCGCTGCGCGGCATGGGCGCGGTGGCCGCCGGGCTGGTGATCGGCACTGCCGTCAAGCTGGTCGGCGGCCTGCGCACCACCCCGCTCGGCTGGCCGGCCGCCGCAGGCATCGCGCTGCTCGCGCTGCTGGCCATCGGTGTGTGGCGCTGGCCGATGGTTGGCGTGGTACTGGGCCTGGGCGGCGCGTCGGTGGCCCTTGCGTGGTGGCGGCTGGGCAAGTGAGCCGGCGCCAGGCCGCCCCCAGGTGCCCGGGCGCACCGGCATTCGCCCGCGCCATGCCGCAGGCAAGCGGATGAACGCGTTGCTCTTCGGCAGCCACGGGCTCGACGGCGGCGTGCTGCTATCGCTGTTCCTGCACTTCGGCATGCTCTCGCTGCTGGCGGTCGGTGGTGCGATCATCACTGCGCCCGACATGCAGCGCTACGTGGCCGGCGAGCGCGGCTGGCTCAGCGACGCGCAGTTCACCAGCTCGGTGGCCATCGCGCAGGCCGCGCCAGGGCCGAACGTACTGTTCGTGGCCGTGGTCGGCTGGAACATCGCCGGCCTGGCGGGCGTGCTCGCCACGCTGGCCGGCAGCCTGCTGCCGTCGACCACGCTGGCCCTGGCCGCAGCCCGCTACGGCGAGCGGCATCGCGACTCGCGCGCGCTGCGCGCCTTCAGCGCCGGCATGGCGCCGCTGACGCTGGGCCTGCTGCTGGCCACCGGCTGGGTGCTGACCGCGCCAGTGCGCGACAGCTGGGGCGCGATGCTGCTGGTGCCCCTGACCGTGCTGTTGCTGCTGAAGACCCGCCTCAGCCCGGTGTGGCTGGTGGCGATGGGCGCGGCATTCGGCGCGACCGGCTGGGCCGGCTGACGCGCCGCCGCGTGTCGGCGTCCGCGGCGAGCAGAGCGGAACGCGCGGCCGACATGACCTCGCGACCAAGGACCTCGACCAGCGCGGCCGCGGCGCGTGCAAATTGCCAGTGCAGCGGCACGTCCAGCGTGCTGTGCGGCACCAGCTCGATCAGCGAGCCGTCGCGCAGGTGCGCCGCGATCAGCGCTTCGGGTTGCAGGCCCCAGCCCATGCCGGCAAGCGCCGCAACGACGAAGGCCTGGGGCGAAGGCAAGGTGTGCCGGGGCAGGTCCACGTGCCGGTGGCACAGCCGCTGCACCCAGCGCGCCTGCAGCTCGTCCTTGTTGTTGGATACCCGGCTGGGCGCCCAGGCCAGACTGCCGGTGCCCACGCCGCCCGGGAAATGGCGCACCACGAATGCCGGACTGGCCAACGCCAGGTAGCGCATGGCGCCCAGCGGTAGGCTGTTGCAGCCAGCGCCAGGCCACGCCGCGGAACTGACGGCCGCCAATACCGAGCCGCTGCGCAATCATTGCGCCGCGTGGTCCTGGTCATCCACCGACAGATCCACCAGCACCGCGGCGCCGGCCGCGTAGCGCGCCAGCGCGGCAGCAAAACAGGTGGCCAGGCTGTCGGCATTGACCGCGACCGGCACCGACACCCGCGAACCGCCCCGCGGGGCCAGCGCGGGCAGCGTGCCGTGAAGCTCGTGTTCCAGCTGGCGCACGCGGTCGACGTGCCGGCATAGCCGGCGGCAGGCTTCGGTAGGCCGGCAGGGCTTGTCGCGCACCGCCAGCGAGCAGCCGACCCGCTCCTCGAGGGAACGCACGCGCTGCGAGACCGCGGAAGGCGTGACGTGCAGTGCCAGCGCCGCACGTTCGAAGCTGCCTTCCTGGATGACGGCGGCCAGTGCAGAAAGTGCCGCGTAGTCGAGCATCCCCTTAATTCCTCTTCACGTGGACTAGCGGTTTTGGCTTGCTTTAATCCGGCACGACCTGCAAGCTGCACTGCATGACTGCCGCCAACATCGATGCAACCCCTGTCGCAGCCTTCGCCCAGGGCCTGGCGCGGAGCTTCGGCCTGATCGTGGCCATCGGTGCGCAAAATGCGTTCGTGCTGCGCCAGGGCCTGCGCCGCGAGCACGTGGGCAGCGTGGTGCTGTTCTGCGCAGCGGCGGACGCCATCCTGATCGCCGCGGGCGTGCTCGGCATGGCCCGTGCCCTGGGGCAGAGCCCGGCGCTGGCACGCGCGCTGGCCCTGGCCGGCGCCGTCTTCCTGCTGGCCTATGCCTGGCAGGCGCTGCGCCGCGCGCGCCGTCCCCGGCCGTTGCAGGCTGCCGCTGGCAGCGGCGGCCTGCGCCGCGGCGCGGCGCTCGCGCAGGCCGCGGGCTTCACGTTGCTCAACCCGCATGTCTACCTGGACACGGTGCTGCTGGTCGGCGGCATCGGTGCACAGCAGCCACCGGCGCTGCGCGGCTGGTTCATCGCCGGGGCCAGCAGCGCCAGCTTCGGCTGGTTCGTGCTGCTGGGCTTCGGTGCGCGTTGGCTGGCCCCCTGGTTCGGCCGGCCGAAGTCATGGCAGCTGCTGGACAGCCTGATCGCGCTGACCATGGCCGCCATGGCCTTGCTGCTGCTGCGCCATGCGCTGCACGGCGGCTGAGCTCAGAGAAAGCGCTCCAGCAGCAGCCTCGAAGCCCGGTCCAGCGCCGACAGGTCGCTCACGACAAACTGCAGTCCCTGGCTGTCGGCGATCACCAGCATTGCGCGCCCGACGCGGCGGATGTCTTCCTCGCCCCTCAGCACGAAGCGGGTCGTGCCGCGGTCGGTGTCCACCGTCCAGGTGCTGGGCGTCGAGAAGCTGCTGACGGCATGCAGGCGGCGGATCTCGGGCGCGAACTCGCGCTCGGCAAGCGCGTCGTCGACCAAGGCGCGCTGCGCCGGAGGCAGGTCGGCCAGCCGCTCGATCCAGGCCAGTTCGCGGCCGTCGGCACTGAGCAGCGACACTCCTTCCTGTGGTGCCCCGATCGGGAAGGCCCGCACCGGCACCACGCCATCGTGTTCCACGCCGTCCTCGCCGCTGAACACCAGCCAGCCGAAGGCATTGCGCCACAGATCGAAGCTCACCGTCCGGCCCCGCACGCAACGCGCTGCGGCCACCACGCCTGGCAACCGCAGGTCGCGCTCAAGGCTGCACTGCGGCATGCACCGCCGCATGGGTGCTGGCGACAGCCGCCAGCTGCGCAGCAATCAAAGGCTCGCCAAGCTCTTCCCGTTCGCTGCCTTCGACGCGCCGCGCCTGCGCCTCGTACAGCCGCCAGTAGGCGCCGCGCTGCTCGATCAGCGCATCGTGCGGGCCAACCTCGACGATGCGGCTGCGGTCCATCACCACCAGCCGGTCGGCCTTGCGCAGCGTCGACAGCCGGTGGGCGATGGCGATGGTCGTGCGGCCCTGCACGAGGTTGTCCAGCGCCTTCTGGATCTCCTTCTCCGTCTCGGTGTCCACCGCCGACGTGGCCTCGTCCAGGATCAGGATCTTCGGGTCGATGAGCAGCGCACGGGCGATGCTGATGCGCTGGCGCTCGCCGCCGGACAGCCCCTGCCCGCGCTCGCCGACCAGGCTGTCGTAGCCCTGCGGCAGCCGCAGGATGAACTCGTGCGCATGCGCGGCGCGCGCCGCGGCCACGATCTCGGCGCGCGTCGCCTGCGGCTTGCCATAGGCGATGTTCTCGGCCACCGTGCCGAAGAACAGGAAGGGCTCCTGCAGCACCAGGCCGATGTGCCGCCGGTAGTCGGCCACGCCGAAGCGCCGCAGGTCGGTGCCGTCGACCAGGATCGCGCCGTCGCTGACGTCGTAGAAGCGGCAGATGAGGTTGACCAGCGTGCTCTTGCCCGAGCCGCTGTGGCCCACCAGGCCGATCATCTCGCCCGGCCGGACCTCCAGGTCCAGGCCGCGGATGACGCTGCGGCTGCCGTAACGGAAGCCCACGCCGCGCAGTTCGATGCGGCCCTGCAGCCGCTCGATCGCAACCGGATGGGCCGGCTCGGGCACGTTGCTGCTGTGGTCCAGGATGTCGAAGATGCGCTTGGCGCCGGCCGCCGCCTTCTGCGTCACGCTGACGATGCGGCTCATCGAATCCAGCCGCGTGTAGAAGCGGCCGATGTAGGCGATGAAGGCGGTCAGCACGCCCACCGTGACCTGGCCGCGGCTGACCTGCCAGATGCCGAAGGCCCAGACCACCAGCAGTCCGATGTCGGTCAGCAGCGACACTGTCGGCGTGAACAGGCTCCAGGTCTTGTTGAGCCTGTCGTTGACGGCCAGGTTGAGCCGGTTCGCCTCGCGGAAGCGCTGCGCCTCGCGGCCTTCCTGCGCAAAAGCCTTGACCACGCGGATGCCCGGGATGGTGTCTGCCAGCACGCTGGTCACGTCGCCCCAGACACGGTCGATCTTCTCGAAGCCGGTGCGCAGCCGGTCGCGCACCCGGTGGATCATCCAGGCGATGAAGGGCAGCGGCAGCAGTGTCACCAGCGCCAGGCCAGGGTCGATGGAGAACAGGATCACCGCCGTCATGCCGATCATCAGCACGTCGGTGGCGAAATCCAGCGCGTGCAGCGACAGAAACACCGAGATCCGGTCGGTCTCCGAGCCGATGCGCGCCATCAGGTCGCCGGTGCGCTTGGCGCCGAAGTAGTCCAGGCTCAGGCGCAGCAGGTGTTCGAAGGCCGCTGTGCGCAGGTCGGCCGCGATGCGCTCGGACACAAGCGCCAGCAGCCAGGTGCGCGCCCAACCCAGGCTCCAGGCCAGCAGTGCCGAGCCCAGCAGCCCGGCCAGCAGCCACAGCACGTACTGCGGGTCGATCTGCTGCCCGCCCTGGAACGGGATCAGCACCTTGTCCATCAACGGAATGGTCAGGTAAGGCGGCACCAGCGTCGCCGCGGTCGAGGCCAGCGTCAGCGCGAATCCCAGGAACAGCTGCGGGCGGTAGGGCCGGGCAAAGCGGCCCAGCCGAAGCAACACCCAGGTCGACGGCGGTCCCTGCGGCTCGCGCGGCGCCAGACTGTCGTCGTCGACCGGCTCCTCGTCGTCTTCGCGGCCTTCGCGCCGCGACTGCTGGCGCTCGAAGGCCGCCTGCAGCTTCAACGCCTGGGTGTTGGAGCCCAGCGTGAAGCGCCAGCGCGCCAGCCGCGACTGCGCGTCGCACAGCTCCAGACTGCCGACCCCGGCATGGTCGGCATGGCGCAGCTGCAGACCCGGCTCCAGCGACCAGCCCATCCAGCGGCCGGCACCCGGCTCGCGGGCCAGCAGCCGGCGGTCGGTAAGCACCAGGATACCCTGGCCGAAACGAAATTGCGCATCCAGGTCAACCGGCAGCAACGCCAGAACGTTCTCCCCCGCAGCCAGTTCCGCCTGCAGTTCGGCGCGCACCTCTGCCATTCGGTCGGTGCTCGCCAGGGTGGGTGCTACGGGGTTGGACATGGAACTCAGGGTGTTCAGCCGCGAGGGCGGCGCGATTCTCCCCCAAGCACCGCCTGCCGCGACAATGGACAAGAAGAACGACATCCAGCTGCTGCGCATCAACTACCTGCGCGGCCCCAATCTCTGGACCTACCGGCCGGCGCTCGAGACCTGGCTCGACCTGGGCGAACTAGAGGACCATCCGTCCAACCGGCTCCCCGGCATGGTGCAGCGCCTTTGCGCCTGGCTGCCCGCCCTGGCCGAGCACCACTGCGGCGTTGGCGAGCGCGGCGGCTTCCTGCAGCGGCTGCAGGAAGGCACCTGGTGCGGCCACGTGCTCGAGCATGTGGTCATCGAACTGCTCAACCTGGCGGGCATGCCCACCGGTTTCGGCCAGACGCGCAGCACCAGCTGGCGCGGCGTCTACCGCATGGTTTTCCGCGCCCGCGACGAGCAGGTCGCGCGCAGGGCGCTGACCCAGGGCCACCGGTTGCTGATGTGCGCCATCAACGACGAGCCCTTCGACCTGCCGGCCGCGGTGGCCGCGGTGCGCGAGACCATCGACGACTGCTACCTCGGCCCCAGCACCGCGGCCATCGTGGCGGCCGCCACCGACAGGCGCATCCCGCACATCCGCCTGAACGACGGCAACCTGGTACAGCTGGGGCACGGCAAGCGCCAGCGCCGCATCTGGACGGCCGAGACCGACCTGACCAGCGCCATCGCCGAGGGCATCGCCGGCGAGAAGGACCTGACCAAGCGGCTGCTCAGGTCCGTGGGCGTGCCGGTGCCCGAAGGCCAGGTGGCCGCCAGCGCGGCCGAGGCCTGGGAGGTGGCGCAGGACATCGGCCTGCCGGTGGTCGTCAAACCCACCGACGGCAACCACGGCCGCGGCGTGTCGCTGGATCTGAACACCCAGGCGGAGGTCGAAGCGGCCTGGACGCTGGCCGACCAGCACGGAAGCGAGGTCATCGTCGAGCGTGCCGTGCCCGGAGACGAGCACCGCTTGCTGGTGGTCGGCGGCAAGGTGGTGGCCGCCGCCCGCGGCGAGACGGCCTGGGTCACCGGCGACGGCCGCAGCACGGTGCGCCAGCTGATCGACAGCCAGCTCAACAGCGACCCGCGCCGGGGCACGACCGAGGACTTTCCGCTGAACCGCATCGTCGTCGAGGAAGACGACGTGGTGCGTGCCGACCTGCAGCGCGTGGGCCTCGAGCCCGACAGCGTGCCGGCCGCCGGCCGGCGCGTGCTGATCCAGCGCAACGGCAACGTCGCCATCGACTGCAGCGACCAGGTGCACCCCGAGGTGGAGCACATGGTGTCGCTGGCAGCGCGCACCGTCGGGCTGGACATCGCCGGCGTCGACCTCGTGGCCGCGGACATTTCCCGTCCGCTGCAGGAGCAGGGCGGCGCGGTCGTCGAGGTCAATGCCGGCCCCGGGCTGCTGATGCACCTGCGCCCGGCCGAAGGCGCGCCGCGGCCGGTGGGCCGGGCGATCGTCGACCACCTGTTCCCCGACCCGGAGGACAGCGGCCGCATCCCGATCGTCGGGGTCGCCGGCTCGCGCCACTGCGCGCGCATCGCCAGGCTGGTCGCCTGGATGATGCAGCTGGGCGGGCGGCATGTCGGGCTGGCCTGCCGCGAAGGCCTGTTCCTCGACCGCCGCCGCGTCGAGACCGACGACTGCGTGAACTGGGACGCCGGACGCCGGCTGCTCATTAACCGCAGCGTCGAAGCGGCGGTGTTCGAGAACGATGCAGCCTCGATCCTGCGCGACGGACTGGCCTACGACCGATGCAGCGTGGGCATCGTCACCGACCTCGATGGCGCACCGGACCTGGCCGAGTTCGACATCCAGCAGGCCGAACAGATGCTCAAGGTGCTGCGCACCCAGGTGGACGTGGTGCTGTCGGACGGCGTCGCCGTGCTCAACGCCGAAGACGAGCGCATCGCTGATCTGGCGCGGCTGTGCGACGGCAGCGTCATCCTCTATGCCCTGGACGGCAGCACCGCACCGATCGACGCGCACCGCGTCACTGGCGGCCGTGCCGTCTACCTGGGGCGGCATGGCTGCGTGCTGGCCGATGGCAGCCGCGAAACCGTACTGCCCGACCTGCAGCCGCTGGCCGCCCGCGCCGAGCCGCTGCCCGCCGAAGCGCTGCTCGCCGCCGTGGCGGCGGCCTGGGCCCTGGGCATCGACGCCGACCTGATCACCGCCGGCGTGCAGACCTTCGGGCCGGCTCCCGGGACGGCCCGCATGGACACGCCGCAGGGCACGGCCACCGACCGGGAGACCGCCTGATGGAAGTCACCCGCATCCGCGCGCTGCGCGGTCCCAACCTGTGGAGCCGGCACACGGCCATCGAAGCCGTCGTGCACTGCACCCAGGACGAGCGCGACATCCGCCGGCTGGCGGACTTCGAGCCCAGGCTGCGCGCATTGTTCCCGGCGATCGGCGAAGCCTGGCCCATCGACGCACGCTCGTTGTCGCTGGCCGAGGTGCTGCAGCTGTCGGCCCTGGCGCTGCAGGCCCAGGCCGGCTGCCCGGTGACCTACAGCCGCACCGCGGCCACGCCGCAAGCCGGCGTCTACCAGGTGGTGGTCGAGTACAGCGAAGAGCAAGTCGGCCGCCAGGCGCTGAAGCTGGCGCTCGAGCTGATCGACGCCGCCGGCCACGGCGGCGGCTTCGATGCCGCGGCCGCCGTGGCCGCGCTGCACGAGGCGGACGAAGACCTGCGCCTGGGACCTTCGACCGCGTCGATCGTCAATGCCGCCGTGGCCCGCGGCATCCCCTTCGGGCGGCTGACCGACGGCAGCCTGGTGCAGTTCGGCTGGGGCTCGAAGCAGCGCCGCATCCAGGCGGCCGAGGTCGACACCACCAGCGCGGTGGCCGAGTCGATCGCCCAGGACAAGGACCTGACGAAGACGCTGCTGCGCGCTGCCGGCGTGCCGGTACCGCTGGGCCGGCCGGTGCGCGACGCCGACGATGCCTGGGCCGTGGCGCAGCAGATCGGGCTGCCGGTGGTGGTCAAGCCGCAGGACGGCAACCAGGGCAAGGGCGTCACCGTCAACGTCGTCTCGCGCGAGCAGCTGGAAGCAGCCTTCAAGGAGGCCGCGGCGATCGGCACGGTGATGATCGAGAAGTACCTGGCCGGCGGCGACTACCGGCTGCTGGTGGTGGGCAAGAAACTGGTTGCCGCAGCGCGCCGCGACCCTCCGCATGTCATCGGCGACGGCAAGCTCACCGTCAGCGAACTGGTCGAGCGCATCAATGCCGACCCGCGCCGTGGCGACGGGCATGCCACCGCGCTGACGCGCGTGCGGCTGGACAACATCGCCGTCAACCGGCTGCGGGTGCAGGGCCTGGAACCCGGCTTGGTACCCGCCAAGGGCCGACGCGTGATGCTGCGCCACAACGCCAACCTGAGCACCGGCGGCACCGCCACCGACGTCACCGACGACGTGCACCCCGAGGTGGCGGCGCGCGCGGTGGCGGCGGCGCAGATGGTCGGCCTGCACATCTGTGGCGTCGACGTGGTCTGCGAGACCGTGCTGCGTCCGCTGGAGGAGCAGCGCGGCGGCGTGGTCGAGGTCAATGCCGCGCCGGGCCTGCGCATGCACCTGACGCCGTCCTACGGCAAGGGCCGCCCGGTGGGCGAGGCGATCATCGGCCACCTCTACGGCCCCGGCGAGGACGGCCGCGTGCCAGTGGTGGCCGTCACCGGCACCAACGGCAAGACCACGGTGACGCGGCTGGTGGCGCACCTGATGGCCACCGCCGGGCTGCGCGTGGGCACGACCAACACCGACGGCGCCTACGTGCAGGGCCGGCAGATCGACGACGGCGACTGCAGCGGCCCGCGCAGCGCGCGCAACGTGCTGGCCCACCCGGATGTCGACGGCGCCGTGTTCGAGACCGCGCGCGGCGGCATCCTGCGCGAAGGCCTGGGCTTCGACCGCTGCTCGGTGGCGGTGGTCACCAACATCGGCGCGGGCGACCACCTCGGCCTGAACTACATCACCACCGTCGAGGAGCTGGCGACGGTCAAGCGCGTGATCGTGCAGAACGTAGCGCCCGCAGGTTACGCGGTGCTGAATGCCGCCGACCCGAACGTTGCGGCGATGGCCATGCACTGCCCGGGGCAGGTCTGCTTCTTCGCCGCCGACCGCCAGCACCCGGTGATGGCCACGCACCGCGCGCAGGGACGGCGCGTGGTCTACCGCGAAGGCGATGCGATCGTTGCTGCGCAGGGCTCGTGGCGCGAACGGCTGCCGCTGGCCGAGATCCCGCTGACACGCGGCGGAACCATCGGCTTCCAGACGGAGAACGCGATGGCGGCGATTGGCGCCGCCTGGTCTTTGGGCCTGGACTGGGACGCCGTGCGCCGCGGCCTGGCCAGCTTCGTCAACGATGCCGCCACCACGCCCGGGCGCTTCAACGTGCTGGACTACCGGGGCGCGACGCTGATCGCCGACTACGGCCACAACCCCGACGCGATGCGCGCGCTGGTGCGCGCGGTCGAATCCATGCCGGCCAGGCGCCGTTCGGTGGTGATCAGCGGCGCCGGCGACCGCCGCGACGAGGACCTGCGCGAGCAGACGGTCATCCTGGGCGCCGCCTTCGACGATGTCATCCTGTACCAGGACGCTGCGCAGCGCGGCCGTGCCGACGGCGAGGTGATGGCGCTGCTGCGCCAGGGTCTGCAAGGCGTCACCCGCACCGCCCGCGTCGACGAGATCCGCGGCGAGTTCGCGGCCATCGACGCCGCGCTCGAGCGACTGCAGCCGGGTGACCTGTGCCTGGTGCTGATCGACCAGGTGGAGCTGGCGCTGGGGCACCTGGCACGGCGCGTCGGCGCGGGCTGATGCGCCGGCCCGGCGCATGCAAGCTGCCTTCAGCCGCTCTGTGCGGCAGCGGAGCCTCAGTTGCCGCCGCCCGAAGCACCGTTGATGGCGCGCACCGGAGCGCGGCGGATACGGTCGGCGATCCGGTCGGCATCGCGTTTTTGCTGCTCGGCCACCACCCGGTCGTGACACTTCGTGACCGGGATGTTCGATCCGATGCGCTGCTCCTGCACGCAGCGCTGCGAATCGGAGACTTCGATGTCCGGTGCGTCGGTCGCGGCGCAGGCCGACATCGCGGCACAGGCCAGCAAGGCAAGGCGTCGTTCGATCACATCCCGCTCCTGTCACGGTTGACAGGCGCAGCGTGCAGCAAGCCAGCGCCGCCGTCATCCCCCGGCCGAAGGACGCAGCCCGGGCTCACCAAGACTCGCACCGGATCCGCGGCACGAAGGCCCGGCTGGGAGCGTGGGCGGCAGATTCCCGCTGCCCACGCTCCTAGCCTTCTTCCAGCACCATGTCGATCGCGCCGCAGGGGCATTCGGCGGCGCAGATGCCGCAGCCCTTGCAGTAGTCGTAGTTGAACTGGAATCGCTTGCCCGGGCCGAGCTTGATGACGGCGTTGTCCGGGCACACTCCGTAGCAGTTGTCGCATTCAAAGCAGTTGCCGCAGCTCAGGCAGCGGCGCGCCTCGAACAGCGCGTTGGCCGAACTCAGGCCGCCTTGCACCTCGTCGAAGCTGCTGGTGCGCCGGGCGATGTCCAGCTGCGGGCGCAGCGTCTTCGGCGCGTCGCTGTAGTACCAGGGGTTCAGCCGCTCGAAGGTCGCCGGCGCATGCTTCGGCGCCGCTTCGACGCGCGTGCCGCGCAGCCAGGCATCGACATGCCGCGCCGCCTTCTTGCCATGGCCCACCGCCACCGTGACGTTGCGCTCCGCCGGCACCATGTCGCCGCCGGCGAACAGCCCCGGATGGCCAGTCATCATCGTCTGCGGATCGACCTGCACCACGCCGTCGCGCAGCTGCAGCCCCGGCACGCCATCCAGCAGCGACAGGTCCACGTCCTGACCCAGCGCCAGCACCAGCGAATCGGCCTCCAGTGTCTCGAACTCGCCAGTCGGCTGCGGGTTGCCTTTGCCGTCGAGCACCATCTTCTCGAGGGTCAGCGCGCCGTCGTCACCCGAGCGCTTGATGGTCGACAGCCACTTCACCATCACGCCTTCCTGCAGCGCCTCTTCGACCTCGAAGTCGTACGCCGGCATCTTCTCGCGCGTGCGCCGGTAGACGATGACGGCCTCGGTGGCGCCCAGCCGCTTGGCCGTGCGCGCCACGTCGATGGCAGTGTTGCCGCCGCCGTAGACCACCACGCGGCGCCCGAGCAACGGCGGGACTTCGCCTTCCATGCTGCGCAGCACGGCCACGGCGTCGAGGATGCGCGAGCTATCCTTGGCCGGGATGAAGGCGCGCTTGGCAATGTGCGCTCCCACCGCCAGGAAGGCGGCGTCGTAGCCGCCGTCCTTCAGTGTCTGCGACAGGTCGAAGACCTTGGCATTGAGCTTCAGCGTCACACCCAGGTCGACGATGCGCTGCATCTCGGCGTCGAGCACCTCGCGCGGCAGCCGGTACTTGGGGATGCCAAAGCGCATCATGCCGCCGGCCATCGGGCCGGCTTCCATCACCGTCACCGCATGGCCCAGGCGGCGCAGGTGGTAGGCCGCCGACATGCCCGAGGGCCCTGCGCCGACCACCAGCACCTGCTTGCCGCTGTCCGCAGCCGGCAGGTCGAAGCGCCAGCCTTGCCGCAGCGCCTCGTCGCCCAGGAAGCGCTCCACCGAGTTGATGCCCACGGCCGCGTCGAGCTTGGCGCGGCTGCACACGCCTTCGCACGAGTGATAGCACACGCGCCCCATGATCGCGGGAAAGGGGTTGTCACGCACCAGGTGGCGCCAGGCGGCCTGGTAGTCGCCGCTCTCGGCGTGGAACAGCCAGCCCTGGATGTCCTCGCCCGCGGGGCACTGCGCATTGCACGGCGGCAGCCGGTCGACATAGATCGGGCGCTCGGTTCGCCAGCTGCCCGTCTTGTTGGCCAGCGACGAGCCGGGGTCGAGCGTGATCGCGAACGGCTTGTCCATGTCAACGGGCCCCTTCTTCTTCCAGCAGGCCGAAGCGGCGGATGTTGCGGTCGGCCTCGGCCTGGATCATCGCCAGCATCCGCGGCTGGCCGGGTGTGCCGAACAGGTGCGCAAAGCGCTTCTGCGGCTTCAGGTATTCCACCACCGGCACATGGTGGCGCAGCTTGGTGACGGCCGTCACCTCGCCGTTGCGCGCCTCGAACACCGGGAACAGGCCGGTCTCACGCGCCAGCCTCGCCAGCCGGATGGTGTCGTGGCTGGCCGAACCCCAGCCCAGCGGGCACGGAACCAGGATGTGCAGGTAGCGCGCGCCGTGCAGGCCCATCGCTGTCTCGACCTTGGCCTCCAGGTCGCGCAGGTCGGCCACGGTGGCCGCAGCCACGTAGGGGATTTCGTGGGCCATGGCAATCAGCGGCAGGTTCTTGCCCTGGCCAAACGCCGCACCCGGGGCCTCGCCCACCGCCATGGTGGTGGCGGTGCGCGCGGCCGGCGGCGTGGCGCTGCTGCGCTGCACGCCGGTGTTCATGTAGGCCTCGTTGTCGTAGCAGATGTAGAGCACGTCGTCGTTGCGCTCGAACATGCCCGACAGGCAGCCGAAGCCGATGTCGGTGGTGCCGCCATCGCCGCCCTGGGCGATGACGCGCACCGCGCTGCCCGCGTGCCCGGCCTTCAGTGCCTTGACCTTCAGCGCCGCGGCGATGCCGGTGCCCACGGCCGCCGCATTGCCGAACAGGCTGTGGATCCACGGCAGCTGCCAGGAGCTTTCCGGGTAGGGCGTGGAAAACACCTCCAGGCAGCCGGTGGCATTGGCGGCGATCAGCCGGTTGCCGGTGGCGCGCATGGCGGCGTCGACCGCGTAGCGCGCACCCAGCGCCTCGCCGCAACCCTGGCAGGCGCGGTGGCCACTGTTCAGCGAGTTGCTGCGCTCGGCGCTGGCCTGAACGCTGCGCTGCTCGGGGGCGAGCAGGCGGTTGCCCACGGTGAAGGTGCCGGTCTGGTAGAACCTGACGGGGGCGCTCATGGCTAGCTCACTTTCGATGCCACGGTGCCCAGGTCGCGCAGCAGGTTTTCGGCGACCGGTCCGCTGCGGCGGCGTTGCGCCTCGCGTTCCAGCTGGCGGTCGACGATGCGCCGGTCCAGGTCCAGGAAGCTCAGAGGCGGCAGCTGGCCGGCCTGCGCCTGAAGCAGCATGCGCCGCAGCGAAGCCCGGGTGATGGCCCGCCCTCCCAGCCCGGCCACCACCGTGCAGCCCTGCAGGGCCAGGCCCGACAGCGCCAGCCGCACGTCGGTGGAGACCACGCCGCCCAGGCCGACCGAGAAGCTCTTTTCGAGCACCACCACGCGCTTGGCGCCCTGCAGCGCCTCGCGCACCGCGGCCAGCGGGAAGGGCCGGAACGAGCTGATGCCGAGCACGCCGAAGCGCTGGCCCTCGCGGCGCAGTTCGTCCACCGTCTCGCGCAGCGTGCCCAGCACCGAGCCCAGCGCCACCACCACCGTCTCGGCATCGTCGAGGTGGTAGCCGCGCAGCAGCCCGCCAGTGTTGCGGCCGAAGCGCTGCTGGAACTCGGCGGCGATCTGCGGAATGCGCTCCAGCGCCGTCAGCTGCTTGGCGTGCGCCAGGTAGCGCACTTCCATGAAGGCCTCGGGCCCGACCATCGCGCCGATCGACACCGGCTCGGCCACGTCCAGCACCTGGCGTGGCTCGTACGGCGGCAGGAAGGCGTCGACCTGCGCCTGCGTGGGCATGTCCACCCGCTCGTAGGCATGGGTCAGGATGAAGCCGTCCATGCACACCATCACCGGCATGCTCAGTTCCTCGGCCAGCCTGAAGGCCTGGATGTGCAGGTCCAGCGCCTCCTGGTTGTGCGCAGCGAACAGCTGGATCCAGCCGCAGTCGCGCTGGCTCATGCTGTCGCTGTGGTCGTTCCAGATGTTGATGGGCGCACCGATGGCCC
>JBEIHU010000028.1:0-26051 GCA_040381175.1 Burkholderiaceae bacterium
AGGCGGCGGTGACGGAGGCGCCGCCGCCGCCGTCACCGCCGGTGTTGGCGCCGCCGCCAGCCCCGTCCGGCTACAGCCAAGCCGCCAAGCGCGCCGCGCCGGCCGTGGTCAGCATCGTCGCCAGCAAGGCCTCGCGGCCGCGCGTGCAGGGCGAAGATCCCTGGTTCCGCTATTTCTTCGGCAACGGGCGCAACCCGCAGCCGCAGCAGATGGGGCTGGGGTCGGGGGTGATCGTCTCCGGCGAAGGCTACCTGCTGACCAACAACCATGTGGTCGAAGGCGCCAGCGAGATCGAGGTGCAGCTGGCCGACGGCCGCCAGGCGCGCGCCCGGCTGATCGGCACCGACCCCGAGACCGACCTGGCCGTGCTGCAGATCCAGCTGGACGCGCTGCCGGTCGTGACGCTGGGCGATGTGCGCGCGCTGCAGGTGGGTGACGTGGTGCTGGCCATCGGCAATCCCTTCAACGTCGGCCAGACGGTCACCTCAGGCATCGTCAGCGCGCTCGGCCGCAACCGGCTGGGCCTGTCGACCTTCGAGAACTTCATCCAGACCGATGCTGCGATCAATCCCGGCAACTCGGGCGGCGCACTGGTCGATGCCGAAGGCCGGCTGGTCGGCATCAACACCGCCATCTACAGCCGCAGCGGCGGCAGCATGGGCATCGGCTTTGCGATACCGGTGGATTCGGCGCGCAGCGTCATGGGCGCATTGCTGCGCGACGGCCAGGTCACGCGCGGCTGGATCGGCGTGGAGCCGCGCGACCTGACGCCGGAGCTGGCCACCAGCCTGCGGCTGCCGATCAGCCAGGGCGTGCTGATCACCGGCGTGCTGCAGGACGGCCCGGCCAGCCGCGGCGGCATGCGCCCGGGCGACGTGGTGCTGTCGATCGCCGGCACCGAGGTGGCCAACACCGCCGAGCTGCTGGCCGCAGTGGCCGCGCTGACACCGCGCACGGTGACCACGGTGGCGGTGCAGCGCGGCGGGCAGTCGCTGCAGCTGAACCTGACCGTCGCGCAACGCCCCAAGGCGCAGCGCCGCGCCGCCGAGTAGCCCGCCCGCTCAGACGGCGCCGTCGGGTTTGGTCTCGGCCTCCGCGTCCGGCGCCTTGGTGTGCCTGATGAACAGCTTGGCCGCCCAGATGCCGAGCTCGTAGAGCAGGCACATCGGAATGGCCAGTGCCAGCTGCGAGACCACGTCAGGCGGCGTGACGATGGCCGCGACGACGAAGGCGCCGACGATGAAGTAGCCACGCCATTTCTTCAGCTGCTCGACCGTGACCACGCCCAGCCTCGCAAGCACCACCACCGCCACCGGCACCTCGAAGGCCAGGCCGAAAGCGATGAACATGGTCATCACGAAGCTCAGATAGGCCTCGATGTCGGGCGCCGCGGTGATGCTCTTGGGCGCGAAGCTCTGGATGAAATTGAACACCTGGCCGAAGACGAAGAAGTAGCAGAACGCCACTCCCAGGAAGAACAGCAGCGTGCTGGACACCACCAGCGGCAGCACCATCTTCTTCTCATGGCTGTACAGGCCCGGCGCGACGAAGGCCCAGACCTGGTACAGCACCACCGGCAGCGCCACCATGAAGGCAGCCAGCAGCGTGATCTTGAGCGGCACCATGAACGGCGAGATCACGTTGGTGGCGATCATCGTCGCGCCAGCCGGCAGGTTGGCGACCAGCGGCGAGGCCAGCAGGTCGTACAGCGGCCCCGGGCCGGGCCAGACCATCAGCACGCCGAAGACCAAGCCGACAGCGATCAGCGCACGGATCAGCCGGTCGCGCAGTTCGACCAGGTGCGAGACGAAGGGCGCCTCGCTGCCCTCGAGCTCGTCGCGCGGCTGGTCGGGCCCGCTCATCGCGCGCCCCCGGCGGGCCCGGTCGTGACGGCGTGCGCCACGGTCACTGCCCGGCCTTGTAGCCAGGCGGGCGGAAGCGGGCCACCCTCGCCGCGCCCGACTGCGCATGCGTGCGGACGCCCTGGCGCTGCTTGTACCACTGCGGCGTGGCGCCGCGCTTCAGGCGCCAGCGCTTCCTGGGGTGCTTGTACTGCGGCACCGCGAGCGGGCCGTCGAAGGCGCCGCTGGACGATTGACCGCCTGCGGACAGGTCGGACCAGTCCGACTCCAGCGCGGCGCTGGCCTGCTGCACCTCCGCATGGACGCTGTTTTCCACATCGCGCGCGGCGTCCTCGAACTGGGTCTTCATCTTCTTCAGTTCGTCGAGTTCGATCGAGCGGTTGACCTCGGCCTTGACATCGGCCACGTAGCGCTGCGCCTTGCCCAGCATGTGGCCCACGGTGCGGGCCACGCGCGGCAGCTTCTCGGGCCCGATGACGATCAACGCCACCGCGCCGATGAGCGCGAGCTTGTCGAAGCCGAACTCGATCATGCGGCCTCAGGCTGCATCGGCCCCGGCCAAGCGAACGACGCCCTCGACCACGTTCAGGACTTGGTGCGCGCTTCGACGTCCACGGTGTTGGCGTTGGCGCTCTTCTGCGAGCCGACCTGCGGCGCGACCGGGTTGGCGTCGGCTTCGGCCGGCACCTCGCCGCCGCTCTTCATGCCGTCCTTGAAGCCCTTGACGGCGCCGCCCAGGTCGGAGCCGATGTTCTTCAGCTTCTTGGTGCCGAAGATCAACACCACGACCAGCAACACGATCAGCCAGTGCCAGATGCTGAACGAACCCATGACATTTCTCCTGGAAAGGGTTTCGGGATTCTAGGGGGTCGGGGCCGTGCCAGACGGGGTTTCAGCCCTTGAGCCAGGGCCTGGGCCCGCCCATCACGTGCATGTGCAGGTGCTGCACCTCCTGCCGCCCGTCCGCGCCGGTGTTGATCAGCGTGCGAAAGCCATTGACCACGCCCAGATCGCGCATCAGTCGTGGCGCCAGCGCCAGCATCCGGCCGAGCAGCGGCTCATGCGCCGGCAGCACCTCGTAATGCGTGGCGATGTGCTCCTTGGGAATGATCAGAACATGCACCGGCGCCCACGGATTGATGTCGTGGAAAACCAGAAGTTCCGGGTCTTCGAAGACCTTCTTCGACGGTATGTTGCCCTCGACGATCTTGCAGAAGATGCAGTTCGGGTCGCGTGTCATCGCAGCACCTTCAGGCCGGCATGGCCACGTTGGCGTTCAGGTTCATCCAGCCACGCACGATGCGATAGAGGAACCAGATCGAAATCAGGCCCCAGGCGATCCAGCCCGGCAGCAGGAACAGCAGCCACAGCGGCGCGGTCACCAGGTACAGGCCTGCGGCCCAGAGCACGGTGCGGATGCGCCAGCTGAAATGCGATTCCTGCCAGGTGCCCGCGGCGCTCTCCCTCTTGGCCAGGTCGATGACAAAGGCCAGGATCAGCAACACCACGCTGGCCTGCGCCCCCGGCATCACCGCGCCGACTGCAACGATCAGGTGCAGCAGATAGCTGATGTGGCCCACCGTCTTCAGCGACGAGTCCCGCTCGTCGACTTCGATGATCTGGTTCATGTGCCGTCACCCTCCCTTGCCTTGAGCTTGCGCGCGGCAAACTCTTCCAGCCCAGACTGGCCTTCGCGGCGCTCCAGCTCGGCCAGCACGTCGGCCGGCTCCAGTCCGAACCGGGCCAGCAGCAGCATCGAATGGAACCACAGGTCGGCCACCTCGTAGACGATCTTTTGGCGGTCACCCTCCTTGCCGGCCATGACCGTTTCGGTGGCTTCCTCGCCGATCTTCTTCAAGATGGCGTCGTCCCCCTTGGAAAACAAGCGCGCGACATAACTCTTGTCGGGGTCGGCCGCGCGCCGCGCGTCGATCACCCGGGCCAGCCGTGCCAGCGTGTCGTTGCTGCTCATTTACCTGTAGATGCGTTCGGGGTCGACCAGCACCGGCTCTACGCTGTGCCAGTGGCCATTTTCGTAGCGCTTGAAGAAACAGCTGTGCCGCCCAGTGTGGCAGGCAATGCCCGGCGTGTGGCCGAGCTGGGTGACTTTGAGCAGCAGCACATCGCTGTCGCAATCAAGCCGCATTTCGTGCACCTGCTGGAAATGGCCGGATTCCTCGCCCTTGTGCCACAGCCGCTGGCGCGAGCGGCTCCAATACACCGCCTGGCCGGTGGCGGCCGTGCGCTCCAGCGCCTCGCGGTTCATGAAGGCGAACATCAGCACGTCGTTGCTGCCCGCCTCCTGCGCGATCACCGGCAGCAGGCCCTGCGCATCCCACTTCACCTCGTCCAGCCAGTCCATCGGGGCAGTGTAGCAATCAGGCTGCGTGAGTGTCCCCCTCAAAGCCCTGCTCCGCAGCGAACCACTGCAGCACCGGGATGGTGCCGGGCAGCACTGGCATCACCTGCACGGGCAGCGTCTGCCAGGCCATCGCCTGGCGTTCCCGCATCTGGAATTCACCCTGCCATTCGCGGACCTTGCAGAAGTGCAGGCGCACGCGCGCGTGTTCATAGTCGACCAGCTCGGTCTTCCAGGGCTGCGCCGCGCCGATGGCGATGCCCAGCTCCTCGTGCAGTTCGCGCCGCAGCGCCTGCTCGACCGTCTCGCCGGCTTCGAGCTTGCCGCCTGGGAATTCCCAGTAGCCGGCGTAGACCTTGCCTTCGGGCCGGCTGGTCAGCAGGAAGCGGCCGCCACAGTCGATCAGCACGCCCACGGCAACATCCACGGCCTGCCTCTCGGCACTCAAGTGTGGTGCCTTCCTGAATAGTCCTTCGCGAACTGATAGGCCACGCGGCCGGAGCGCGAGCCGCGCTCCAGCGCCCAGACCAGGCTCTCCTGGCGCGCGGCAGCGATGGCCTGCTCATCGACCCCGAAGCCGCGCAGCCACTGCGCGACGATGGCCAAGTATTCGGCCTGGGTGATGGGATAGAAGCTGACCCACAGGCCGAAGCGCTCGGACAGCGAGATCTTCTCCTCCACCACCTCGCCGGGGTGCACCTCGCCGTCCTCGGTGTGCTTGTAGCTGAGGTTCTCGCTCATGTACTCGGGCAGCAGGTGGCGGCGGTTGCTGGTGGCGTAGATCAGCACGTTGTCCGAGGCCTGCGCCACCGAGCCGTCGAGAATCGACTTCAGCGCCTTGTAGCCGGGTTCGCCTTCGTCGAAGCTGAGGTCGTCGCAGTAGACGATGAATCGCTCGGGCCGCTCGGCCACCAGCTCGACGATGTCCGGCAGGTCCACCAGATCGGCCTTGTCGACCTCGATCAGACGCAGACCGCGCGGCGCGAACTCGTTCAGGCAGGCCTTGATCAGCGAGCTTTTCCCCGTGCCGCGCGCCCCGGTCAGCAGCACGTTGTTGGCGCCATGGCCGGCGACGAACTGCTCGGTGTTGCGCAGAAGGCGCTGCTTCTGCGGCTCGACCTCGACCAGTTCGGACAGCCGGACCGTCGCCACGTGGCGAACCGGCTCGATGCGGCCGGTGGCACCGCGCTTGCGGTAACGGAAGGCGACCGAGGCAGTCCAGTCGGGTGCACTCACGGCTTGCGGCAGCACGGTCTCCAGGCGCACGAGCAGGCTCTCGGCGCGCGCGATCAGCGATTCGACGGCGGTTGAACTCATGGAGCCAGTGTAGGGTTTCCGGCCCGCGGCAACGGCTGCACCGTTTCGCCGCCAACCACGTAGATGCGCTCGCCGGCGCCGGGCCGGATGGCATGCATGCCAGTGAATGCGCCAAAGGCCGGTAGCACGCCGACCTGCGCACCGAACTGAAAGCATGGCAGCCGCAGCCGCTGGCGCGCGCGGCCGCCAAGCACCACGCAGGGGTGCAGGTGGCCGGCCAGCACATAGGCGCCGTCATGCGGCCGCGGATGGTGGCACAGCGCCAGCCCTCCCAGGGGCAGCGGCTCGTCGAGCGCCTGCACTCCCAGGGCCGGCGGCGGGTCGCCGGCATGGCCGTCGTGGTTGCCGCGTACCAGCAGCAGCTCCAGGTCTGCATGGCGTTGGCGCCACTGCGTCAGCGCCCGAAGCGTCGCCGGCGCATGGGCATGCGCCGAGTGCAGCAGGTCGCCGAGGAAGACCACCCGCCGCGCGCCAGTGGCGGCGACGGCCTGACTCAGCGTCTGCAAGGTCTGGGTGGTGGTGCCGCTGGGCACCGGCACGCCCAGGCGGCGGAACGACGCCGCCTTGCCGATGTGCGCGTCGGCCACCAGCAGGCAGCGCTCATCGACCAGGAAGGCTGCGCGCTGCGCCAGCAAAGCCAGGCGCGCACCGGCGACCTCGATTTCGAGCATTGGCGCCCTCAGGCGCTGAGCCTGCGCAGCGCCAGGTCGAGATGCTCCGTGGGCAGCCGCTTGAAGCCCGAGCGCGCATAGCGCTGCAGCCGGCCCACGGTGAGCGCGGTCAGCGCCGAGGCCAGCGCCTGGGCATCCACCGTCGGCGTGCTCGAGCCGGCTGCTTCGGCCGCCAGGCGAACGGTCTGGCGCAGCTGCGATTCGACCCGGTCGAAGAACAGGTTCATGCGCGCGGTCAGCCGCTCATGCTCGAAAACCAGCGCGTCGCCGACCATCACGCGGGTCATGCCGGGGTTCTTCTCGCCGAACTGCAGCAGCACGGTGACGATGCGCTGCGTCTGCTCGGCGCCGCTCGCCTCGCGCTCCAGGATCTGGTTGACCAGCGTGAACACGCTGGATTCGATGAACTCGATCAGCCCCTCGAACATCTGCGCCTTGCTGGCGAAATGACGGTACAGCGCCGCTTCGCTGACCGACAGTCGCGCCGCCAATGCGGCGGTGGTGATGCGCTCGGACCCCGGCTGCTCGAGCATCGCGGCCAGCGTCTGCAGGATCTGCACGCGGCGCTCGCCCGGTTTCGGCCGCTTGCGCACGCGCACCGCGGGTGCGGCCGTGGCGGCCTCGCCTGCCTCGTCGTCGGTCAGATCCTGCTCCACATCGGCGTCGGCGGCGGCATCGGCAGGGCTCTGCGGCGTCTCGGACATGGCGTCGGCGTGCTCGTCAGGTAGGGGCCGAAGCATTCTGGCATAGGCCCAAGACGCCCCCGGATGCAGGTAAACACTGACTTTCCAGGCAGCCAATCCTCCCGGCACCCTTTCGCCCCGCGGCGCTTCAGCCATGCGGGTGGGTGGGATCAATCCAGGGCACGTTCTCGGGCGCTTCGGCCGGCTCGATGTCCAGGTTGACGGCCACGGCCTCGCCGTCGCTGCGCACCAGCACGCATTCCAAGGTCTGGTCGGGGCTGGCATTGATCTCCTGGTGCGGCACGAAGGGCGGCACATAGATGAAGTCGCCGGGCCCGGCCTCGGCGACGAACTCCAGCGCCTCGCCCCAGCGCATGCGCGCCCGGCCGCGCACCACGTAGATCACGCTTTCCAGCGGTCCGTGATGGTGTGCGCCGGTCTTGGCGTTCGGGTGGATGTGCACGGTGCCGGCCCACAGCTTCTGTGCGCCAACGCGGGCGAAGTTGATCGCTGCCTTGCGGTCCATGCCCGGCGTCTGCGCGGTATTCGGGTCTAGGCGGTCGCCTGGGACGACGCGCACGCCGTCGTGCTTCCAGGCGGGGCTGGCAGGTTGTTGGCTCATGGGACGGCTCCGCGGGACAATGGCTCGCATTCTGTGGCCTGTCAGCCCAGGCGCTGCGGCAGCACAGCAAGCCGGCGGGCGCGAACGTCCACGTAGGGCGGCTGCTTGCTGAAGCGGTAGCCGGCCGCGCCGCGGCCACCGCGCGACCAGCGCTGCATCCATACAGTCTTCATGCCGACGCGGCGCGCGGCCTTTTGATGCTGCAGCGTGTCTTCCACCAGCACGCAGCGGCCGGCCGGCACGCGCAGGCGCACCAGCAGCCGGCGCAGCATGCGGGCGTCGGGCTTGGGCCGCAGGTCGCCGAACATGTGCATATCCTCTATGCTGAACACCGCGTCGAAGTGGTGCGCGATGCCCAGCGCGCCGAGCACGCGAAGCGCATAGGCGCGCGGTGCGTTGGTCAGGATGAACTTGCGGCCGCGCAGCCGCCGCAGCACCGCGAAGTCGTGCGCATGGCCGCGCACCGTCTCCTCCAGCCCGGGCAGCAGGTGGGTGTGGTGCAGGAAGTGGGCTGCATCGACGCCGTGGTGCCGCACCAGCCCCAGCAGCGTGGCGCCATAGCGCAGCCAGTAGCGGCGTCGCAGCGCGTCGGATTCCTCCTGCGTCAGCCGCAGGTGCTGCTGGATGTATTCGCCAAAGGACAGGTGCAGCCGCGGCATGGCCGCGGTGGAGGCATCGTGCAGCGTGTCGTCCAGGTCGAAGAGCCAGACGCGAGAGGCCGCTGGGCGCGGGCTCATGCGACGCGCCCTGCCGTGCGTTCGAACATCTCGCCCGCTTCCGGCCGATCGACCGACACCTCCTGATGGCCCTTGCATAAGCCCCAAGGCATGGCCCGCTGAGAGCCGGGTGCGCCGCGGAATGGCTGCCCGCGGCAGCGCTGTCGGGCTTCGGCCTGCCCGGCTCTGGCGCCGGATCGCGGCCTTCGGTGCACCTGCAGGATCGATTCGAACCCGACCCGACCTTGTCGCGGCTTTTCGATGTCGGCGCCTTCGGCTCGATCCCGGTGCCGCTGTCGTCCAGCGAGGATTCGCCGGTCAAAAAGGGCGGCGGGAACATTCCCGCCGGGCCCTGCTACGACCGCCACTTCGCACTGGTGCGCCGATTGCCGGCCGACCTGCGCCGAGCACATCAGTGCGAGCGGATCATGGTGCCGTAGGCCTGGTCGGTCAGCACTTCCAGCAGCATGGCGTGCGGCACGCGCCCGTCGATGATGTGCACTGTGTTCACGCCGTTCTTGGCGGCATCCAGCGCACTGCCGATTTTCGGCAGCATGCCGCCTGAGATGGTGCCGTCGGCGAACAGCTCGTCGATCTCGCGCGCCGACAGGTTCGTCAACAGCTTGCCGTTCTTGTCGAGCACGCCGGGCGTGTTGGTCAGCATCATCAGCTTCTCGGCCTTCAGCACCTCGGCCAGCTTGCCCGCCACCACGTCGGCGTTGATGTTGTAGTTTTCGTTGTCCTTGCCGAAGCCGAGCGGGCTGATCACCGGGATGAACTGGTCATCCTGCAGCGCGCGCACCACGCTCGGGTCGATCGATTCGATCTCGCCGACCTGGCCGACATCGTGCTCGATGTTCGGGTCCTTCTGGTCGAGCATGCGCAGCTTGCGGGCGCGTATCAGCCCGCCGTCGCGGCCGGTCAGGCCCACTGCCTTGCCGCCGGCCACGTTGATCAGGCCGACGATGTCCTGCTGCACCTGCCCGGCCAGCACCCACTCGACGACTTCCATGGTCTCGGCATCGGTGACGCGCATGCCCTGGATGAAGGTGCCCTTCTTGCCGATCTTGGCCAGCGCATCTTCGATCTGCGGGCCACCACCGTGCACCACCACCGGATTCAAGCCGACCAGCTTGAGCAGCACCACGTCCTCGGCGAAGTCCTGCTGCAACGCCGGATCGGTCATCGCATTGCCGCCGTACTTGATGACGATGGTCTTGCCATGGAAACGGCGGATGTAGGGCAGCGCCTGCGACAGGATCTCGGCCTTGTCGCGCGGCGATATTCGATCGAGCCGGTGGTCGTCGTGGGGGGTCGGCGGGTTCATCGCGGGGGCTGTGGCGCGGCCAAAGCCGCAGTGCGCGGCATTGTAGGAAACCCCGGCTTCGGCGCTCACCCGCCGACCCCGCAGTCCCATGGCCGAGGCCGGCTGCGCTATGCTCGCCCGGTGAGTTACGCCTTCCGCCGATCTTCGCTGTTGTTGCTTTGGCTGCTGCTGGCGCTGCTGCCGCTGCGCGGCTGGGCCCACCTGAGCATGCACCTGCCCGCGGCCGACGCGGGCATCGTCGCGCCTTGCCACGGCGAGCAGTCCGAGCCCGAAGCGTCCGGCACGACGCCGTCGTGCACGCTGTGCGGCATCTGCCATGGCGCGATGCTGCCCTGGGCCGACGCTGCCGCGCCGCAGCCGGACCCGCGCTCCCAGGAGCTTCCCGCGGCGGCGCCGCGGGCCGCGCCGGCGGGCGAGCCCGACGCGCTGTTCCGCCCGCCAAGACGCTGACGCTCCGTAGGGCCTGCGCTGCGCAGGCTTGTCGAGCTTGCCGGTCCCGCCTGGGGCCGCGTCTTGAAAGGACATCCATGACACACCGGCTTCTCGCCACGGTGGCCAGCCTGTGGCTGGCCTTGCCGGCCCACGCCGCAGAGGCGGCCGCCAGCCTGCCGACCATGAGGCTGAGCTATGCGTCGGCCTTCGCCGGCACGCCACCCGTTGCCGATCCCAAACCCATCGACTGGCGGCAAAGCAACGCACTCGTTGGCCGGCTGCAGGGCCATGCCGGCCACTGGCGCGTGCCGTCCGGCGGAGCCAGACCGTGAACCGGGTCCGGCGGATGCAAGCGCTGGCCCTGGCCGCCGTGTGCGCCGTGCTGGCCGGCTGCGCCAGCGTCGACAGCAACCAGGCGACCGCCACCGCGCGCGACTGGTCGCAGCGCATCGATGGCCAGGCACTGCAGCTTCGCCGCGGCAACGCTGCTGCCGACGCCATGCGCGCGCAGCGCGAGCGCCTGCTGGCGGGGCCCCTGGACGAAGACGCCGCGGTGCAGCTGGCACTGGCACAAAGTCCGGCGCTGCAGGTGCTGCTGGCCGAGAGCTGGCGCGCCCAGGCCGAGGCAGCCCAGCGCGGCGCGGCGCCGAACCCCTTCTTCCTGTTCGAGCGGGTCGTCGCGAACGGCGACGTGGACATCACGCGCATGCTCGGCATCGGCCTGACCGAGCTGCTCACCTGGCCCTGGCGCAGCGACGTCGCCCAGCGCGACATCGATGCGCTGCGCCTGCAGCTTGCGCGCGAGGTGCTGGCGCACAGCGCCGAAGTGCGCGCCGCCTGGGTGCGTGCGGTGGCGGCGCAGCAACTGGTGGTCTACCACCGCCAGGTGCAGGACGCGGCGGCCGCCGGCGCCGAGCTGGCGCGGCGCATGCAGGCGGTGGGCAACTTCAGCCGGCTGCAGCGTGCACGCGAGCAGGCCTTCCTGGCCGACGCGACCACGCAGCTGGCGCGCGCCATGGCGCAGGCGACTACCGAGCGCGAGGCGCTGGTGCGCAAGCTCGGCCTGGACGCCGACGACGCCGAGCGGCTGCAGCTGCCCGACCGCCTGCCCGACCTGCCGGCCACCACCCGGGCCGGCGACGAGGTGGCGCAGCGCGCAATGGACGAGCGGCTGGACCTGCTGCTGGCCCGTGCGCAGCTCGGCGCGGCGCAACGCGCGATGGGGCTGGAAACGGTGCAGCTGTTCGACATCGAGCTGGCGGCAGTGCGCGAGCTGGGCCCCGGCGGCGAACGCGGCCGCGGCTTCGAGGCCGGCATCCGGCTGCCGCTGCTGGACCCCGGCATCGCCTTGCGCCAGGCCTCATCGGCCCGGCTGCTGGCGGCGCAGCAGCGCTTCGAGCAGGTGCGGCTGGAGGCCGGCTCGTCGCTGCGCGAGCGCTATGTGCTGTACCGCAGCGCGCACGACCTGGCGCGACACCAGCGCGACGAAGTGGTGCCGCTGAAGCGCCTGATCACCGACGAGATGCTGCTCAAGTACAACGGCATGCTGGTCGGCGTGTTCGAGCTGCTGGCCGATGCGCGTGCCCAGGTCGGCGCGGTGATCGCCGCGATCGAGGCGCAGCGCGACTTCTGGCTGGCCGACGCGGCCTTGAAGTCCGCGATCGTCGGCGCGCCGTCTTCGGGCACGAGCCTGGCCGCGGCCGCGGCACCCGCCGCCGCACCGAAGGGACATTGACATGACCTCGCGCAGACTTCTCCTGGGCGGTGCCGCGCTGGCTGGCGCCGCCGCCGTCGGCCGCAGCGCGCTGGCGGCCTTGCCCGACGCCGCCACCGCCCCGCCGGCTTCGACCATGACCCCGCCGTTGCACCCGGCCAGTGGCCGGCCGTACCACCCGGTGGTCACGCTCAACGGCTGGACGCTGCCCTGGCGCATGCGTGCCGGCTGGAAGGAATTCCACCTCGTCGCCGAGCCGGTGCTGCGCGAATTGGCGCCGGGCATGACGGCCCAGCTGTGGGGCTACAACGGCAGCTCGCCGGGCCCGACCGTCGAGGTGGTGGAAGGCGACCGCGTGCGCCTGTTCGTCACCAACAGGCTGCCCGAGCACACGGCCGTGCACTGGCACGGCCAGCGCCTGCCCAGCGGCATGGACGGCGTGGGCGGGCTGACGCAGCCGCAGATCCCGGTGGGCAAGACCTTTGTGTACGAGTTCGAGGCGCGGCGGCCCGGCACCTTCATGTACCACCCGCATGCCGACGAGATGGTGCAGATGGCGATGGGCATGATGGGCTTTTGGATCACCCACCCGAAGGACCCGAAGCGCACCCCCGGCTACAGCGAAGTGGACCGGGATTTCTGCTTCCTGCTCAACGCCTTCGACATCGAGCCCGGCAGCGCCACGCCGAAGATCATGACCATGCTCGACTTCAATCTGTGGTGCTGGAACAGCCGCGTCTTCCCCGGCATCGACAGCCTGCCGGTGCGGCTCGGCGACCGGGTGCGCATCCGCGTCGGCAACCTGACGATGACCAACCACCCGATCCACATGCACGGCCACGAATTCGTGGTCGCCGGCACCGACGGCGGCTGGACCAATCCGGCCTCGCGCTGGCCCGAGGTCACGGCCGACATCGCGGTGGGCCAGATGCGCGCGCTGGAATTCACTGCCACCGAGCCCGGCGACTGGGCCTTCCACTGCCACAAGAGTCACCACACGATGAACGCAATGGGCCACGACGTACCGACGATGATCGGAGTGGACCACCGCGACGTGGTGCAGAAGATACAGAAGCTGGTGCCGGACTACATGGTGATGGGCGAGCGCGGCATGGCCGACATGGGCGAGATGGAGATGCCGCTGCCCGACAACACCTTGCCGATGATGACGGGCCGGGGACCGATGGGCCCGCTGGAGATGGGCGGCATGTTCACCGTGATCAAGGTGCGCGAGGGCCTGGGGCGTGACGACTACCGCGACCCGGGCTGGTATGCGCACCCCAAGGGCACCGTAGCCTACGAATGGACGGGCGAGTCGATGAACCCGCAGCGCGCGCCGACCTCCAACACCGACGGCTCGGAAGTCCACCACCACCCCGGCGCGCCGTGGCGCGCTGTCAAACCCCGCGGAGGGCATCAACATTGAAGGTCCATCTCCACCTGCTGCTGGTCGGCCTGGCGCTGCCGCCGGCCGTTTGGGCCCATGGCGACGCGCACGGTGCAGCGAGGGCGGCCGGGCCGATCTCCACCGAACAGCACCCCTGGGGCATCCAGGGAGACCCGAAGAAGGCCTCGCGCACGGTGCGCGTGACGATGAGCGATGCGATGCGCTTCGAGCCGTCGCAGCTGACACTGAAGCGCGGCGACACCGTCACCTTCGTCGTGCGCAACGCCGGCAGGCTGATGCACGAGTTTGTCATCGGCACGCCGGCCGCGCTGGAGGAGCATGCGCAGATGATGAAGAAGCACCCCGGCATGGAACACGACGAGCCGTACATGGCGCATGTGGCGCCGGGCAAGTCGCAGCGCATCACCTGGACATTCAACCGCGCCGGGGAATTCCTCGCCGGCTGCCTGGTGGCCGGCCACTGGGACGCCGGCATGAAGGCCACGCTGCACGTCAAGGAGTGATCACATGAGCACTCGAAACCTGTCCCGCCGGCGTTTCATGGGCAGCGCCCTGGCATGGGCTGCTGCAGCCGCCGCTCCGGCCCGGGCCGGACCGCTGCCGCCGATGCAGGTCTGGAAGGCGCCCACCTGCGGCTGCTGCAAGGACTGGATCGCCATCCTGCAGCGCGAAGGCTTCAAGGTACAGGCCTTCGACGAAGGCAACAACGCGGCGCGCGCCCGCTTCGGCCTGCCCGCGCGCTACGGCTCGTGTCACACGGCACGCATCGGCGGCTACGTGGTCGAAGGCCATGTGCCGGCGCGCGAAATTCGCCGTCTGCTGGCCGAGAAGCCCGACGCCATCGGCATCGCCGTGCCCGGCATGCCGGTGGGTTCGCCCGGCATGGACGGGCCGGAACATGGCGGTCGGCGCGACGCCTACGATGTGCTGCTCGTCCACCGCGACGGCAGCAGCCGCGTTTATGCAAGCTACAAGTTCTGAAAGGAAACTGCCTTCATGAAACACTGGATCACCGCCGCCGCACTGGCTCTGGCCCCGCTGGCCGTATTCGCGCAGGCCTACGAAGGCGAGGTGCGCAAGATCGAGAAGGCGCAAGGCAAGATCACGCTGCGCCATGGCGAGTTGAAGGCGCTGGACATGCCGCCGATGACGATGGTCTTCCGCGTCGGCAACCCGGCGCTGCTCGACAACCTGGCCGTCGGTGACAAGGTGAAGTTCGACGCCGCCAAGGTCGGCGGCAATTACACCGTCACCGCGATCAGCAAGGCGCAATAGGCATCACGGCCTGGCGTCATCCCGGCGACGCCAGGCTCAAGCCGGCGGCCACTACCATCCGCGTCTCGCGGCGGGCGGAGTCCTGCCGCGCCCACCTCTGAAAGGCCTGACCATGCGCAGCACGCTGAGTGCCCTCGTCAACCACCAAGTGCGCCTGGCATCGCGCCCGGTGGGCATGACCACCGCCGAAAACTGGGCCTTCACCGAAGAGCCCGTGGCCGAGCCGGCGCCCGGCACGGTGCTGGTGAAGACACTGCAGTTGTCGCTGGACCCGGCGATGCGCGGCTGGCTCAACGACGGCAAGAGCTACATCCCGCCGGTGAGCATTGGCGAGGTGATGCGCGCCGGCGGCATCGGCCGCGTGGTCGCTTCCAAAGACCCGGCCTTCGCGCCTGGCGACCTGGTCAGCGGCCTGCTCGGCGTGCAGGAGTACTGCCAGTCGGCTGCCGGCATGCCCGGCAGCCGCAGCCTGCAGAGGATCGACCTCGAGCTCGGCACGCCGGCGCAGTGGCTCAATGTCTTCGGCATGCCGGGCATGACGGCCTATTTCGGTCTCAAGGACGTGGGCCTGCCGAAGGCCGGGCAGACCCTGGTCGTCTCGGGCGCAGCGGGCGCCGTGGGCCAGACCGTCGGGCAATTGGCAAAGATCTGGGGCATGCGCACCGTGGGCATTGCAGGCGGGCAGGCCAAGTGCGACTGGGTGGTCAAGGAACTGGGCTTCGATGCCTGCATCAACTACAAGGGCGGCTCGGTGCGCGAAGGCCTGAAGCTGCATTGCCCGAAGGGCGTGGACATCTATTTCGACAACGTCGGCGGCGAGATCCTCGACCAGGTGCTGGCCAAGCTGGCAACGAAGGCGCGAATCGTGATCTGCGGCGCGATCAGCCAGTACAACAACCTCACTGCCGTGCAGGGGCCCAGGAACTACATGTCGCTGCTGGTCAACCGGGCGCGCATGGAAGGCTTCGTCATCTTCGACTACACCGATCGCTTCCCGCAGGCCATCGCCGAACTGGCCGGCTACATCAAGGACGGCCGGCTGAAGAGCAAGGAAGACATCGTCGAGGGCGGCGTGGCGGTGTTCCCGCAGACACTGAACAAGCTCTTCGCCGGCGAGAACTTGGGCAAGCTGGTGCTGCGGGTGGCCGCTGACGATCCGGTTTGAGTGGACGGGCTGCTTCGGCCAGCTCCATCAGCGATTGTGCAACCGGTTGTAGTCGAACAGACCCGCTTCCAACGGCGCCCAGTCGGCGTAGGCCTTGTGCAGCGCGTCGCTGGTTGTCCAGAACTGCGGATTCGTACGCCGCACCGCAAAACGGTCGGCAAGCTTGCGGTAGTCGGCCTCCGAGGCCAGGCCGGACAGCGCCGCCCGCAAGGCCGGTAGTTCGCCGACGCTGCTGCGGTAGATCGCGTTCGGATAGGCGCCAATGAAACCCGGCACCACCGTCAGCGTGTTCTCCTCGGGCAGCAGCTCGGAGTTCTCGCGCGCGAGGTGGGCCACGTTGGCATGCCCGGTGTTGCGCAGCAGCGTGAAGTAGCGCGCCTCGCCGCTGCCGTCGACGCGCAGCACGCTCATCTCGGGCAGCCAGCTCAGGCTGGCGCCCTTCAGCACCGCAAGGGACTGCAGTTCGGAGCGCAGACGTGCATCGTCCACACCGGCCAGATCGAAGCGCGTGGGCAGCACCGGCGCCAGGCGCTTGCGCATCAGTTCGTACAGCTCGCGCTGGGGGTCACCGCTGCGGTAGGGCACGGCGCTTTCGGCGTCGAGACGTGCGTACTTGCCGTACACGTAGTCGCGCGCCTCGCCGGTGGCGCCGCGGTACCAGTGCAATGCCATGGGCTCGCGTACCGCCTGCGGCAGGAACACCAGAAAGTTGAACTCGCCTTCCATGCGCATGAAGTCCATGTACAGGCGGCTGTTCAGCTGATGGCCGACGTTGCCGAACACGTCATAGCCGGCCACCAGCAGGTAGTAGATGCGCTCGAACAGCGGGTAGTCGATGACCCAGGCCGTCTTCGGCGGCGCACCGACGAAGCCCTGCACCACCGAGGCACTGTCGAAGTGGCGGAAGATGGTCAGCGCCGCATTGCGGTTGCGGCCTTCGCCGTCCCAGATCAGCGACAGGTCGAGCTTCGCCTGCCCTTCGCCGAAGCTCCTGCTAAGCACTTCGCTCTTGGTCTGCAGGAAGCTGCGCTCCTGACGCACCATCGTCAGCCACGGCCCGAGCAGCCCCGAATCGCTGCCCATCTCGGCCGGCAGCGTCAGCTGCTCGGCCTGGCGCAGCAGAACGTCGCCGTGGATCGCTTCGCGATTGGCCTTGGGGTCGATGAAGCTCACCCAGAAGTGGTCCTCGATCACATCCACCGCCATCTGGCCGCGACACACCGGACCCTTGATGAAGTTCATGATGAAGAATCGCGCCTCATCGAGCAGGAAGCGGTAGCGCGCATCGATCGGCAGTTCCCTGAACGCCACGAAGGGATTGCTGGCCACCTCCACCGCGTAAGAGGGAAGCTCACTCACACGGACCTGGTCGTTCAGGAACCAGCTGCGGTACTTGTCCATGCGCTGCGGGCTCAGCACATACGGCATGTGGGTCTTGGCCAGGATGACTTCGCGCTCGGGCTCGAGCCGGTACCAAAAGCGCGCGACACCGGGGTCGTCGTAGGGCCTGCGCGAGGCAATGACCCGCAGCGGCTGGCCCGGCGGCGTGCTCGAACGCACCAGGCGGAAGGCGCCGTGCGCGGCATCGCCCTCGAAGTGCAGGTGCCCCAGGAACAGGTGCTCGAACAGGTACCGGCTCATCAGGCGCTCCTGCTTCGACGGCCCGTTGAGGAAGGCCTCCCACTGCTGCACCTGCTGGCGCTGCATGGCGCTCAGCGGCGGATCGCCTTCAAAGGGCGAGCCGGCTTGCAGCCAGCGCGCGATGGTTTCGACCTCGCGTGCCTCCAGCCCGGGCAGCCCGTAGGGCATGCCCGCCAGCGGCGACTTGCGAGCGTGGTCCTCGAACCGCTCGACTCGCGGACACGACTGCGCCCGGTCGAGCGAGAAATCGAAGCCCTCGCCCAGCACCGGCCCGGCCGGCAGCGGATGCTTCTGCTTCAGAACCAGCGTCTGGTACAGCAGGCTGCCGGCCAGCTGCGCCTCGGGCGTGGACGCGCGTTCGTTGAGCACCGGGAAGAAGCCCTTCGCCCGCCACTGCGAGGGCAGCTGAGCGTCGACGAACAGCCGCGTCGGGGCCGCTTCGAGCAAACGCGTCGCGTCGTAGACCTGCGCGGTGCTGGCACCGCGCGCCACGCCCACCCACGCGCCCAGCTTCAGCTGGCAGGGTGCGTCGTAACAGCCGTGGCAGACGACGCAGCGCCGCTGCAGGATCGGCTGCACGTCGGCACGCCAGGACGCGCCTGCGGGCGCGGGCGCCGCAGGCTGGTCGTGGCGCCGGGGGTCGGCCGCGCCGAAGCGCGCGTCGAAGCGGTCCCGCGACAGGGTGGCACAGCCCAGCAGGGCACACAGGGTCAGGGCTGCAGCCAACGCGCGCATGTCCGGGATCCGATCCTTTCCGCTGCTCGGCCGGCCGGCGCCGCACGAGACGAGAAGACGCCGGATTCTGGACGCAGCGCAGCCCCGCCCCGCTGCAGGCTTACCCGCGCAGGCATAGAGACACCGCCCTAGAGATTGCCGCGGCGACGCGCCCGGTTGCCACTAAAGTAAGTTTCCGCGCGCGGCATGGCGTCCCGGTCTGCACTGCGCGCCCACCTGGAGGCAAGATGGTCAAGAAGATTCGCAAGACGTCAGCCGAGTTGCCGGCCGGCCTGCTCGACAGCCAGCTGGCGCAATCGGTGAAGGAGTCGGCACAGCAGATCTGGCTGGCCGGCATGGGTGCCTTTTCCAAGGCGCAGGAAGGCCGCGCGAAGGTCTTCGAGGCGCTGATCAAGGAAGGCGCCAGCCTGCAGCGCAAGACCCAGTCTGCCGCCGAGGAGAGGATCGGCGAAGTCACCGACCGGATGAGCGCGATGGCCGGAGACGTCACCGCCAAGGCCGGCCAGCACTGGGACAAGCTCGAATCGATCTTCGAGCAGCGCACCGCCAAGGCGATGAACAAGCTCGGCGTGCCCACCGCCAAGGACGTGGATGCGCTGATCAAGCGGGTCGATGAACTCGCCGCAGCGGTGGCCCGCCTGTCGAAGGGGGTGCCGGCCAAGGCCGCGGCAGCCGGACCGGCGACCAGGGCGGCGGCGCGTCGGGTTGCCAAGCCGTCGGCCAAGACGGCTGCGAAGAAGAGCGCGCCGCGCAAGCCGCGCGGTTGAAGGTGGTCCGGACGAAGAACGCGCGCGGTGTCGCCGCAGCGGCGGCGGCATCGCGCGCAAGCGAGGCCTCGGGGCCGCGCATCGGCCTGGCGCTGGCCGGAGGCGGCCCGCTGGGAGCGATCTACGAGATCGGCGCACTGTGCGCACTGCAGGAGTCGCTGGACGGCGTGGATTTCAACGACCTGTCGGGCTACGTCGGCGTGTCGGCGGGCGGCTTCATCGCCGCGGGGCTGGCCAACGGCATGACGCCCAAGCAGTTGTGCAGTGCCTTCATCGAGAACGACAGCGCCAGCGAGGACCTGATCCGCCCGGGGCTGTTCGTCCGTCCGGCCTGGGGCGAGTACGCGCGGCGCACCGCCGCCGTGCCGGGGCTGTTCATGCAGGCCAGCCTGCGCTTCCTGTTCAAGCGCCGGGCGCTGCTGTCGGCCTTCGAGATCCTGGGCCGCGCGCTGCCCACCGGGCTGTTCAGCAGCGCCCCGCTGGAGGCGCAGATCCGCCGCGTGCTGAGCGGGCCAGGACGCAGCAACGATTTCCGCGAACTGAAGCGCAAGCTGGTGCTGGTGGCCACCGATCTGGACAGCGGCGCGGCCGCGCCCTTCGGCCAGCCCGGCTGGGACCATGTGCCGATCTCCGTGGCCGCGGCGGCCAGCGCCGCGCTGCCGGGACTGTTCCCGCCGGTGGCTATCGACGGGCGCTGGTATGTCGATGGCGCCCTGAAGAAGACGCTGCATGCCACGGTGCTGCTGGACATGGGGCTGGACCTGCTGTTCTGCCTGAACCCGCTGGTGCCGTTCGACGCCAGCCATTCACGCCGCCACCGGGTGCTCAGCAGCGGCGACCCGAGCATCCCGCAGCTGGTGGTCGGCGGCCTGCCGGTGGTGCTGAGCCAGACCTTCCGCAGCCTGATCCACTCGCGCCTGGAGCTGGGCATGAAGGGCTACGAAGGAAGCCATCCGCAAACCGACATCGAGCTGTTCGAGCCCGACCACCGCGACCCGGAGATGTTCCTGGCCAACACCTTCGGCTACGCGCAACGCCGCGCGCTGGCCGAGCATGCCTACCAGCGCACCCGAGCCGACCTGCGCTCTCGGCGCAGCACGCTGGCGCTGACGCTGGCGCGGCACGGCATCAGCCTCAACAACGCGGTGCTGGACGACACGCACCGCACGCTGGTCGGCCGCAAGCGCCACCTGCGCACCCGGGCGGCGCGCGCGCTGCAGCGCCTGGACGAGGTGCTGAACGACCTGGACATGGCGCTGGCCGAACGCGGCGCGTGACAAAGGCCCCGAAGCGCCGCTGGCAGGCACGCCGCGTTGTGTGTGGACTGCCCTGGCGCGCAGGCTTCGATGCAATCGACCGGGGCGCGACGCCATGGAATCCGGCCGGAACCCGTCCCGATCGAGCGGGCGTCGCGGAGCCGCCTGCTTCGGGCCGCCGGCGTTGCCCCCGGAGGCAGCGCCGCAGGCGCTTCCGGGAAAGGGTCAAAGGTAGCGCGACTCCAGGTGCGACTTGAAGTGCGCCGGGTTCAGCGTCTCGCCGCTGGCGCGCAAAGCCAGCTCGTCGGTGGTCCAGCGGCTGCCCTGACTCCAGATCTGCTCACGCAGCCAGTCGAAGACCGCGCCCAGGTCGCCGGCGGCGATGCGAGCGTCCAGGTCCGGCATGGCACGACGCATCGCGGCGAACCATTGCGCGGCGAACATCGCACCCAGCGAATAGCAGGGAAAGTAGCCGAAGCCGCCCTCGGTCCAGTGCACGTCCTGCAGCGGGCCGTCGCGGTAGTTGCCGCGCGTGTCCAGGCCCAGCAGTTCCATCATTTTTTCATCCCACAGCGCCGGAATGTCCTCGGCCTCGATCTCGCCCTCGACCAGCGGCTTCTCGATCTCGTAGCGCAGGATCACGTGCGCGGGATAGGTGACCTCGTCGGCATCGACGCGGATCAGGCCAGGCTTGACGCGCGTCATCAGCCGCTGAAGGTTGTCCGCCTCGAAGGCCGGCTGCGCGCCGAAGGCCTGTACCACCAGCGGCGCCAGCTGGGCGACGAAGCCCGGGTGGCCGCCGAGCTGCATCTCGAAGCTCAGCGACTGGCTCTCGTGCAGCGCCATCGAGCGCGCCTCGGCCACCGGCTGGCCCAGCCAGTCGCGCGGCAGGTTCTGCTCGTAGCGGCCATGGCCGGTCTCGTGCACCGTGCCGAGCAGGCTGCCGAGGAAATCGTCTTCGGAAAAGCGCGTGGTCAGGCGCACGTCCTCGGGCACGCCGCCGCAAAAGGGGTGGGTGCTGACGTCCAGGCGGCCGGCCTCGAAATCGAAGCCGAGCAAGCCGATCACGCGCTCGCACAGCCGCCACTGCGCCTGCACCGGGAACGGCCCCACGGGCCGGACCACCTTCTCGCGCGCCTGGCGCTCGCGCACCCGGGTGATCAAGCCGGGCAGCCAGCCGCGGAGCTCGCCGAAAAGTCGGTCCACCGTGGCGCTGGTCATGCCCGGTTCGAAGCGGTCCATCAGCGCGTCGTAGCGCGACAGCCCGCTGCGCTCGGACAGCAGCGCGGCCTCTTCGCGGGCGATGGCCAGCACCTCGCGGAAGTTACCGAGGAAACCCTTCCAGTCATTGGCCGGGCGCTGCTGCCGCCAGGCATGCTCGCAATGCGAGCCGGCCATCTGGCGGCGCTGCACCAGCGACTCCGGCAGCGCGTTGGCGCGCTGCCAGTCGCGGCGGATCTCGCGCAGGTTGGCGCGCTGCAGTTCCGACAACGGCTCCTGCTCGGCGCGGGCGATGTCGTCGGCCAGCGCCGGGTCCGTGCGCATGCGGTGCAGCAGCGCGGCCATTTCGCCCAGCGCCGCAGCGCGCGCCACATTGCCCTTGGGCGGCATCTTCGCGGCCTGGTCCCAGCCGGCCAGCGACTGCAGGTGGCCCAGACGGTGCAGCCGCGCATAGGTTCGCGTCAACGCGTCATAGGCAGGCGTGGCTGGCATGGTGCGGCAATCTCCGGTGGCGGGTGGTTCAGCTGCCCATTCTGGCGCCGCGGCACGGCTGCGGCGCCAGACACGCCGCCTTGCCGGCCGCAGGCATATCCTTTGCCCAGCATGTCACGGCGCGCCGCTACGGGCTGAATCGTCCCGGGAAGACCCACAGCAGCGCCGCGGTCATGGTGACATAACGCAGCAGCTTGCCGATGGCCATGTAGCCCACGCAGGGCCAGAAGGGCAGGCGCAGCCAGCCGGCCACGGCGCACAGCGGGTCGCCGACCACCGGCAGCCAGCTCAGCAGGCAGGCCTTCGGGCCGAAGCGCTGCAGCCAGTTCAGCGCACGCAGTTCACGCGGCGGGCGCTGCTTGATGCGCTCGTAGGTCCGCTCGGCGCCATAGCCCATCCACCAGCTGATGGCGCCGCCGATGGTGTTGCCCGCGGTGGCCACCAGCACCGCCGGCCAGAACAGCTCGGGGTTGAGCTTGACCAGGCCGAAGACCGCCGGCTCCGAGCCCATCGGCAACAGCGTGGCCGACAGCAGCGCGACCAAGAACACCGTGCTCAGCCCGTACTGCGGCAAGGCCAGAGCGCCAAGCAGGGATTGCAGCCAGGCTTCCATCGGCGCGCATTATCGGCAGCGGCGGCCGGGCGCGTCCGCGCGCGCGGGCGCCGCTATACTCCCGCCTCCCGTTTTGCGTACTCCCCAGCCCGCCATGCACCTCGGCGCCTTCGCGCTCGCGAACAACCTGTTCGTCGCCCCGATGGCGGGCGTCACCGACAGGCCGTTCCGCCAGCTGTGCCGGCGCCTCGGCGCCGGCCATGCGGTCAGCGAAATGATCAGTTCGCGGCCCGAGCTGCGCGACTCGCTGAAGACCTCGCGCCGCGCCAACCACGACGGCGAGAGCGCGCCGGTGACCGTGCAGATCGCCGGCACCGACGCGGCGATGATGGCCGAGGCCGCGCGCCACAACATCGACCGCGGCGCGCAGATCATCGACATCAACATGGGCTGCCCGGCCAAGAAGGTTTGCAACAAGTGGGCCGGCTCGGCGCTGATGCGCGACGAGCCGCTGGCCCTGGACATTGTCGAGGCGGTGGTCACCGCCTGCGCGCCGCAGGGCGTGCCGGTGACGCTGAAGATGCGCACCGGCTGGTGCGACGCCGAGCGCAACGCGCTGCGCATCGCCCGCGCCGCGCAGGAGGCCGGCGTGGCCATGGTGGTGGTGCACGGCCGCACGCGCGAGCAGGGCTACAAGGGGCTGGCCGAGTACGACACGGTGGCGGCCGTCAAGGCCGCGCTGCGCATTCCGGTGGTGGCCAATGGCGACATCGATTCGCCGTACAAGGCGCTGCAGGTGCTGCGCCACACGGGCTGCGACGCACTGATGATCGGCCGCGCCGCGCAGGGCCGGCCTTGGATCTTCGGCGAGATCGCGCATGTGCTGCGGCACGGCACCCCGGCGCCCGCGCCGGCCACGCGCGAAGTGAGGCAGTGGCTGCTGGAGCACCTGCACGACCACTACGCGCTGTACGGCGAGCACATCGGCGTGCGTACCGCGCGCAAGCACATCGGCTGGGCGGTCCAGGCGCTGCCCGGCGGCGAGGCCTTCCGCGCGGCGATGAACACGCTGGACGACACCGCGTCGCAGGTGCGCGCCGTGGCCACCTTCTTCGACGAGCTGGCCGACGCGCATCCGCTGCTGCCGCAGCCGGCTGCGAACGACGCCTCCATCGCGCTGCAGGCATGAGCAAGAAGCACATCGAGGAGTGCGTGCGCTCCAGCCTGGAACAGTACTTCAAGGACCTGCGCGGCACCGAGCCGAATTCGGTGCACGACATGGTGATCCAGGCGGTGGAAAGGCCGATGCTCGACGTGGTGATGCGCCAGGCCGAGGGCAACCAGAGCAAGGCCGCTCAATGGCTGGGCATCAACCGCAACACGCTGCGCCGCAAGCTGCTCGACCACAAACTGATCAAATGACGCCGGATCTCGCATGGCCGCTTTGAGCGCGTTGCTTTCCGTATCCGACAAGGCCGGCATTATCGACCTCGCGACGCAGCTGGCCGGCCTGGGCGTGCGCCTGTTGTCCACCGGCGGCACCGCTCGGCTGCTGTCCGAGGCCGGGCTGCAGGTCACCGAAGTTGCCGAGGTCACCGGCCTGCCGGAAATGCTGGACGGGCGCGTCAAGACGCTGCACCCGCGCATCCACGGCGGCCTGCTGGCGCGGCGCGAGCAGCCGGCGCACATGGCGGCGCTGCGCGAGCATGGCATCGACACCATCGACCTGCTGGTCGTGAACCTGTACCCGTTCGCGCAGGCCACCGCGCGCGCCGACTGCACGCTGGAGGAAGCCATCGAGAACATCGACATCGGCGGCCCGGCGATGCTGCGCGCCGCCGCCAAGAACTGGGCCGACGTGACGGTGCTGATCGACCCCGCCGACTACGGGCAGGTGCTGGGCGAACTGCGCGAGTCGGGCGGAACCGGCACGCGGCGCGACACGCGCTTCATGCTGGCGAAGAAGGTCTACGCCCTCACCGCCGCCTACGACGGCATGATCTCCAACTACCTGGCTGCGCTGCAGCCCGGCGCCGAGGCGCATGCGGCCTCGGTGCCGGCGCGCGAGCCCTTCCCCGCCGTCTACAACCTGCAGCTGACGAAGACGCAGGACTTGCGCTACGGCGAGAACCCGCACCAGACGGCGGCCTTCTATCGCGAAGCCAGCCCCGGCGAGGGCCAGCTGGCGCGCTGGACCCAACTGCAGGGCAAGGAGCTCAGCTACAACAACATCGCCGACGCCGACGCCGCCTGGGAATGCGTGAAGACCTTCGACGCGCCGGCCTGCGTGATCGTCAAGCATGCCAACCCCTGCGGCGTGGCCACGGGCGCCACGCTGGTCGAAGCCTACGACAAGGCCTGGCGCACCGACCCGACCTCGGCCTTCGGCGGCATCCTGGCCTTCAACCGGCCAGTCGACGAGGCCACGGCGAGGCGCATCAACGATCACAAGCAATTCGTCGAGGTGCTGATCGCGCCCGCCTTCGATGCCGGCGCGCGCGCGCTGTTCGCCGCCAAGCAGAACCTGCGCGTGCTGGAGCTGCCGCTGGGCGCGGCGGCCAATGCGCTGGACTTCAAGCGCGTGGGCGGAGGCATGCTGCTGCAGACAGCCGACCTGAAGAACGTGGCGCCGGGCGAGCTGCGCGTGGTGACGAAGCTGGCGCCGACGCCGGCACAGATGGACGACCTGCTCTTCGCCTGGAAGGTGGCCAAGTTCGTCAAGAGCAATGCCATCGTCTTTTGCGGCGGCGGCATGACGCTGGGCGTGGGCGCCGGGCATATGAGTCGTATCGATTCGGCGCGCATCGCGCGCATCAAGGCGGGCAACGCCGGTCTGTCGCTGGCCGGCTCGGCGGTGGCCAGCGACGCCTTCTTCCCCTTCCGGGACGGGCTGGACGTGGTGGTCGACGTCGGCGCGGCCTGCATCATGCAGCCGGGCGGCTCGGTCCGCGACGACGAGGTCATCGCCGCCGCCGACGAGCGCGGCATCGCGATGGTCTTCACCGGCACGCGGCACTTCCGGCACTGAGCTCGCGGCCGCGGCCGCACGCTACCATCGCCGCATGTCGATCGCGGTCAAGGCCATGGGGCTGGCGGTGTCCTTCGTGGCCCGGCTCGTGACGGGCGCGCAGGGCCACTGGAAGGGCTGCCCGCCCGAGGCGCTGCAGCGCATCTACTTCGCCAACCACCAGAGCCACCTCGACTGGGTGCTGATCTGGGCCGCGCTGCCCGATGACCTGCGCGTGCGCACGCGGCCGATCGCGGCGCGCGACTACTGGACCGCGAGCCGTTTCAAGCACTGGCTGACGCGCGAGGTCTTCCACGCGGTCTACGTGTCGCGCCAGCGCACCGACGACCAGGACCCGCTGGAGCCGCTGGCCGACGCGCTGCAGCAGGGCGACTCGCTGGTCATCTTCCCCGAAGGCACACGCAGCAACAAGGGCGAACCGCTGCCCTTCAAGAGCGGGCTGTACCACCTGGCCCAGCAGTTCCCGGCCGTGCAGCTGATCCCGGTGTGGATCGACAACGTGCAGCGCGTCATGCCCAAGGGCGAGGTGGTGCCGGTGCCGATCCTGTGCACCGCCACCTTCGGCGCGCCGATGCAACTGCAGCCCGGCGAGGACAAGCGCGAGTTCCTCGAGAGGGCGCGCCAGGCGGTGATCGAACTGCGGCCGATCGTCACATGAACATGCTGCGTGCGCTGAGCGTCGAACAACAGGTCGCACTGCTGTTCCTGCTGCTGTTCGGCCTGCTCAGCCTGGCCAGCTTCGCCGTGCTGGTGCGCACACTGCGCGCCCAGCACAGCGAGCAGCAAGACAGCGAAGCCCGCCTGCTG
>JBEIHU010000029.1:0-25652 GCA_040381175.1 Burkholderiaceae bacterium
AGCCGCTCGCTCATGTTGCCCGCGTCCTTGACCTGCTGGTAGGCGCGCCCCGGCCAAACCGGGTTGCCGCTGCGCGCCGCATGGCGGCACAGCAGGGCCAGCGCGCGGGCAGCCAGGGCGCGCTGCCCGGCTTGGTCGTGCCGTGGCGCATAGCCGCCGCGCACCTGGTGGTTTTCGTAGGCCCAGGCCCAGTCGGCATGCAGCTGTTCGGCCAGATGGTCCAGCAGATGCTCGCGCACCGCATGGATGCGCTGCGGGTCGACCAGCGCCAGCTGCTCGGCCACGTAGCCCTCGCCGGGCAGCGCCAGCACCATGGCCTTGAAGGCCGGGTCCAGCGTCGGGTGGCGCAGCACGCTGCGCAGCGCCTGCAGGTAGGGCTCGTCAAGCAGCGGCAGCGTACCGGACTGCAGCGCCGCCAGCAGCCGGCGCAGGCTCAGCCGCTGCCCGGCTTCCCAGCGGTTGAAGGGGTCGGTGTCGTGGGCCAGCAGCGTCAGCAGCGCGGCATCGCCCAGGCCGTCGTCCAGCGCCACCGGCGCCGAAAACCCGCGCAGCAGCGACGGCACCGGCTCGCTGGCCACGTTGACGAAGCTCCAGCTGCGCTCCGGCTGGTCCAGCACCAGCAGCGCCTCGCCGGCGGCCGCGGCGGCGTCGCCGGCCAGCTGCAGCGGCAGCGGCTGGCCGTCGCCGCCGAACAGCGCCACGCTCACCGGGATCAGCAGCGTCGCGCCCGGGCTGCCGGGCAGCTGCTGCGACAGCTGCAGCGTGTAGCGCCGCGCGTCGGCGTCGTAGTGTCCGCGCGCGGTGACGCGGGGCGTGCCGGCGCGCGCGTACCACTGCTTGAAGGCGTCCAGCTGCTGCGCCAGCACCGACCCGGGGTTGGCGTCGGCAATGGCCTGGGCGAAGTCGTCGCAGGTCACGGCCTGACCGTCGTGGCGCTGGAAGTACAGCTTCAGGCCTTGCGCGAAGCCCTCGCGGCCGACCAGGGTGTGCATCATGCGCACCACCTCGGCACCCTTCTCGTAGACCGTGGGCGTGTAGAAGTTGTTGATGGCCGCATACTGGTCGGGCCGCACCGGGTGGGCCATGCTGCCGGCGTCCTCGGGGAACTGCACCGTACGCAGCTTGAGCACGTCCTCGATGCGCTTGACGGCGCGGGCCGACGTGCCGCCGGCCATGTCCATGCTGAACTCCTGGTCGCGGAACACCGTCAGCCCCTCCTTCAGCGACAGCTGGAACCAGTCGCGGCAGGTGACGCGGTTGCCGGTCCAGTTGTGGAAGTACTCGTGCGCAACGATGCTTTCGATGGCGAAGAAGTCCTCGTCGGTGGCGGTGTCGGCGCTGGCCAGCACGAACTTGGTGTTGAACAGGTTCAGGCCCTTGTTCTCCATCGCGCCGAAGTTGAAGTCCTCGACCGCAACGATCATGAAGCGCTCCAGGTCCAGCGGCAGGCCGAAACGCGCCTCGTCCCACACCACCGAGGCGATCAGCGAGTTCATCGCATGCTCGGTCTTGCCCAGGTCGGCGCGCTTCACGTACACCTGCAGCAGGTGGTCGCGGCCCGAGCGGGTGCGGATCCTCTGCTCGCGCGCGACCAGGTCGGCGGCGACCAGGGCGAACAGGTAGCTCGGTTTGGGGAAGGGATCGTGCCACCTGGCGAAGTGCCGGCCATGGTCCAGATCGCCCTGCTCGACCAGGTTGCCGTTGCTCAGCAGCACCGGGCACCTGGCCTTGTCGGCGCGCAGCGTGACGGTGTAGACGGCCATCACGTCCGGCCGGTCCAGGAAATAGGTGATGCGGCGGAAGCCCTCGGCCTCGCATTGCGTGTAGAAGCCGCCGCCGCTGGTGTACAGGCCGCTGAGCTCGGTGTTCTTCTCCGGCGCGCAAGTGTTGCGGATCTCCAGCGTGAAGCTGTCGGCCGCCGGCGGGTTGTCGATGACCAGCAGCCCGGCATCCTCGCGGAAGGACACGCTCTCGCCGTCGGCCAGCACGCGCAGCAGGTTCAGGCCCTCGCCGTGCAGCCGCAGCGGCCCGCCCGGCCCGGCGGGGTTGCGCTCGATGCGCATGCGGCTGCCGACGATGGTCTTGGCAGGGTCGAGGTCGAAGCTCAGCTCGACGCTGCGGATCCAGTAGGCGGGCGCGGCGTAGTCCGCGCGCTTGACAACGGTGGCAGGGCCTTCTCGCATGGTCTTGTCGGTTCCGTGTTCAAGGGACGGGGCGCTACAGCCCCTGCTTCAGGCTGGCTTCGATGAAGGCGTCCAGGTCGCCGTCCAGCACCTTTTGCGTGTTGTTGATCTCGACGTTGGTGCGCAGGTCCTTGATGCGGCTGTTGTCCAGCACGTAGCTGCGGATCTGGTGGCCCCAGCCGACGTCGGTCTTGCTGTCCTCCAGCTTCTGCTGCGCCTCGCGCTGCTTGCGCATCTCGTGCTCGTACAGCCGGCTGCGCAGCATGGCCCAGGCCTCGTCGCGGTTGCGGTGCTGGCTGCGGTCGTTCTGGCACTGCACGACGATGCCGGTCGGGATGTGCGTCAGCCGCACCGCCGAGTCGGTCTTGTTGATGTGCTGGCCGCCGGCACCGCTGGCGCGGAAGGTGTCCACCCGCACGTCGGCCGGGTTGACCTCGATCTGGATCGAGTCGTCGATCTCCGGATAGACGAACAGCGACGCGAAGCTGGTGTGCCGTCCGCCCGAGGCGTCGAAGGGGCTCTTGCGCACCAGGCGGTGCACGCCGGTCTCGGTGCGCAGGTGACCGAAGGCATAGTCGCCCTCGACCTTGATGGTCGCGCTGCGGATGCCGGCAACGTCGCCTTCGGTCTCTTCCAGCACCTCGGCCTTGAAGCCCTTGCGCTCGCAGTACTTCAGGTACTGGCGCAGCAGCATCTGCGCCCAGTCCATGGCCTCGGTGCCGCCGGCGCCGGCCTGGATGTCGATGAAGCAGTTCAGCGGGTCGGCCTCGTTGCTGAACATGCGGCGGAACTCGAGTTGCGCCACCGTGTCGCGCAGGCCGTCGGCAAACTGCTCGATGTGTTCCAGCGCGTCGAAGTCGCCGTCGGCTTTCGAAATCTCGTACAGCTCGGTGTTGTCGGCGAGTTCGCTGCTCAGGTGGTCGATGGTGCCGACGACCGTGTCCAGCGACTTCTTCTCGCGCCCCAGTTCCTGGGCGCGCTTGGGGTCGTTCCAGACGTCGGGGTTCTCCAGCGCGGCGTTGACCTCGTTCAGCCGGAGTGCCTTGCGCTCGTAGTCAAAGATACCCCCTTAGCGCGTCGGTGCGCGCTGTCAGGTCGGCCAGCAGGCTGCCGATTTGGTTGATGCGTTCGATGTCCATGGCGTCGGGGCAAGCCGGGTGTGCGGAAGAATCTCGATTTTGGCATGCGGTCCCCTTGACCCCATCGAAGCCTGCGTTCCCGGCGGTGCCGTGATCGCCCGCCGGCCGATCGGTCGCTCAGGCGGCGTCGAGGAAGGCCTCGAGCGCGCGGGCCAGCGCCCCTGGCGGGTCATGGTGCTGCTTGGGTCGGGCGGGACTCTGCTTCAGCCGCTCGACGCGCGGCACGGCTGCCAGCCGCTGCTCGAACTGCGCGCGCGTGTAGCGGCCGTGGTACCAGCCTTCGAAATCCTTGCCGTCGCCTTCCACCCACAGCAGCGGGGCGCTGATCCGGCCCCAGGTGGCCAGCACGTCGTCGTGACGCGTGAGCACCGGGTTGACGCGCTTGTGGGCCGGATCGCCCAGGATGCTCCAGCGACCGTCGTCGCCGCTGCGCGACCAATGCGCGGCCAGCCATACAGCCTTGTCCTCGGACAGCCGCGGGTTGGTCTTCATCAGCTGCCGGGCGACGCCGCCCAGGCTGTCGAAGCTGCGCAGCCGCTGTGGCGTCTTCAGCTCATCCAGCCATTGCTCGAGCCGCTGCGGCGCCTGGTGCGGTTCGGCACTGGGCACGCCGTAGCCTTCCATGTTGACCAGGCGGCGTACGCGCTGCGGCCTGACGCCGCCGTAGCTCATGACGATGTTGCCGCCCATGCTGTGGCCGGCCAGGTCGATCGGGGCATCGGGGCTCAGCTGGTCGATCAGCGCGTCCAGATCGCCAAGGTAGTCGGCGAACCAGTAGCAGTCGGACGGGGTCGGCTCGCTCAGGCCGAAGCCGCGCCAGTCGGCTGCGATGATGTAGCGCTGCGGCGACATCGCGTCCACCGTGAACTGGAAGGACGCGCCCACGTCCATCCAGCCGTGCATCAGCAACAGCGGCGGGCGATCGCGACCGACCAGAGACGCGTCGCCCCAAATGTTGAGGTGGTGCTTCAGGCCGCGAAGGTCGAGGAAATGGCTGCGCCCGGGCCGGCGTGGCTGATAGCTGTTCGACATGCGCCGCACTATAGGCGGGCATGCTGTCGCAGCGCGTCAATTGCGAGACATGCGTCCTGGGTGTGTCTGGGTGGTGGCGTTGGCTCGACGTGCCTGCGCCTTTCTTCCGGCGCATGGCTGGGCGTCGCGAAAGGCTTTCTTCCTTCCCCGTTCAGCGCGTCGCGCCGGGGGCAACGAACAACGACGCCAATCGCAACAACAGCAATGTGCCGAATGCGCACTGAGCCGCCGTGCGGGCCGCTCGAAGCGGGCAGGCCTACCGCCGAAGCTGCATCCTCGGTGGGGATTCGACCGGAAGGCGGGCTTGGGCGCGGCGTCGCGGACAGCCGATGCGTACCCTCACAAGCGCCCTGCCGGCCCGCTGGGCCGCTGCTCGGGCGCCGGCAGCTTGGACACCACGCATTGCGCCGAGGCCTGGGTGCGCGCATCGCCGAAGTAGTTGTTGATGTCGTTCAGATAGGTCTGCGGTGTCGACCTCTTGTAGTACAGCCGCGACGTCGCGTCGAACCACTGGTCGTAGAGATCGACGGCATAGTTTGGCGGGCTGTAGTTGAGGGTGATCACCTGGGGTCCGGCATGCAAGGGGGCGCATTCCACCGCCACCTGGTCGACAAACGCGTTGAAGCCGGTGGCCTTGACGTTTTGCCAGGCATCGGGAGCGCATCCCGCCAGCATGGCGGCGCAGACGCTCGTCAGTGCGGTCTTCTTCATGGTGGGTTTCCTTTCCTGCCGCCTGCTGCTTCGGCGTCGTAACTCTAGGGCGGCTTCAAGCCACGGCCGGCGCCCTGCCGGTCACAGGGTACAGCGCATCGGTGTAGCCCGGCGTGGACGCATGCCCGGCCGCCACCAGCGCGGAGATGAAGGCTTCGTCTTCTGCATCGAAGGGCCGGCCCAGCGCGTCCAGGTAGTCCTGCCATTGGGTCAGCGTGCGAGGGCCGCCGATGACGCCATTCACCAGCCTGTTGTTCCATACCCAGCCCAGCGCCAGCTGCGTGGTTGTGCGGCCCTTGCGCTGCGCGTAGGCGGCGATCTGCTGTGCCAGGCGTACCGACTCGGGCCGGAACTCGGTCTGCAGGATGCGCCGGTCGTTGCGGGCGGCGCGCGAATCCTCGGGCGGTGCCGCATCGGTGCGGTACTTGCCGCTGAGCACGCCGCGCGCCAGCGGGCTGTAGGCCACGACGCCGACGCCATAGTGTGCGCAGGCCGGCAGCACCTCCACCTCGATCTGCCGCGACATGGCGTTGTACGGCGGCTGGCAGGCGACGGGTTGCGGCAGGCCCATGGCGCGGCACAACTCGACCATGCGCGCCATGCGCCAGGCGCGGAAGTTGGATACGCCGAAGTAGCGCACCTTGCCGCTGGCGATCAGCCGGCCCATCGTCGCCACCGTCTCCTCCATCGGCGTGCTCTCGTCGTCGCGGTGCAGGTACAGCAGGTCGATCCAGTCGGTGCCCAGGCGCTGCAGGCTGGCTTCCACCGCCCGTAGCATGTGGCGCCGCGACAGACCGCGGTCGTTGGGCCCGCTGCCCGTGGGGTTGGCCAGCTTCGTCGCCAGCACCCAATGGCCGCGCTCGGCTGCGATCAGCCGTCCGGTGATGGCTTCCGAGGCGCCGCCGGCGTAGATGTCGGCGGTGTCGATGGCGTTGAGCCCGGCATCGCGCGACGCGGCGACGATGCGCGCTGCCTCGGCCTCGTCGGTGCGGTCGCCGAACATCATCGTGCCCAGCCAAAGGCGGCTGACCTTCAGGCCGCTGGCGCCCAGCGCGGGGTAGTCGATCGGGACAGGGCTCATGGCGCGGGCTCGCGGCGGGTGCAGGGGCGACGATCATGCCACCGGCCGCTGGTGTACAACCGCAATACAGACGTTGAAGACCCACCCCAGGAGACAGACGAAGTGGCAACCCCGACCCGCAAGACCCGCGCCCGCAAGACCGCGCCCTCGACGCTGCGCTCGCGTGCCTGGTTCGACAACCCGGCCAATGCCGACATGACCGCGCTGTACCTCGAGCGCACGATGAACTTCGGCATCAGCCTGGAAGAGCTGCAGTCCGGCCGGCCGATGATCGGCATCGCGCAGAGCGGCTCCGACATCGCGCCCTGCAACCGCCACCATCTGGTGCTGGCCCAGCGCATGCGCGAAGGCATCCGCGATGCCGGCGGGGTGGCCTTCGAGTTCCCGATCCACCCGATCCAGGAGACCTGCAAGCGCCCCACCGCGATGCTCGACCGGAACCTGCAGTACCTGAGCCTGGTCGAAGTGCTGTACGGCTACCCGATCGACGGCGTGATCCTGACCACCGGCTGCGACAAGACCACGCCGGCGCAGATCATGGCCGCCTGCACGGTGGACATCCCGGCCATCGCGCTGAACGCCGGGCCGATGCTCAACGGCTGGCACGAAGGCGAGCGCACCGGCTCGGGCACCATCGTCTGGAAGGCCCGCGAGCTGATGGCCGAAGGCAAGATCGACTATCCGCAGTTCCTGAAGCTGGTGGCCTCGTCGGCGCCGTCCACCGGCCACTGCAACACCATGGGCACGGCCTCGACGATGAACTCGCTGGCCGAGGCGCTGGGCCTGATGCTGCCGGGCACCGCCGCCATCCCCGCGCCGTACCGCGACCGGCAGGAAGCCGCCTACCTGACCGGCAGGCGCATCGTCGAGATGGTGCGCGAGGATCTGAAGCCCAGCGACATCCTGACGCGCAATGCTTTCGAAAACTGCATTGCCGCCTGCTCGGCCATCGGCGGCTCGACCAATGCGCCGATCCACATCAACGCCATCGCGCGGCACATCGGCGTGGAGCTGTCGAACGACGACTGGGAACGCATCGGCTACGAGCTGCCGCTGCTGGTGAACCTGCAGCCGGCCGGCGAGTACCTGGCCGAGGACTACTACCGTGCCGGCGGCCTGCCGGCGGTGGTGGCCGAGCTGGTGAAGAAGGGCAGGATCAAGGACGCGATCACCGTCAACGGCAAGACGCTGGTGCAAAACTGCGAGGGCAAGTTCGCCAGCGACCGCAAGGTGATCCTGCCCTACGACAAGCCGATGAAGAAGAAGGCCGGCTTCCTGAACCTGAAGGGCAACCTGTTCGATTCGGCGATCATGAAGACCAGCGTGATCACCGACGAATTCCGCCAGCGCTACCTCGAGAACCCGGGCGACCCGATGGCCTTCGAGGGCACGGCGGTGGTTTTCGACGGGCCCGAGGACTACCACGCCCGCATCGACGACCCGAAGACGAAGATCAGCGCGAACAGCGTGCTCTTCATCCGCGGCGTCGGGCCGGTGGGCTACCCCGGCGCGGCCGAGGTGGTGAACATGCGCGCGCCGTCCTACCTGCTGAAGAAAGGCGTGAGCGCGCTGCCCTGCATCGGCGACGGCCGGCAGTCGGGCACCAGCGGGTCGCCGTCGATCCTGAACGCCTCGCCCGAGGCGGCCACCCGCGGCGGGCTGGCCCTGGTGAAGACCGGCGACAGGGTGCGCATCGACTTGAAGAAGCGCCGAGCCGACATGCTGGTGCCGGCCGAGGAGCTGAAGGCGCGGCGCGACGCGCTCGACGCGAAGGGCGGCTACCCTGTGCCGCCCAGCCAGACGCCGTGGCAGGAGATCCAGCGAGGCATCGTCGACGAACTGGCCCAGGGCATGGTGCTGAAGCCTGCGGTCAAGTACCAGAAGATCCACGCCACCCACGGCGTCCCGCGCGACAACCACTGACAACAGCAACCCGCGACAGGCAAGGCATGAGCAACAAGATCACGGTTTGCGCGGTGGGCAACGGCCCCGCGCTGGTCGACAGGGGCTTGAACGAGCGCTTCAGCGTGGTGCGCGAAGCCAATCGAGAGGTGCGCGGCCTGGCGGTGTGCGGCGGCCACACGCGCATCGACGATGCCTTCGTCGAGCTGTTCCCGCGGCTGGAGATCGTCTCCAGCTTCGGCGTTGGCTACGACCATATCGACGCCGCGACGCTGGCCAGGCGCGGCATCGTCGTCACGCACACCCCCGATGTGCTCACCGGCGAGGTGGCCGACCTGGCGCTGGGCCTGCTGATCGCCACCGTGCGCCAACTGCCGCAGGTGGACCGCTACCTGCGCGCAGGCCACTGGCTGCAAAAGCCCTATCCGCTGACCGCCACGCTGCGTGGCCGCAAGGTCGGCATCCTCGGGCTGGGGCGTATCGGCAAGGCGATCGCCCGGCGGCTTGAAGCCTGCGACCTGGAGATCGAGTACCACGGACGCAAGCTGCAGCCCGATGTGACGTACCGCTACCACCCGACTTTGCTCGGCCTGGCGCGCAGCTGCGATGTGCTGATGGTGGTGGCCTCCGGCGGGGCCGAGACCCGGCACCTGGTCAATGCGCAGGTGCTGGAGGCCCTGGGCCCGGATGGCATCGTCATCAACGTCGGCCGCGGCACGGTCATCGATGAGCAGGCGCTGATCAAGGCGCTGCAGGACAGGAAGATCCTGTCCGCCGGCCTGGACGTCTTCGAGGATGAGCCGCGCGTGCCGGCCGAACTGATCGCGATGGATCACGTGGTGCTGCTGCCGCACGTGGGCTCGGCCTCGGTGCACACGCGCAATGCGATGGGCCAGTTGGTGGTCGACAACCTGGTGTCCTGGTTCGGCGGCCAGGGCGCGGTGACGCCGGTGCCCGAATGCCAGGCGCTGGCCGCCGCCAAGTCGCCCAAGGGCTGAGCGTGCCGCAGCAGCCTGCGCTGCTGGCGCTGGACTGGGGCACGTCCTCGCTGCGCGCCGGCCTGCTGGGCCCGGGCGGCCAGCTGCTCGACAGCCGGCACCGGCCCTGGGGTCTTCTGCACCTGCCCGAAGGCGGCTTCGCGGCCGCGCTACGGGGCATCGCCGGCGACTGGCTGGCCGCCGCGCCGGGCCTTCCGCTGATCGCCAGCGGCATGGTCGGCAGCGCGCAGGGCTGGCGCGAGGCGCCCTATGTGCCCATGCCGGCCGATGCGACGGCGCTGGCCGCAGGGCTGCTGCGCTTCGAGGCGCTGCCCGGCATCCGGCTGCACATCGTGCCCGGCGTGCGCCGCGGCGGCGCGCGGCCCGACGTGATGCGCGGCGAGGAGACGCAGGTCGTCGGCCTGCTGGCGCGCGCACCGCAGGCCGAGCTGCAGCTCATCATGCCGGGCACGCACAGCAAGTGGGTTCGGGTGCGGCAGGGCTGCATCGCCGACTTCCACACGGTGATGACTGGCGAACTGTTCGCCGTGCTGCGCGAGCACTCGATCCTGGGCCGGCCGGCGCGCGAGGCCGGCGGCGCCACGCCCTGCGACGCAGCCTTCGATGCGGGTGTCGGCGCGGTGCGCGACGGCGGCCCGGCCGGTGCGACGGCGCTGCTGTTCTCGGTGCGCTCGCGGGTGCTGGCCGGCGAGTTGCCGGCCGCGCACAGCCTGGACTACCTGTCCGGCCTGCTGATCGGCGAGGAACTGCGCATCCTGCTGCCCGAGGCCGGCAGCGAGGCGCTGCAGATGGTGGGCGATGCGGCGTTGTGTGCGCGCTATGGCCGCGCGCTGGCACTTTTCGGCCGCAGTGCGCAGCCCAGCGGCGACGACGCAGCTGCCGCGGGCCTGTGGCAAATCGCGTTGCGAGCCGGGTTGTGCCAAGGGGAGACGGCCGATGCGTGAATTCCTGCAGCCGCTGCCGCTTATCGCGATCCTGCGCGGCATCACGCCGGACGAGGCATTGCCGGTGGGCCAGGCGCTGGTCGATGCGGGCTTGCGCATCATCGAGGTGCCGCTCAATTCGCCGCAGCCGCTGCGCAGCATCGAGGCGCTGGCGCGGGCCTTCGGCGACCGCTGCCTGGTGGGGGCCGGCACGGTGCTGAGCCCGGCACAGGTGGACGAGGTGGCAACGGCCGGCGGCCGCTTGATCGTCATGCCGCACGGCGATGTGGCGGTGATCCGTGCCGCCAAGGGCCGCGGCCTGTGGTGCGCGCCGGGCATCGCCACGCCCACCGAAGGCTTTGCCGCGCTGGCCGCCGGCGCCGATGCGCTGAAGCTGTTCCCTGCCGAGCTGCTGACGCCGGCGGTGCTGAAAGCACTGTGCGCGGTGTTCCCGCCTGACGCGCTGTTCCTGCCGGTGGGCGGCATCACGCCGCAGAACCTTGCAGCCTATCGCGCGGCCGGCGCCAGCGGCTTCGGTCTGGGCTCGGCGCTGTACAAGCCGGGCATGACGGCGGCGCAGGTGCAGGCCGCCGCGACGGCCTTCGTGCAGGCCTGGCGGGCGCTGGGCGGCCCTTAGGGTCCGACCACCACCTCGCTGATCTGCATCACCGGCGCAATGTCGGTGTAATTGGGGATGTCGCCCATGATCTCCTTCATGTGCGGCCCCATGCCGGCCTGGAAGGCCTCGACGCTGTCGCAGTAGATGTGGCACATGCCCACATAGGGCAGCGGCGCCCCGGGCGCTCCGCCGGCGAGGCCCTTGTCCACCGTGTAGAACTTGCAAGCGTCGCCCATCTTCGCCTTGACCAGCGGCATGTGCTTGTCGCGGTAGTAGTCGTGGTCGAACCGGGCGCCTTCCTTGTGGGGGTACATCACGCTGACTTTGATCATGGTTCGTCTCCTTGAGGGTTAGGCGGCCAGCAACTGCCTCAGCACGTAAGGCAGGATGCCCCCGTGAGCATGGTAGTCGACCTCGATCGGCGTATCGATGCGCAGCAGCACCGTCGTGCGGCGCACGCTGCCGTCGGCGGAGGTGATGACCAGTACCGCGTCGCTCTGCGGCAGGATCGGCGCCGGCAGTTCGATGTCGATCACCTCGTCGCCCTGCAGCCCCAGCGACTGCCAGCTGTCGTGACCCTTGAACTGCAGCGGCAGCACGCCCATGCCCACCAGATTGCTGCGGTGGATGCGCTCGAAGCTCCTCGCGATCACGGCCTTGATGCCCAGCAGCATCGTGCCCTTGGCGGCCCAGTCGCGGCTGGAGCCCGTGCCGTATTCCTCGCAGGCGAAGATCACTGTCGGCACGCCGAGCTCCATGTAGTTGATGGCGGCGTCGTAGATCGGCAGCTTGTCGCCGGCGGCGCTTGCGCCGCTGCCTGCGGTCAGCTGGTACAGCGTCACGCCGCCTTCCTCGCGCGAGCCGTCGGGCCCCGGCGGGATCATCAGGTTCTTGATGCGCACGTTGGCGAAGGTGCCGCGCATCATCACCTCGTGGTGGCCGCGGCGTGCGCCATAGCTGTTGAAGTCGGCCGGCTTCACGCCCTGTTCGATGAGGTACTTGCCGGCCGGCGAGCTGGCCTTGATCGAACCCGCTGGCGAGATATGGTCGGTGGTGATCGAGTCGCCGAACAGCGCCATGATGCGCGCGCCCTTCAAGCCGGCTGCCGGCGGCCTGGGCGTCATCGTGAAGCCCTGGAAGAAGGGCGGCATCGCGATGTACGTGCTGTGCGGCCAGTCGTAGACCTGGCCTTTGGCACCCTTGATCGCGGTCCACAGCTTGCCCGGCCTGGCGGCCACGTTCTCGTAGTTCTCGCGAAATGCCTTCGGATTCATCGCGTGCTTCAGCAGCGCGTGCACTTCGTCGCTGGACGGCCAGACGTCGCCCAGGAACACCGGCTTGCCCTTCCTGCCCGTGCCCAGCGGCTGCGTCATCAGGTCCGCCGTCATGTTGCCGGCGATGGCGTAGGCCACCACCAGCGGCGGGCTGGCCAGGAAATTGGCCTTCAGGTTCGGGTGGATGCGTGCCTCGAAGTTGCGGTTGCCCGACAGCACCGCGGCGCACACCATGTCGTTGGCGGTGATGGCCTCGTTGATCGGTGCGCTCAGGTCACCGGCGTTGCCGATGCAGGTGGTGCAGCCGTAGCCGGCGACGTTGAAGCCCAGCTTTTCCAGGTAGGGCAGCAGCCCTGTCTTGTGGAGGTACTCGGTGACGATGCGCGAGCCTGGCGCCAGCGAGGTCTTGATGTGCGGGCGCACCTTCAGCCCGGCCTCCACCGCCTTCTTCGCCAGCAGGCCCGCGGCCAGCAGCACGCTGGGGTTGCTGGTGTTGGTGCAGCTGGTGATGGCGGCGATGAGCACGTCGCCGTTGCGGATCTCCAGTCCGTCGCGTGTCTTGAAGACCTGCTCGAGCTTCGCTGCCGGCTGGTTGAATCCGTTGTCGGCCGCGGGTGCGCTGAAGAGCTGAGTGAACTTCGCCGCCACGTCGGTCAGCGTGATGCGGTCCTGCGGCCGCTTCGGCCCGGCCAGCGACGGTGCCACCGTGCCCAGGTCCAGCTCGACCACCTGGCTGTAGTGGATCTCGCCGTCGCCGGGCACGCCGAACAGCTGCTGCGCCTTGAAGTAGGCCTCGAACAGCTCGATCTCGCGCTTGCTGCGGCCGGTGCCCCTGAAGTAGTCGATGGTGCGCTCGTCCACCGGAAAGAAACCCATCGTCGCGCCATACTCCGGCGCCATGTTGGCGATGGTGGCGCGGTCGGGCAGGGCCAGCGTGCGCGTGCCCTCGCCGAAGAATTCGACGAACTTGCCCACCACCTTGTGCTGGCGCAGCAGTTCGGTCACGGTGAGCACCAGGTCGGTGGCGGTGCAGCCCTCGCGCAGCCGGCCGGACAGCTTCAGGCCCACCACGTCGGGCGTCAGGAAGTACACCGGCTGGCCCAGCATGCCGGCCTCGGCCTCGATGCCGCCGACGCCCCAGCCGACCACGCCAATGCCGTTGATCATGGTGGTGTGGCTGTCGGTTCCGACCAGCGTGTCGGGGTAGGCCACGCCGTCCTTGCCCTTGTGCACGCCGCGCGCCAGGTACTCCAGGTTCACCTGGTGCACGATGCCGAAGCCCGGCGGCACGACGCTGAAGGTGTCGAAGGCCTGCATCCCCCACTTCATGAACTGGTAGCGCTCCTGGTTGCGCTGGAACTCCAGCTTCATGTTCAGGTCCAGCGCCCGCTTGGTGCCGTAGTGGTCGACCATGACCGAGTGGTCCACCACCAGGTCCACCGGCACCAGCGGCTCGATGGTCTTCGGATCGCGCCCCATGTCGGCGGCCACGTTGCGCATGGCAGCCAGGTCGGCCAGCAGCGGCACGCCGGTGAAGTCCTGCAGCACCACGCGAGCCACGACGAAAGGTATCTCGTCCGTGCGCGGCGCGTTTGGCTGCCAGTTGGCCAGCTGGGCGACATGCTCCGGGCCCACCTTGATGCCGTCGCAGTTGCGCAGCACCGATTCGAGCACGATGCGGATCGACACCGGCAGGCGGCGGATGTTCGGATGGGCCCTGGCCAATTCCGGCAGAGAGAAGAATGCCGCCTCGTGGCCCGAAGCGGTGCGCAGACGCTTGCGCGTGCTGGCAAAGGGATGGGCCGGCGCTCGGGTGAGGGTGCGGGTGTCCATGGCGCGACTCCTGGTTGGGATGAGGCCCATGATTGTGCCCAGCGGCGATGACCCTCGCATGGCACGGCCGGCGCAATGCGCTGCCTTCCGTCCTGGCAACATCGCCGCCGCCGATGCTCGACCTGCAGCCCGTCAGCTGGATCATGGCTGCAGCCGTGGCCGCGCCGTTGCTGGCCGGGATTGCGGTCGGCCTGCGCCTTGCCGGTGGCGGTGGTCTAGGGGCGTGGGCTGGTTCTCGTGGGTTTCGACGGCTTGGTCGCGTCGATGGTTGCCTTCGGCAGGGCGGCCGAGCTGTCCATCGCCGGCATGGAGCTGGACTTCAAGCACAGGAGTTCGGCATCCTGCTGCTGTTCCTCTGCCCGCCTTCGCCGCCGGCATGCCTACCCGGGGCTGCAAGGCCAGGCCGGCGCGCGACAAGATCGACCCTTTGTTCTTCGGCTGGTCCGTGCCGTTGTTCTCCGTCGGCACCGGCGTGAGCTTCGAGCTGCGCGCCATCACCCGTGAGCTGACCACCTTGCTGCTGCGGCCGCTGCCTGCCCAGGCGGCCCGCAACAGCCTGCCTGGCGAGGACGAGGGTTTTCGGCACACGGCTGCGGTCGCGCCGAAGGCTGTCAACCCGCGAGCCTGGAAACCCGTTTGTCAAGGACGCGCTGGCGATCTCGTCTTGCGGGCGCGACTCAAGGCAAAAAACCCTCAGGAGTTCCTCATGAAGTTCACGAAGTACCTTGCGCTCGGCGCGCTTTCTCTGTCGCTGGTAAGCGGCTCGGCCATGGCCCAGGACAAGGCCGCCAAGCAAGGCGAGGTTGTCAAGAGCACCAAGGCCGCGCTTGACAAGTTCTATGCCAGGAAGCCCGAACTGAAGGCTGCCGTGGCCAAGGCCCCGGGTTATGCGGTGTTTACCACCTATGGCATCAGCTTCCTGATCGGTGGTGCCGGCGGCAAGGGCTTGGTGCACGACAACAAGACCAAGAAGAATACATTCATGGAAATGGGCTCGGCCAGTGTCGGCGCGCAGATCGGCGCCGCCGAGAATGACGTGCTGATCATCTTCAAGACCGCCGCCGTGATGAACGACTTCGTCAACAAGGGATGGACGGCCAGCGGCGGCGCCACCGCCCAAGCCGGCGCCGACGGCAAACAGGTCGGCGGTGGCCAGGGCGGCAGCGCGATGAGCGATGCGGAGACCTACACCCTCACCAAGAACGGCCTCGAGGCGGGCGTGGCCATCGCCGGCTCGAAGTTCTGGAAGTCGTCCGACCTGAACTGAAGCGCACCGCGCATCCGGCCACAGGGCGGCCCGCAGGCTGCACTTATTGTATCGTGGCGCTGCCGATCAGGAACCGGAGCGCAGGCGCTGTAGCAGCTGCCCCGCCTGGGGATCGCCGGGCTGCAGCTGCTGCAGCGCCTCGGCCTCGCGCAGCGCCTCCTGGCGGCGCCCCTGCTGCGCGTACAGCACGGCCAGCGCGTAGGCCACCGCCGGGTCGGCTGGGTCCAGCGCCCTGGCCTGGCGCAGTGCCGCTTCGGCCGGCTTCGGCTGCCCCAGCTGCTGGCGCGCCAGGCCCAGGTTGTAGTGGGCGCGGGCGCGCTGCGGCAGCAGCTTTGCCGCCTTGTCCAGCGCGTCGGCGGCTTCGCTCAAGCGCTGCTGCTCGGCCAGCAGCAGGCCCAGCGAATACTGCAGCTCGCCGATGCCGGGCTGGCGCTGGAGTCCTTCGCGCAGCACCTGCTCGGCCTGTGGCAGGCGGCCCCGCTCGGCGTGGAACTGCGCCAGGTTGGCGCGCGCTGGAGTGAAGTCGGGGTCGATCTTCAGCGCGGCTTGGTAGGCGGCCTCGGCCTCGGCATCGCGGCCGGTTCGCGCGTACAGCACTCCCAGGTTCAGATTCGGGCCGGGCATGTCCAACCCCAGGGCCTGCACCGCCACGTATTCGGCCAGCGCAGCGTCGAAGGCGGCGCGCGTGGACGGATCGAACTGTTCGGCCGGCAGCGGCGCCAGGCTGCGCGCCGCGGCGATGCGCACGGCGCGCACCGGGTCCCTCAGCAGCGGGGCAAGCGTCGGCACGCGCAGCGAAGGCACCACGTCGTCCATGTTGGCCGCCGACGCGGCTCGCACTTCGGCATCGGCATCGCGCGCCGCGGCGATGCGTTCGTCGATGCCGGCCGCCTGGCCGGCCAGCAGCTCCAGCGCGGTGGCACGCACGATCGCCGGCTGGGCCGCATCGCTTGCCAGCGCCGCCAGCTGCGGGGCGACGCGCTGGCCGCGGCGCGCGGCCGCGAAGACCTCGCCGTAATGCGGTGGCCGCTTTGGCGTGCCGAACCATGCGGTCACCGCATCGGCCGCCCATTGGGCCGACTTGTCGGCGTGGCACTGGTTGCAGGCGTTCGGCGTGCCCAGCGTCACCGACAGGTCGGGCCGCGGGATGCGCATGCTGTGGTCCGGCCGCGGCTGCACCACCATGTAATTCTTTGCCGGCATGTGGCAGGCCGTGCACTGCGCCGCCGCCGTGCCTGCGGCATGGTGGTGGTGCTGCGGCGTGTCGTAGCTGCCGGCGGCGCTGGGGAAGCCCGCGTGGGCCTTCGTGTCATGGCATTGCAGGCACAGCGCATTGCCGGGCAGCCTGGGCTTGGCACCGTGCGGATCATGGCAGTCGGTGCAGGCCACGCCCATGCGGTACATCTTGCTCTGCCGGAACGACCCGACCACGAACACCTCGTCCAGCTGCTGGCCGTCGGCGTGGTACAGGCCCTCGCGCAGCAGGCTGGGCAGGTAGTGGTCCAGGTGCGGCTGGCCCGGCACCGGCATCGCGCTCAGTTCGCTGCGCCGTGAATGGCAGGCGGCGCAAACCTCTACCTGGGCCTTCGGCGTCCGCAGGTCGACCACCAGGCCGTGGCGCTCGATCGGCGCCGGTGCCTGGCCCGCAGCCTGCAGCCGCGCCCATTCCGCGTGCCGCGAGCCCGGCCCATGGCAGGACTGGCAGGACACGTTCACCTCGGCCCAGCGCGAATCGAAGGCATCGGCCTTGACGTCGTAGCGCTTTTCGAAGCCGGTGGTGTGGCAGGCGATGCACATCGTGTTGGCCGTCTGGTAGCGGCCGGTCCAGTGCAGCACGTCGCCGGGCGGCGTCTTCTCGTGGGCAAGCAGGTGGAACCACTTGCCTTCGCGCGTGTTCCAGGCGATTTGCAAGGGCTGCAGCCGGCCCTGGCCGGTGGCGATCAGATACTGCTGCAGCGGCTCGTGGCCGAAGGTGTAGGCGACTTCGAAGTCAGCCATGCGGCCATCGGGTCCTTCGGTGTGCACCATGTACTTGTCGCCGCGCCTGAAGAAACGCGTGGTCACGCCCTGGTGGCGGAACTGCGTATCGTCGAAATTGCCACGCACCGTCTGGGCGGTGGGCGCCGCCATGGCCTTGGCATGGTGCGACGGCGCCCAGGCCTGACCGGCCGCCTGGTGGCAGCCCAGGCACAGGGCGTTGTCCACGTAGCTGGACGGCGGCAGTGCGGCGGCGGCGTCGGCGCGCGGGGCCGGCACCGGTGTCGCCGGGCCGCGTGCGAGCCAAAGGCCAGCCGCCACGGCCAATGCGATCAGCAGCAGTGCGGCGGCCCACAGGCTGCGGTGGCCCGCGGCGGACGGTGCCTCGGCCGGCAGTTCAGGCAGCGCGGCGACCGCAGGCTTGGGGCCGGCTTTCGGACGCCGCGTCTTCGCCATGCCGCGGCAGCCTCAGGCCCGTCGCGGCAGGTTGCGAACCGACAGCACGCCGCCAATGGCGCGCAGGCTGTCCAGCACCGGCGCGCCGACGGCGCTGTCGACATCGACCAGGGTGTACGCCATCTCGCCGCGCGACTTGTTGACCATGTTGTGGATGTTCAGCCCTGCCTTGGCCATCTCGGTGGAGATCTGTCCCAGCATGTTGGGCACGTTGGCATTGGCGATGGCGACGCGGTAGGCCGACTCGCGCGCCATCGTCACCTGCGGGAAGTTGACGGCGTTGACCACATTGCCGTGCTCCAGATACTCGCGCAGCTGGTCGACGACCATGATGGCGCAGTTCTCCTCGGCCTCGCGTGTCGACGCGCCAAGGTGCGGCAGCGCGATGACGCGCTCATGGCCGAGCGTGGCCGGACTGGGAAAGTCGCACACATAGTGGCCCAGGCGCTGCGCTGCCAGCGCGGCCAGCACCGCGCCCTCGTCGACCACGCCTTCGCGCGAGAAATTCATCAGCACGGCGCCGGCGCGCATCGAGCCGATGTTGTCGGCATTGACCAGATTGCGCGTGGCCGCGACCAGCGGCACGTGCAGCGTGACGAAATCGCTGCCGCCCAGCACCTCGGCCACGCTGGCCGCTCGCCTGACTTGCGACGGCAGGCTCCAGGCCGCGTCGACGGTGATTTCAGGGTCGTGGCCCAGCACCTGCATGCCCAGCTTGATGGCAGCATCGGCCACCAGGCAACCGATTTTGCCGAGGCCGACGATGCCCAGCGCCTGCCCCGACAACTCCTGGCCGGCGAAGGCCTTCTTGCCGTCCTCCACCGCCTTGTCCATGTCGGCCATCTTCGGGTCGAGCGCGGCCACGAAACGCAGCGCTGCCGGCAGGTTGCGCGCGGCCAGCAGCATGCCGGCGATGACCAGCTCCTTCACCGCATTGGCATTGGCGCCGGGGGCGTTGAACACCGGCACGCCGCGCGCGCTCATCGCCGCCACCGGGATGTTGTTCGTTCCGGCGCCGGCGCGGCCGATGGCCTTGACACTGGCCGGGATGTCCATGCCGTGCATGTCGGCCGAGCGCAGCAGTACCGCGTCGGGCGCGGCGATGTCCTTGCCCACCGCGTAGCTTTGCGCCGGCAGCCGCTGCAGGCCGTTGGCCGAAATCTGGTTCAGCACCAGAACGTGCAGTCGCTGCGTCTCAACCATGCTCGGCCTCGAAGTCCTTCATGTAGGCGACGAGCGCCTTCACGCCTTCGACCGGCATGGCGTTGTAGATCGACGCACGCATGCCACCCACCGAGCGGTGGCCCTTGAGCTGCAGCATGTGCCGTTCTTCGGCGCCCTTCAGGAAGGCGGCGTCGAGCGTCTCGTCCTTCAGCTTGAAGGGAACGTTCATCAGCGAGCGGTCGGCCTTGGCCACCGGGCTGCTGTAGAACGAGGTGCTGTCCAAGTGGTCGTACAGCAGCGCAGCCTTGGCGCGGTTGTGCGCCTCCATCGCCTGCAGCCCGCCCTGGGCCTTGAGCCACTTGAACACCAGCCCGGCGATGTAGATCGCGTAGGTCGGCGGGGTGTTCAGCATCGAGTCGTTGTCGGCCTGCTGCTTGTAGTCGAAGGCCGAAGGCGTGATCGGCAACGCCTGGCCGATCAGGTCGTCGCGCACGATCACGATCGTCAGCCCGGCCGGGCCGATGTTCTTCTGCGCGCCGCCGTAGATCAGTCCGTACCTGGCCACGTCCACCGGGCGCGACAGGATGTTGCTGGACATGTCGGCCACCAGCGGCACGCCGCCGACATCGGGCGTGAAGTGGTATTCGACGCCACCGATGGTCTCATTGCTGCAAATGTGCACGTAGGCGGCGTTCGGGTCGAGCTTCCAGCTATCGCGCGGCGGGATGCTGGTGTAGCCCCCCTCCTTGGCGCTGGCGGCGACATTGACCTTGCAGTACTTGGCGGCCTCCTTGATCGATTTCTTCGACCACTCGCCGGTGTCCACGTAGTCCGCTGAAGCCTTGCCGCGCAGCATGTTCATCGGCACGATGGCGTTCTCGCCGATGGCGCCGCCCTGCATGAACAGCACCTTGTATTGGGCGGGCACGGCCAGCAACTCGCGCAGCAGGCTTTCCGCTTCGGCGTGGATGGAGATGAATTCCTTGCCGCGGTGGCTCATCTCCATGACCGACATGCCCGAGCCGTGCCAATCGAGCATTTCTTCGGCCGCCTGGCGCAGCACGGGTTCGGGCAGCGCAGCCGGGCCGGCGCTGAAGTTGAAGACACGGGTCATCGGATGATCTCCATCAACAAAGGGGTGGGGCGGGCACGGGCCGGCGCCGAGGCCGGACCGGATGCGGCACACTGGCCGGGTTCTTCGCCACTGCCGCTATTCTCGCCTGATGAGCAACCTGTTCAACGTATCGCCCCGGCCCGAGTACTTCAGCCCGGAGCACGAGGAGTTCCGCCGCACCGTGCGGGCCTTTGTCCAGCGCGAGATTGCGCCCCATGTCAACGAATGGGACGAGGCCGGCACCTTCCCGCGCGAGCTGTACCGCAAGGCGGCCGAGGTCGGCATCATCGGCCTGGGCTACCCGGAGGAGTACGGCGGCACGCCGGCCGACCAGTTCTTCGGCATCGTCTCTGCCGAGGAGATCGCCCGCGCCGGCTGTGGCGGGCTGCAGGCCAGCCTGGGCTCGCACGGCATCGGCATGCCGCCAGTGGTGGCGCACGGCAGCGAGGCGCTGAAGCGCCGCGTGCTGCCGCCGGTGATCCGCGGCGAGAAGATCGCCGCGCTGGCCATCACAGAGCCCGGCGGCGGCTCAGACGTGGCGGCGTTGAAGACCACCGCCGTGCGCGACGGCGACCATTACGTCGTCAACGGCGAGAAGACCTTCATCACCTCGGGCATGCGCGCCGACTACCTGAGCGTTGCGGTGCGCACCGACCCGGCCAACCGCGGCCCGGGCGGCGTGTCGCTGCTGCTGATCGACGGCGACACGCCGGGCCTGTCGCGCACCGAGCTGAAGAAGATGGGCTGGTGGTCCAGCGACACCGCGCACCTGCGCTTCGACAACTGCCGCGTGCCGGTGGGCAACCTGATCGGCGAGGAGGGCAGGGGCTTCAAGGCAATCATGCACAACTTCAACAGCGAGAGGCTGATGATGGCCGCGCTGGCCTGTGCCTATGCCGAGGCCTGCACCGAGGAGGCGCTAGCCTGGGCGCGCGAGCGCAAGACCTTCGGCGCGGCACTGTCCGAGCGGCAGGTGATCCGCCACAAGCTGGTGGACATGGCCACCCGCGTGGAGACCGCGCGCACGCTGGTCTACGACCTGGCCTGGCGGCTGCAGCGGGGCCTGGGGCCGGCCGAGGCGATGGTGGCGCGCACCTGCATGGCCAAGGTGGTGGCCACGCAGGCGATGCAGTTCTGCGCCGACCAGGCGGTGCAGATCCTCGGCGGCATGGGCTTCATGCGCGGCACCAAGAGCGAGCGCATCTACCGCGAGGTCAAGGTCATGATCATCGGCGGGGGGTCCGAGGAGATCATGAAGGACTTGGCGGCGCGACAGCTGGGTATATGAGGCCGCTTGCAGCGCTTTGCTGCCCTTCGCGAAATGCTGTTTTCCTTCCCCGTTCAGCGCGTCGCGCCGGGCGGCACCCGCCAGGGGCTCATGCTGCGGCTGTTCACTGGCGAACACCATGAGCGTTGCCCCGCACCGACTTCGCCGCCACCGAAGCCACGCACGCACAGCAGACATTGAACTTCAGCAGTGCGCCGACAACGGAACCGGCGGTCTTCTCAAGCCTTGATGCACGGGACACCAGCCTGCGGGAACGGGTTGGCGCGGGTGGTCAGCACGCCCGGGCCGTGCTCTCGCCATTCGCGCTCGATGCCCCGGCGGAATTCGGCATGCCAGTGGAACAGCAGTGCGAAGGTGATGGCCAGGCCGATAGCCAGCAGCCAGGCCAAGCGGCTCAGGTTGCGCAGGGCCCTGTTGCCCGCGGCGAAGGCGCCATAGAACCAGTTGGCCACGCCCCACAGCAGTATCAACGCCAGCACCCACAACACCTTGCCCAGCGTGCCGCGGCGCCGGTCGATCGCACAATCAACCACGCTCCAGACCGGCTGCACCAGCACCATGAACAGCATCAGCATGCCGAAGCCGACGACGAAGCTCAGCAGCGCCAGCGCAGCGAATCCGGTCAGTGTGTCTTGCATGGGGTGATCCGGCAGGCCTCACTTGCCGGCTTGCAGCGCCTTCTCGTCGTCTTCGCGGTAGGACCGGCCCTCGCAGTCGGCCTTCCAGTCGGCCAGGATGGTGTCGAAGGCCTGCACGTCGCGCGTGAACTGCGCGTTGCGCGCGTTCCAATCGGTGGCCGCTTGGTTGCGCTGCGCCACCAGCGCGTTGTAGTCCTTGCCCTGCTTCTCGGCACGTGCCGCGAGATCGGAGCGCTGCGCATCGAGCTCTTTGGCGGTCTTGTCGAGCGCAGCCTTGTCGCGCTCCAGCGTCTGCTGCTGGCGCTGGGCCGTCGGTCCGGAGCCGGGCGAGGCCTGGAACCTGCGCGCGCGTTCGTTGAAATCGGCGATCTTCTGCGCCAGCTCATCGCCAAGGCGGCGCAGCTCGGCGGCCTCGGCCTGCAGCTTGTCCACCGCGGCGCGCTCGGCTTCCAGCGTGCGGCCGGCGGCGTCGAACTGCTGGCGTTCGCGCTCCAGGCGTTCGCGCTCGGCCTCGAGCGGCGGCTTGCGCGCGGCCAGCTCCTGCTGTTGCGCCAGGCACCCCCGCAACTGCTCGCGGCTGAGCAGCTTGCCGCCGTCCTTGGCGGTGCCCAGCGACTTGGTGTTCGATTGCGCCGGCAACGACCCGGCCCACAGGGCCAGCAGCAGGGCAGCCAGGGTGGTGGAGGGCGCTTTCATCGTCGGCAGCATCGCGGGCGGGGCCGCATCATGCCACTGGCGTGCGCCGGCCGGCCGCAGGTGCATCGGTTATCTTGCGCGCATGAGCGAGCTCAGCTTCTACTGGCACGACTACGAGACCTTCGGCAGCGTGCCGCGACGCGACCGGCCAGCGCAATTCGCCGGCCTGCGCACCGATGCCGAGCTGAACCCGATCGACGAGCCGTGGATGGCCTTCTGCCGGCCGGCGCCGGACTTCCTGCCTGAACCGGAGGCCTGCCTGCTCACCGGCATCCTGCCGCAGCAAGGCCTGGCCCAGGGCCTGCCCGAGGCGGCCTTCGCCGCGGCCATCGAGCAGCGGCTGGCGCAGCCCGGCACGGTGGGCGTGGGCTACAACTCGATCCGCTTCGACGACGAGGTGACGCGCTTTCTGTTTTGGCGTTGCCTGATCGACCCCTACGCGCGCGAATGGCAGAACGGCTGTGGTCGCTGGGACCTGTTGGACGTGCTGCGCTGCGCCTATGCGCTGCGGCCCGAGGGCATCGAATGGCCGCGGCACGAGGACGGCCGGCCGTCGTTCAGGCTGGAGCACTTCACGCGGGCCAACGGCCTGGCGCACGACGAGGCGCACGACGCGCTGTCCGACGTGCGCGCCACCGTGGCGCTGGCCCGGCTGCTCAAGACGCGGCAGCCGAAGCTGTGGGATTTCTGCCTGCGGCTGCGCAAGAAGGACGCGGTGCTGGACGAGATTGCCGCGGCGCAGGCGCAGGGACACCCCTTTTTGCATGTGTCGGGCAGGTATGGCGTCGAGCGCGGCTGCATCGCCTTTGTCTGGCCGCTGGCGCCGCACCCGACCAACCGCAACGAGTTGATCGTCTGGGACCTGGCGCAGGATCCGGCAGTGCTGCCGGCGCTGGACGTGCACAGCCTGCGCCAGCGCATGTTCACCCGCAGCGACGATCTTCCCGAGGGGCTGACGCGGCTGCCGATCAAGACCATCCACCTGAACAAGTCACCGGTGGTGGTGTCCAACCTGAAGACGTTGCGGCCGGAGATGGCGCAGCGCTGGCGTCTGGATCCGGACCAGGCGCTGCGCCATGCCGACGTGGCGGCGCGGCACGCGGGGCTGCTGGCCGGCATGTGGCCCGAGGTCTTCGAGCGGCCCGAGCCGGCGCGGGCGCCCGACGTGGACGAAGACCTGTATGGCGGCTTCCTGTCCAACGAGGACCGGCGCGCGCTGCAGCGGCTGCGCGGCCTGAGTCCGCAGAAGCTGGCCGACAAGCGGCCGGCATTCGCCGATCCGCGGCTGGACGAACTGCTGTTCCGCTACCGGGCGCGCAACTTTCCCGACACGCTCAGCGCGCCGGAGCAGCAGCAGTGGCAGGAGCACTGCGATGCGTGGCTGTGCGAGGGCGCCGGCGGCGCGCTGCACCGCGCTGCCTTCATGGCGCGCATCGATGCGCTGGCGGCCACAGCCGATGTTCGCGGCCTGGCGGTCCTGCAGGGGCTGCGCGAATACGCAGCACAAGTGGCGCCGCGCTGCAACTGAGACGCGGTCGCGGCCCGTTGGGGGGTGCTCAGTGCCTCAGCACTTGGCCTTGTTGCAGGAGGTGTCCACCTGCCCGGCCATGTTCATGCCCAGTGCATTGGTGCTGCTGTCGGCGAGGGCTTCCTTGGCCTGCACCTCGTGCACGCAGGCATCGACGATGCGTCGGCCGCGCACCGTGTCCATCAGCATCGACTTGGTCGGGATCTGAACCATCAGCATCGGGCCGTTGCCAACTTCCTCGAGACGCACCGCGCCGGTGGATGAACGCACCGGTTTCATCGTGTAAGCCTTGCTGCTGAAGGTGACGACCATGTAGCCCTGCACTTGGTGCTTGGAGACGCTGAGCGTCTGCTTGAACTCGCAGTGGTAGGCACCCAGGTAGGCCTGCTCGGCGGCCAGCAGCTGCTCGGTGTCGGCCACGGCGAGGGAAGACACCGCCGCAACCGGCTTGCCCGCCGACTTGGGGGCAGCCTTGGCGGGCTTGGCTGCCGGGTTCTGTTGCGCCACCGCGGGGAAAGCCAAGGCGAGCGAGGCGCAAACCAGCGCCAGGGTGTGCATCACTTTCATGGAAACCCTGTGTGATCAATAAAACACCATTGTGCCGCGGACCGGCGCGCGCCGGAAGGCCCGAACTGGCGCGTGGAGGCACGCCAGTTCGGCCCTTCGGCCAAAGCCCGCCCTCAGGCCGTGACCGCCTTCGCCGCCTCGGCGTATTCCTCGATCTGGTCGAAGTTCATGTAGCGGTAGACGCTGGCGGCATCCTGGTTGATGATGCCCATCGCCTCGTGGTACTCGGCCACCGTCGGCAGCCTGCCCAGCTTGCTGGCGATGGCTGCCAGCTCGGCCGAGGCCAGGAAGACGTTGGTGTTCTTGCCCAGGCGGTTCGGGAAGTTGCGGGTGCTGGTCGAGACCACCGTCGCCCCTTCGCGCACCTGCGCCTGGTTGCCCATGCACAAGCTGCAGCCCGGCATCTCGGTGCGCGCACCGGCGGTGCCGAAGGCGGCATAGTGGCCTTCCTTGATCAGCTCGCTCTGGTCCATCTTGGTGGGCGGGGCCACCCACAGCTTGACCGGGATGTCGCGCTGCCCGCCCAGCAGCTTGGCCGCGGCGCGGAAGTGGCCGATGTTGGTCATGCAGCTGCCGATGAAGGCCTCGTCGATCTTGGTGCCGGCCACGTCCGAGAGCAGCTTGGCGTCGTCCGGGTCGTTCGGGCAGCACAGCACCGGCTCCTTCAGCTCGGCCAGGTCGATCTCGATCACCGCGGCGTACTCGGCGTCCTTGTCGGCCTGCAGCAGCTGCGGGTTGGCCAGCCAGGCCTCCACCTTCTCGATGCGCCGGGCCAGGGTCTTTGCGTCGGCATAGCCGTCGGCGATCATGTTCTTCATCAGCACGACATTGCTGGTGAGGTACTCGATGACCGGGGCTGGATTGAGCTTGATCGTGCAGCCGGCGGCACTGCGCTCGGCACTGGCGTCGCTGAGCTCGAAGGCCTGCTCCACCTTCAGGTCGGGCAGGCCTTCGATCTCGAGAATGCGGCCGCTGAAGATGTTCTTCTTGCCGGCCTTGGCCACCGTCAGCAGCCCTGCCTTGATGGCATACCGCGGGATGGCGTGCACCAGATCGCGCAGCGTCACACCGGGCTGCATCTGGCCCTTGAAGCGCACCAGCACGCTTTCAGGCATGTCCAGCGGCATCACGCCGGTGGCCGCACCGAAGGCCACCAGGCCGGAGCCGGCCGGGAAGCTGATGCCGATCGGGAAGCGGGTGTGGCTGTCGCCGCCAGTGCCCACCGTGTCGGGCAGCAGCAGCCGGTTCAGCCAGCTGTGGAT
>JBEIHU010000030.1:0-25350 GCA_040381175.1 Burkholderiaceae bacterium
CCGATCCGCACCGGCTGCGCCAGGTCGTCACCAACCTGGTGGGCAACGCCATCAAGTTCACCGCGCAGGGCGAGGTGCGCATCAGCCTGCGCATGGACCCGGGAGCCGGCAGCACGCGGATGCAGATCGACGTGGCCGACAGCGGCATCGGCATCCCGGCCGACCGCCTGGAGTCGATCTTCGAGCCCTTCGTGCAGGCCGAGGCCTCCACCACGCGCAACTACGGCGGCACGGGCCTGGGCCTGACGATCAGCCGGCGCGTCGCGCGCGCCCTCGGGGGCGACGTGTACGCCACCAGCGAGCCCGGGCGGGGCAGCGTCTTCCACGTCAGCATCGACGCCGGAGCGCTGGAGGGCGCGCAGTGGCTGTCGGTCCAGGCGCTGGAGGAGCGGCGCGAGCAGATCGCGGCCGCCGCTGTCGAGCAGGCTGCGTGGGTGTTCCCGCGCCGGCGCGTGCTGGTGGTGGACGACGGCCGCGAGAACCGCGAGCTGCTGCGCGTGGTGCTGGGCGACGCCGGGCTGGACATGGTCGAGGCCGAGAACGGCGCCATCGGCCTGGAGCGCGCCGCCGAGTGCGACCCGGACCTGGTGCTGATGGACATCCAGATGCCGGTGATGGACGGCGTCACGGCCACGCGCACGCTGCGCCAGCGCGGCTTCGACAAGCCGGTGATCGCGCTGACCGCCAATGCCATGAAGGGCTTCGAGCGCGAGCTCGAGGACGGCGGCTTCACCGCCTACGAGACCAAGCCGATCGACATCGACCGCCTGCTGGCCCGCCTGGCCGGGCTGCTGGGCGGAACCCGGCAGGACGCCGTGCCCGCGGGCCGCGCCCAGCCGGCCGGCGCTGACCCGGCCAGCCCGACGCCGCAGGCCGAGGCAGCCCTGGAGGCCGGCCGGGCGCTGGACAGCGCCCGCAAGGCGGCCGCCGCGGCCCCGATACGCTCGCGCCTGGCCGCCCACCCGCGGCTGGCGCGCGTGGCGGCCGACTTCTGCGCCAAGCTGCCGGGCAAGCTCGAAGAGATGCAGGCGGCCCTCGACGAAGGGCGGCTGGATGCGCTGGGTACGCTGGCGCACTGGCTGAAGGGCGCGGGCGGCAGCGTGGGCTACGACGCGCTGTTCGACCCGGCCCGCGACCTGGAGACCGCCGCCAAGGCCGCCGACAGCGCGCTGGCCGCGCAGTGCCTGCAGCGCCTGCGTGGGCTGGGCGCGCGCCTGGAGCCGCCGCCCGTGCCAGAGCGTGCTCCCGCGCCGGCAACCTGAGCCACCAAGCCGATGAGCCGCCAGACCCTTCGAGGAACATGACATGGACATGTCGGCCGACACCGCCGCAGTCACTGCGCTCACGGCGCCCGCGCCGCTGGGCCCGGCTTCCATGACCGCGGCACATGCCGGCGACGGGGCCGTGGCGCTGAGCGATCTCACGGTGATGATGATCGACGACGAGCCGATGCTCACCGAGGTCATCGGCACCTACCTCGAGGACGCGGGCTACCGCTGCGTCGTCGGCATCAACGACGCCACGGTGGCGCTGCAGAAGGTGCGCGAACTCAACCCGGCGCTGGTGCTGCTCGATCTGGTCATGCCGGGGGTGTCGGGCTTCGAGATCCTGCAGGCCCTGCGGCACGACGAGCAGCTGCGCTACATACCGGTGATCGTGCTCACCGCCGCCAGCGACCCCGACACCAAGCTCAAGGCCTTGTCCATCGGCGCCACCGAGTTCCTGGCCAAGCCGGTGGACCCCAGCGAGCTGGTGCTGCGCGTGCGCAACAGCCTTGTGCTGAAGCTCTACCAGGACCGGCTGGCCAACAGCGACCCGATCACCGGACTGCCGAACCGGCGGGTGTTGATGGAACGCATGCGGCCGGCCCTGGCCCAGGCCCAGGAAGCAGGCCACAAGGTCGGCCTGCTGCACGTGCGGCTGGACCGGCTGCAGCAGCTGCAGGCCACCCTGGGCCAGAGCGCGGGTGACGAGTTCCTGCGCGGCGCCGCGCTGCGGCTGCGAGGCCGCACCCGCCGCGATGAAGATGACGACAGAGCCCTGCGCTTGGGCACCACGCTGCTGTGCCGGCTCGACGGCGACGAATTCCTCGTGCTGCTGCCGAACCTGCAAGACCCGGAGGTGTGCGCGGGTGTCGCACGGCGGCTGCTTCAGTCCCTGGCAGAGCCTTTTCGCATCGGCAATGACCGCATCGGCGTCTCGCCCGGCGTCGGCATCGCGCTGGCGCCCGACGACGGCCATACGCCAGAGGAGCTGTTGGCGATTGCGGCGGCGGCGGCGGCGCTGGCCTGCGCCAGCGAGCGCAATGCCTACCGTTTCGGCTCGCGCGAGCGCAACCAGGCCGCGATGGAGCGGCTCAAGCTCGAGGCAGCCCTGCACCGCGCAGTGGAACGGCGCGAGCTGCGGCTGCTGTACCAGCCCAAGTACGACCCGAAGTCGCGCCGCATCGTCGGCGTCGAGGCCTTGATGCGATGGCACCAGACGGAAATGGGCCAGGTCTTCCCCGACCGCTTCATCCCGATCGCCGAGGAGACGGGCCTCATCGTGCCGCTGGGCGAGTGGGCGCTGCAGGAAGCCTGCGAGCAGGGCGAGCGCTGGATGCAGCAGGGGCTCGAGCTGCTGAAGATCGCCGTCAACGTGTCGGCCCAGCAGCTTGCCTCGGGCCAGCTGCCGGCCCTGGTGGGCAGCTTGCTGGAGCGGCATCCCCGCATGCGTGGCGCGCTGGTGCTGGAGCTGACGGAGGGCGTGCTGATCGACGCCAGTTCAGAGGTGAACGCGCAGCTGCAGCAGTTCCGCGACCAGGGCGTGCAGCTGTCCATCGACGACTTCGGCACCGGCTACTCGTCGATGAACTACCTGCGGCACTTCGGGCTCGACGAGATCAAGATCGACCGTTCCTTCGTGAAGGATCTGCCCGGCCGGCAGTCCGACTTGTCGATCGTGCGCGCCATGACCATGCTGGGCCACAGCCTGGGCATGCGCGTCGTCGCCGAAGGCGTCGAGACGCGCGAGCAGCTGGCCTGCCTGGTGCAGGTCGGCGTCGACCAGATCCAGGGTTACCTGATCGGCAAGCCCATGAACGAGCAGGACCTGCTGGCCCGCGCGGCGGTGATCGCGACCCGCGCGGCCCGCGGTGCCGCCGGCAGCGGCGAGCCCGCCGCGACGGCTCCCGCGCCGATGCTGACGCCGACGGCCTGAACCCCTGATCGGCTGCGCCTTCGGGGTCTTGGCCCGGGCGCCGCTGGACGGTGGCCGATTCGTTCGCCTGCCCGCCGAACCCTCCGCGACGGCGGGAACCTTCATCGCCCGGCCGGCCCTGCGGCGCACCGTCGAACGCCGTCCCCCTGGTCGTCGGTGTGGCGCCTTGCAGGCTGCTGGCGCGCGGTGGGCCTGCCCGCCGCACGTCCGGAAGACCCGCGGCAGCCCCCGGGCCTTCAGGCTAATATCGATGCCGGTTCGACTGTCCTGTCCGCCCGCGGCGGACTTCCCATCATGATGGCCACCGTTGCCCAGTGCCTGCAGACCAAGCCCAGCCGCATCGTGTCGGTGCGCTCCACCGATCCCGTCGTCGTGGCGCTGCAGTCGATGCGCGACCAGCGGGTGCGTGCCGTGCTGGTGATGGACGATGAGCGCCTTGCGGGCATCGTCACGCAGGGCGACTGCGCCATCAAGGTGCTGCTGCCGGGGCGCGATGCCAGGCACACCCTGGTGAGCGAGGTGATGACCGCCAACCCCATGACCGTCAAGCCCGCCGATCCGCTGGAGGCCTGCATGGGCCTGATGGCCAACCGGGGTTTTCGCCACCTGCCGGTGATGGACGGCGGGCGCGTGGTCGGCGTGGTCTCGGTGGGCGACGTGGTGAAGGACAGCATCCGCCGCATGGGCGAGCAGATCGGTTTCCTGGAAACCTACATCAAGGGTCACGGCGGCTGAGGGTACGGCTGGCGCTGGCGCTGGCGCGGGCGTGCCGCCTGCCCGCGCCTTGAGGTGCCGGCCTGCTGCCAGGCGGCAGCCTGCAGATGCCGTCCGCGACGCCGGGGCCGTGGCGGGAATTGGTCGTCAACACCCCTGCTTTTTCCGCCCGGCCTGCGATCCGGCTGGGTTAATGTGCACAGATGCTGCAAGCGATCTGGCGTTGGCTGCCTTTTGGGCGTGCCCGGACGGCCCCCCAAGGCATTCCGGCGACCGATCGGCGACGGCGGGCGCCGGCCGCCGCCGCGCCCGCGCCGCAGCAACAGCTCGCCGCGGTGGTGCCCGGCGCGAGCCGGCCATTGATGTCGCCCCGGCGCGGGGTGGCGGGATTCGAATTCCACCTGGCCGAGTCGCTCATCCGGCGCTCCCATGGGAGCGAGGACGCGGCGGTCATGCGCTCCTGCACGGCAGGCGTCTTCGCCGCCATGCGGCTGGCGAACCGCCAAGGGCTGCAGGGCCTGGCCGAACTGCCCTGGTCCTGGGTCGCGGCGGCGCTGCCCGCCGAAAGCGTTGGCGAGGGCATGCTCGTCGGCCTGCGCCCGGAGGGCCTGTCGACGGCCGGGGCGGAACTGGTCGCGCTGGCGCAGGCGCTGCGCCAGCGCGGCGCCAAGGTGGGCTGGCGCGCCGGGCTGGTGCTGGCCACCCCGCTGCGGCCGGACTTCCTGCTGCTGGACAGCGTCGCCGCGCTGGCCGCGCTGCCGAAGCCGCCGCCGGCACCGCTGCTGCTGGCGCCCAACCTGCCCGACCTGGAGAGCATGAACGCCTGCTTCGCCGGCGGCGTGGCCCTGGCCGGCTGCAGGGTCGGCACGCCGGAGCCGCGCCAGCCGCGCGAGCTGCCGCCGGCCTCGCACCAGCTGCTGCGGCTGCTGCACCAGGCGGCGGCGGGCACCGATGTGCGGCAGATCGCCGAGACGGTGAAGAAGGATGCCGCGCTCAGCCTGCGGCTGCTGCAGTTCATCAACAGCCCCGGCGCCAACGCCGGCAGGGCCTTCGAGTCGATCGACCATGCGGTGCTGTGGCTGGGCCGCGATGAGCTGTACCGCTGGGTTGCGCGGCTGCTGGTGCGCCAGGCGCCGCAGAACCCGGCCAGCGAGGCGCTGCAGCATTTCGCTCTGGCGCGCGCCCGGCTGATGGAGTTGCTGGGCAAGCGTGCCGCGCAGCCGCAGTCCGGCGCGCTGTACCTCACCGGCCTGGTTTCGCTGCTGCCGGCGATGATGAACTGCCGCCTGCAGGACGCGCTGCGCACCGTCAGTCTGCCAGAGGCGGCGACGCAGGCGCTGGTCGGCGGGCGCGGTCCCTGGGCCCCCTACCTGCAGCTGGCAATCGCACTGGAGAACGCCGACCAGGCGCAGGTGCGCGAGCTCTCGCCTCCCTTCGGCGGACCGGACGCGGTGGCCGAGCTGTCGGCCCAGGCCTGGCGCGAGACGCGGACCTGAGCGACCGGCACCTCGGGTCGCCTGCCGCCGCCCAAGTGCGGGTGCGGGGTTCCCGCCCGGCGGCTGCGCGCGGCCTCGGCTGCCGACGTGCCTGTTCAACCCCTGCCGCTGGCGCGCTGCAGCGCAGGCGACCCGCTGCGGCTGCCATACCCCGGCGGCCGCCTGGAAGCGTCCTGGCCCCCAGGATGCAGGCCCCCGGCCCCTGCCTTGCGGATCGAGGCCGGCGGCCTTCCCAGAGCGCGCAGGAAGGATCGCCGCATGCGCTCGGTGCTGCCGAAGCCGCAGTCTTGCGCCACCCGCTGCACGGACGGGGCGCCACTTTCCAGTGCCCCGCGAGCCGCCTGCACGCGCAGGCGCTCCACGGCATGCGCCGGCGTGGTGCCGGTCTCCTGCCTGAAGCAACGCGCGAAGTGCCGCGGGCTCATGCACATGCGTGCGGCCAGTTCCTCGATGCGATGGTCGTCGCGCAGATGGCTTCTCACGTGGTCGAGCAGCGCCCCGAAGCGGCCCTCCGGTCGCTGCAGGTCCAGCAGCGGCGAGAACTGCGATTGCCCACCCGGGCGCCGGCGCTCCACGACCAGCTGGCGTGCGGCTTCCCGCGCCAGCTCCTCCCCGTGGTCGTGGGCCACCAGGGCCAGGCACAGATCGATGCCGGCCGTCATGCCGGCGCTGCTCCACACCTCGGGCAGGCACTGCGATCGGCTGCGTCGCGCGGGCTCGCGCACGAAGATGCGATCGGGCTGCAGGCGCACCGCCGGGAAATCCGTGGCGAACTGCCGGCTGCGCGACCAGTGCGTGGTCGCCGTGCGCTGATCGAGCAGCCCCGCGGCCGCCAGCACCAGGCTGCCGCTGCAGATGCTTGCGATGCGCGCCCCTGACTGGCCGCAGCGCCGCAGCCAGGCGATGAGCCGGGCATCCCGGCAGGCCGCGTCGACGCCGTCGCCGCCGATCACCATCACCAGGTCGACCTCGCCCGGCCGGCGGGGCAGCGCATGCACGGGCCAGTCGACGCCCGCCGAGCTGCGCGCGGCGGGCGGCTGGCTCGCCACCAGCCGCCAGGAGTAGCTGGCGGGCTTCGCCAGCCGCGCAACCTCGAACACGGCCATCGGACCGGCCAGGTCGAGCTGCTGGAACCCGGGGAAGAGCACGAAGGCGATGCGGCATGGCATGCCGCCCATGATGCCTCAGCCGGCCGTCCGCCGCCTTGGCAGAAAAGGTGGGAACTGCGACATGGCGGCCAAAGCCGAACGGTCGCAAGCTGCGCCCCGTTGCATCGACGCAAGACAAGGGGCGCATACCGATGAACGCGGGTATCGTGGTTTTCGACGAGGTGGAGCTGCTGGACATGGCTGGCCCCTACGAGGTCTTCACCACCGCAGCCCGCGTGCACGCCCGGTGCCAGCCGCCGGCCGCGCCGGCGCTGTTCTGCGTATCGACCATCGGCCGAAGCCGCGGCGCCGTGCGCGCCCGTGCCGGCCTGCGCCTGCAGCCGGACCACCTGCTGCAAGACCACCCGGCGCTCACCTGCGCCATCTTGCCGGGTGGCGTCGTCGACGCGGAGCTGGGCCAGCCGGACCTGAGGGACTGGATCGCCGCGCAAGCCGGCAGCGCGCGCATCCTGGCGTCGGTGTGCACCGGCGCATTGCTGCTGGCGCAGGCGGGCGTGCTGGACGATCTGCAGGCCACGACGCACTGGGAGGACGTGGCTGCGCTGCGCGCCCTGCGACCCGCCGTGCAGGTGCGCGAAGGCGTGCGCTGGGTCGACGCCGGCGGCATCGTCACCTCCGCGGGGATCTCGGCCGGCATCGACATGAGCTTGCACCTCGTGCAGCGGCTGCACAGCCGCGACCTGGCGCTGCGGACCGCGCGGCAGATGGAGTTTGACTGGAGGCCCTCGGCATGAACCCGGGCTCCCATGCCCCGACAGCCGAAGCGGCAGTGCGCGCCATGCAGGCCGGTTCGCGGATCGACCCGGGCCGGGCCCTGCTCACCATCACCTGCCGGCCGGACATCGTGTTCGTGGAGGGCCAAGGCTCGTGGCTGGTCGACGAGCGGGGCAAGCGCTATCTCGACCTGGTGCAAGGCTGGGCGGTCAACAGCCTCGGGCACAGCCCGGCAGTGATCGCCCAGGCGCTGGCGCGACAGTCGCAGCGGCTCTTGAACCCGAGTCCGGCCTACTTCAACCGGCCGATGCTCGACCTGGCCGAGCGGCTGGTGGCGCTCAGTTGCTTCGACCGCGTCTTCCTCGCCAGTTCGGGCGCCGAGGCGAACGAGGGCGCTGTCAAGCTGGCCCGGCGCTGGGGCAGCAGACACCGCGCGGGCGCAAACCAGATCGTCGGCTTCGAGCAGGGCTTCCACGGCCGCACGCTGGCGATGATGAGCGCCTCGGGCAAGCACGGCTGGGACACGCTCTATCCCCCCATGCCGACAGGGTTCGCGAAGGCGCGCTTCAACGACATCGGCTCGGTGGACCGTGCGGTCACGCCCGACACGGCGGCGGTGATGATCGAGCTTGTCCAGGGCGAGGCGGGGGTGATCCCGGCCGACCCGGGCTTCGTCCGCGAGCTGCGGGCGCTGACCACCGAAAGACAGGTGCTGCTGATCGCCGACGAGGTGCAGACCGGCATGGGCCGGTGCGGGCGCCTGTTTGCCTGCGAACACTACGGGGTGGAGCCCGACGTGATGACGCTGGCCAAGGGGATTGGCGGCGGCGTGCCCCTGGCTGCGCTGCTCTGCACGGAGCGCCTGAACTGCTTCGAGCCCGGTGACCAGGGGGGAACCTATTGCGGCAACCCGTTGATGGCGGCCGTGGGCCTGGCGGTGCTGGACGAGGTCTGCCGGGACGAGTTTCTCGAGGGCGTCCGGGCCCGTGCCCGGCAGCTGTCCGCCGGCCTGCAGGCCATCGTCCGCGACCATCGACTCGTCGCCGAGCGCGGTGTCGGGCTGCTGCGCGCTCTCGTCCTGCCCGCCGACCAGGCCGATCGGCTGGTGGCCGCGGCGCAGGATCTGGAGCCCCAGGGGCTGCTGCTCAATGCGCCGCGCCCCCACCTGCTGCGGTTCATGCCTGCATTGACGATCAGCGCGGACGAGATCGACGCGGCACTGCAGATGCTGCGCCGGGCGCTCGGCAGGCTGGCAGCGTGAGCCTGCACCGGCCCGCCGCGCCCCTCAAGCCGCCAACTGCTGCCGGTAGCCCTTCAGCACCTCTTCGCGCAGCACGTCCCAGATGGCCTGGTGCAGCTCGATGAAGCGCGGCTGCGTGCGCACCTCGGCCACGTCGCGCGGGCGCGGCAGATCGATGGCGAACTCGCCGATCGGGTGAGACGCCGGCCCGGCCGACAGCACCACCACCCGGTCGCTCATCGCGATGGCTTCGTCGAGGTCGTGGGTGATGAACAGCACCGCCTTCTTCTTGGCCGCCCACAGGTCGAGGACCTCGTTCTCCATCAGCTGCCGCGTCTGGATGTCCAGCGCGGAGAAGGGCTCGTCCATCAGGATGATGTCCGGGTCCAGCGCCAGCGTCTGCGCCAGGCTGGTGCGTTTGCGCATGCCGCCGCTCAGCTGGTGCGGGTAGCGGTCGCCGAAGCCGCCCAGGCCCACGCGCCTGAGCCAGTCTTCGGCCTGCGCCCGGGCGTCGGCGGCGCCGCGGAATTCCAGCCCGGCCATGACATTGCCCAGCGCGGTGCGCCAGGGCATCAGGCTCTCGGTCTGGAACATGTAGCCGGCGCGGGTGTTGATGCCTTGCAGCGGCTGGCCGAAGACCTCGACGCTGCCGCTGCTGGGCGCCAGCAGCCCGGCGCCGACATTGAGCAGCGTGCTCTTGCCGCACCCGGTGGGCCCGACCACCGAGACGAACTCGCCGTCGCCCACCGTCAGCGTCACGTCGTGCACGGCGGTGTAGCGCTGACCGGGGTCGTCGCGGCTGACGAAGGTGCAGGCAATGCCCTGCAGATGCAGCGCCGGCGGCTTCACCGACGCACCGCCATCGTGTCAGCGTGCGGCTCGCTGGCGCGACCCGGCTGCGTCAGCGCGCCGATGGCCCACAGCGCGGCCACCAGCGCCACGCTGCCGGCCAGCTGCTGGGCCAGCGTCAGCGTGTGCACATGCCACAGGAACAGCCCCAGCCCCAGCAGCACGGCGACGAACAGCGCCACCGCCAGCCAGGCCGCTCGCGGCGAGGTCGCCGGGTCGTAGCGCTGCACCCGGGCAATGTCGAAGGCCGGCCTGGGCCAGCGCGCGGCCACGTCGGCCGGCCGCCAGCCCGGCGGCTTGAGCCACACACGCAGCTTGTCGGCCCACGACCGCGCACGCCAGCTGTCCAGCCACAGGTCGCGGTAGACCTGCAGGTTGGCCCGCAGCGGGTTGAAGCTGCGCAGTGGCGCGCGCGTGCCGTAGACCACCGGGTCGGCATCGTCTTCCTCGACGAAGCTGCCGAACAGGCGATCCCACAGGATCAGGATGCCGCCGTAGTTCTTGTCGAGATAACGCTCGTTCACGCCATGGTGCGCGCGGTGGTTGCTGGGGCTGCAGAACCAACGGTCGAACCAGCCCAGCTTGCCAACCTGCTGGGTGTGCACCCAGAACTGATACAGCAGGTCGACCAGCGCCACCACGCCGAAGACCAGCGGCGGCACGCCGGCCACGGCCAGCGGCAGGTAGAAGATCCAGCCCAGCAGGAAGCCGCTGCTGGTCTGGCGCAGCGCGGTGCCCAGGTTGTAGTCCTCGCTCTGGTGGTGCACCACGTGCGCGGCCCACAGCACGCCCACGCGGTGGCCGGCGCGGTGCAGCCAGTAGTAGCAGAAGTCGTAGGCGATCAGCGCACCGACCCAGACCCACGGCGACGAGGCCGACAGCTCGAACAGCGCCACGTGCTGGAACACGAGCGTGTACATCGCCACCTTGAACAACGTGCCGAAGGCGTCGAAGACCTGGCTCATCACGCCCAGGCCCAGGCTGCCCAGCGTGTCGTTCAGCCGGTAGGTGTTGCGGCCGCGGGCGCGGCCGACGGCGAGCTCGGCCGCGATGGCCAGCAGGAACACCGGCATCGCCAGCACGATGACTTGGGCGCCCGTCATGCGTCTTCAGCCCTTCGCGACCTTGGCGTTGGCCTTCCTGACGAAGTCGTTGGTGTACACCGCGTTCAGGTCCAGCTTGGCCTTGGCGAGCTCCGCATCGATGCTGGCCAGCGCGCGGAAGGCCGTCTCGGGCCCGGCGGCAGGGATCATGCCGTCTGGCGACAGCGCGCCCTTGGCGGCCAGGAAGGCGTCGATGTAGACCGCGCGGTCGCCCAGCAGGTAGCTCTCCGGCACGGTCTTGATCACCTCGCTGGGGCCGGCCGCCTGGATCCATTTGCTGGCACGCACCATGGCGTTGGTCAGCGCCTGCGCGGTGTTGGGGTTCTTGTCGATGAAGGGCTGCGGCGCGTACAGGCAGCCGGCTGGCATCGGCCCGCCGAACACCTTGTCGGACTCGGCCACGATGCGCGTGTCGGAGACGATCTTCAGGTCGCCCGAGCGCGCCAGCAGCGTGATCACCGGGTCCAGGTTGCTGATGGCGTCGATCTGCCCCGAGCGCATTGCCGCCACCGCGCCGTTGCCGGCACCCACGCCGACGATCGACACATCGGCCGGCTTCAGCCCGGCCTTGGCCAGGATGAAATTGACCATCACGTTGGTCGAGCTGCCCGGCGCGGTGACGCCGACCTTCTTGCCCTTCAGGTCGGCCACCGCCTTGAAGTTGGGCATCGTCTTCGGGTTGACGCCCAGCACGATCATCGGTGCGCGGCCCTGCAGCACGAAGGCGCGCATCGGCTGGCCCTTGAACTGCATGTTCACCGTGTGCTCGAACGCACCGGAGACCACGTCGGCGCTGCCGCCCACCACCGCCTGCAGCGCGCGCGCGCCCCCGGCGAAGTCGACGATGGTCACGTCCAGGCCCTCCTGCTTGAAGTAGCCCAGCTGCTCGGCGATGGTCAGCGGCAGGTAGTACAGCAGGTTCTTGCCGCCCACCGCGATGCTGAGCTTGGGCTTTTCCAGTGCCTGCGCGTGCAGCAGGGCGGGGGTGGCGGCCAGCGCGGCGGCGGCGCCTATCAGGGTGCGGCGTTGGATCTGCAAGGCATGTCTCCTTTTGTGGTGTCCGGTCTTTCATTGTGCCCGCCGGCCGGCGCCCCATTGGCGGGGGTCTTCAGCCGGGCCGCTATGCTGCGCAGCGACCCCGACCCCGAGCCCAAACCCCGGACCCCACACGATGCGCTTCCTGCTGGTGGAAGACGACCGCATGATCGGCGACTCGCTGCGCGCCGCGCTGCGCATGGAAGGCCATGCGGTGGACTGGGTGCGCGACGCCGCGGCCGCCGAGGCCACGCTGGCCAGCGAGGCCTTCGACCTGGTGCTGCTGGACCTGGGCCTGCCGCAGGGCGACGGTCTGCAGGTGCTGCGCGGCCTGCGCGCGCGCGGCAATGCCACGCCGGTGATCGTGCTCACCGCGCGCGACGGCCCCGGCGACCGCGTCGCCGGGCTGGACGCTGGCGCCGATGACTACCTGGTCAAGCCCTTCGAGCTGGACGAGCTGGGTGCGCGCATCCGCGCCGTCCTGCGCCGGCAGAGCGGCCGCGCGATGCCGCGGCTGGCCCATGCCGGCGTCACGCTCGACCCGGCCACGCGGCAGGTGACGCGCGACGGCCAGCCGGTGCTGCTGTCGGCGCGCGAATACGCGGTGCTGGAGCTGCTGATGCAGCGCCCCGGCGCGGTGCTGTCGCGCGCGCAAATCGAAGACCGGCTGTACGGCTGGGGCGAGGAGATCGAGAGCAACGCGGTGTCGGTGTACGTGCACCAGCTGCGCAAGAAGCTGGGCGCCGAATTCATCCGCAGCATGCGCGGCGTGGGCTACTTTCTCGACACCGGCAAGGCCGTCAACCCGTGAGTTCGATCCGCGCGCGTGTGCTGCTGGTGGTGCTGGGCATGCTGGCGCTGGCCGCGGCGCTGCTGGGCAGCCTGACCTACCGCAACGTGCGCGCCGAGACCGAGGCGCTCATGGACTACCAGTTGCGCCAGATGGCGCTGTCGCTGCGCAACCAGGGCGAGGTGGCGCCCGCCCAGGCCAGTGCACTGGTCGACGAGCAGCTGGATTTCGTAGTCCAGGTGTGGACGGCCGATGGCCGCGCGATCTACGCGTCGCGCGCGCATGCCGTGCTGCCGCAGCGCGCGCAGCTGGGCTTTGCCGACGTGGCGGTGGCCGGCCAGGTGTGGCGCAGCTTCAGCGTGGCCATGCCCTCGCGGGTGATCCAGGTGTCGCAGCCGCTGCAGATCCGCCGCACGCTGGCCGCCGATGCCGCCTGGCGCGCGGTGTGGCCGCTGCTGCTGATCGCACCGTTCATCGCATTGGCGGCGGCATGGTCCACGGCGCTGGCGCTGCGCCCGCTGCGCCGCGTGGCCGACGACGTGCGCCAGCGCGACGAACAATCTCTGCAGCCCCTGCCCACGGCCGGCCTGCCTGACGAGGTGGCGCCGCTGGTGGCGTCGCTGAACGCGCTGCTGCAGCGCCTGGGACGGTCGCTGGACACGCAGCGCGCCTTCGTCGCCGATGCGGCGCACGAGCTGCGCTCGCCGCTCACCGCGCTGAAGCTGCAGTTGCAGCTGCTCAAGCGCGCCGGCACCGAGGCCCGGCGCGCCGAGGCCGCCGAGGCACTGGCCGCCGGCATCGACCGCGCCGCCCGGTTGGTGGAGCAGTTGCTGACGCTCGCCCGCAGCGAGCCTGGCGCCGACATCAGCATGCAGCCGCTGGACCTGAGCGAGCTGGTGCGCGAGGCCGTGGCCGACACCGTGCCGCTGGCGCTGGCGCGCGGCACCGCGCTGGAGCTGCGGGCCGATGCGCCGGTGCCTGTGCAGGGCGACCGCGCCGCGCTGCACGCGCTGGTGCGCAACCTGGCCGACAACGCGGTGCGCTATTCGCCGCCCGGCGCGCGGGTCGAGCTGCAGGTGTCCGCGCCCGACAGCCTGCCCACGCTGACGGTGGACGACGCCGGCCCCGGCATCCCGCCGGCTGAGCGCGAGCGGGTGTTCGACCGCTTTTACCGCCGCGGCCTGTCCGACGAGCCCGGCACCGGCCTGGGCCTGGCCATCGTGCGCGGCATCGCGCAGCGCCATGGCGCCACCGTGGTGCTCGCGGATTCGCCGCTGGGCGGCCTGCGCATCAGCTTGCGTTTCGGCATGGGGCCGCAGGCTGCAGCCCGGCGATGAGCCCGGCGCCGCTGACCCGCCACCGGATCATCGAGCTGCCCGAGCCCTTCGCGGGCCAGGGCTGCAGCACGACCTGGCCGCCCGCGACCGGCCGCACGGGCGCCTGTGCCTTCGCGCTGCCGCAGGACCTGCTGGCCGGGCTGAGCTGGAACCGGGCGCTGCTGCAGCGCACAGGCGGCGCATGGAAGTCGCAGCCTGCGGCTGCGCCACCGCGGCCGCGAGCGCACGCTCGATGCCGAGCAGGCGCCGGACTTTGCCGCGGCGCACCTGGCGAGCCCGCTCGCACGGCCGCCCGGCGGCCTTCAGGACCGGCGCCGGCGCGCCCATTCGCCAAGCCACACCCTGTCGGGGGAGTCGCATGGTCAACCGGCGCCGTCATTGGCGTTGCCGAGCGTGGGGACGTCAGCCCGATGGCTGCGCAACCCGCCAGCACAAGGGCCATCGGGTTCAGGGCGCGCAGCCAGGCCGTGCATGTCTTTCCCAGGGGCAGGCAGCCGCGATCCCAAGCTCGGCGTGCAGCGTGGAGGCTGGCAACCGGGTTGGCCCTGGGCGTGGTGGCTCCTGCCGAGCAGTACCCGGGTCGAGGCAGGCTTCGGCCGTCACGCCCGGGTCCCGATCGCGGCCTTGGCCTGCACCTGGAACAGCAGTGCGCCCAGTCCCGCCAGCAGCGCCCCGATCATGACGAGCGCGCCGAGATAGGGGACCCGGCCGAGCAGCGAGATGGCGAGCACTCCCAGCGCGGCGGCGCCGATGCGCCACCACCGGGCCTCGGCGCGATCGGACTTCAAACGCGCCAGAGCCCAGGATCCCAGGCCAATGCCGGCACTCACGTATCCCAGCAGCAGCAGCGCCAGATACGACGCGAGCGCCAGCAGGGCAAGCGGCAGACCGATGAGCGTGAGCGCCAAGATCAGCGTGGCCACAGGAACGCACACCAGCGCGACGAAGCCCAGCAGCAGGCTCATCCAGACGCGCGTGTCCAGCGCCTGCGCAACGCCGGCGCTGAAACCCGGCAGCGCGCCGGCCACGAGCGCGGCGAGGATCATCAGCCCGACCGACCAAATCCAGCCGGCGCCGCTCGCGAAGCCGCGCGCGGCACGCTCCGCCCCCGGCTTGCCGCTGTCCAGCTGCAAGCGCTGCACGCCGCCCAGCACCTGTGCGCCCGCGTCTTGCGCGATCTCTTCCCGGCTCGCGTAGCGCAGCTGCCCGGCGATGCGTGCATTGGGTCCGAGCTCGACCTTGCCCGCGGTGGCGACCACGTCGCCGCCGATCGGGCCGTTGATCAGCACCTTTGCGCCGGCGGCGCGCACATAGCCCTTGACGGCGCCATCGATGCGAACGTCGCCGCCGGCCACGAGGACGTTGCCCGCCACCTGCGATGTCGATCCGAACGCCACCTGCCCGCCAGCGATACGGGCATTGCGCGCGACGCTGGCATCGACGAACACCTGGCCGCCCATGGCGTACAGCGACTGGCTGACGGGTGCGCCCAGCCGCACGCTGCCTCCCGCCACGAGGGCGTCGCCGTCGACTGCGCCATCGACGTCGACGCTGCAGCCGGCGAGGAAGGCGTCACCCTGCACCGGCTTGTCGATGCGTACCGGGCACGCGGCCGCAAAGCGATCGCCCCCCGGACTGCGCGCGGCCTGGCTTGCGCTGGCAGCTTGCGGCGTCTGCGCGAAGGCGCCTGACGAGAGCAGCAAGGCAAAGGCCGCAACCCGCAACGACATGGACATGAGCACCTCCGTCAACCCCGCGGCCGAAGTTCAGCAGGCCGTGACAACGGCAGCGAACGAACCGATCCATCTTGGCAGTCTGCCGTTGCAGCGGCACGGCTGGCTTGATGGGTGTCAAGCGACAGCGGGCGGCAGGCTTGCGCGGGCGCTTCGGCCGCGGCAGCAGCCCTGTCCCCTCCATCACAGCCCGCTGTCGGCGATGAGTGTCTGCGCATGACGCGGGTGCTCGATGTGGAGGCAGGCGTCAACCTCCCTGCGCACGCTCCTAGGCGCACGCGGCTCCAGACCCTGTGGATGGGGCCGGCCGGCCACTGGCTCCTGCATGCGGATCACGGACGGGCTGCTGCATGGCCTTCGGTGACACCGTGCCCGCAGATCACGTGGCACCCCTCGGTGGTTCATCTGGTCGGCGCCTGGCGCTGGAGCTTCTTGCGGCGTGGCCGATGTCGGGCTGGACATCAGCCTGGGCCTGACCGCGCCTTTGCCGAAGCCGTGCCCGCGCACCATCGCCTGGGCCGTCCACGCCGGCTGCTGGCTCGCGAGCTGCGCACGGCCGGTTCGATCAGGGATCAGGGCGGCTGGACTCCGGCTCCGAAGCCTGCCAGCACCCGTTCGATCAGCGGCCAGTCCGCCGGAATCTGACGGTCCAGCACCAGCAGCGCCAAACCGTGCACCAATGCCCACGCGTGCAGTGCCGCGGCCTTGCGTTGCGCGTCGGTCCAGCCGTGCGGCATCAGCTCGGCGATGTCCTCGCGCAGCCCGCGCATCGCCGCCGGCACCTTGTCGGGCGAGGCATCCAAGAGGTCCTCGGGCTGGGCGTAGGAGAACATCAGCCGGAAAAGCACCGGGTGCTCGGCCGCAAAGCGCACATAGCTCAGCCCGCTGGCCAGGAACCCGGCAGCCCCGCGGCCGGCCTGTTTGCTGGCCTGCTGCTGCCGCCATGCCAGCCGCGCCAACCCCTCGGCGGCCAAGGCGGCCTTCAGCGCGTGCTTGTCGGGGAAGTGGCGGTAGATCGCCGTCGGGCTGACGCCGACCTCGCGCGCCACTTCGCGCAACCCCAGGTCGTCCTGAACGGCATCGGGCGCACGCGCCTCGAGAAGGCGCAGCCCTGCCTCGATCAACGCATTGCGCAAATCGCCGTGGTGGTAGGGCCGCGCGTCAAGCCCTTGATCGGCCGACGTTTTCATGTTGACGCTGTAAGCATTTACGGGCAAGATGTGTTCGCTGTCAACATTATCCACCCTTCACCCTTTCGCCCGCAGGTCGCGGGTGCCACGCAGGAGACCCTGGCCATGCCCAACCCGATCGAATCCGCCATCCGCAAGACCGTAACCCAGGGGGTCATGAAGCTGGCCGACTTCAACCGCAACCGCATGGCCGAGCCCGCCGTGCCGAACCCCTTCCTGAAAGGGTTGCACGAGCCGATGGACCGTGAACTGACGCTGGAGCAGCTTCAGGTGAGCGGCGCCATACCGGCCTCGCTGGACGGCCGCTACTTGCGCATCGGCCCCAACCCGATCACCAAGCCCGCAGCCGCCAGCCATCACTGGTTCGTAGGCGACGGCATGGTGCACGGGCTGCGGCTGAAGGATGGGCGGGCGCTGTGGTACCGCAACCGCTGGATCCGCTCTACCGCCGTCAGCGAAGCCCTGGGTGAAGAGCCCGCGCCGGGCCCGCGCCACCGCAGCGACACCGTCAACACCAACGTGGTGGGCCATGGCGGCAAGACCTGGGCGCTGGTCGAGGCCGGCGGTTATCCGGTCGAACTGGGGGAGGAACTGCAGACGGTGGCCCACAACCCGTTCGAAGGCACGCTGAAGGGCTCGTTCTCCGCCCACGGTCACCTCGATACCGCCACTGGCGATTTGCACGCCGTCTGCTACGACGCCACCGACCAGAACACCATCCGACACGTCGTGGTCGGTGCCGACGGCCGCGTCAAGCGCGAGGAGCCGATCGCGGTGGAGCACGGCCCGAGCGTGCACGACTGCATGGTCACGCGCCACCACGTGATCGTGCTCGACCTGCCGGTCACCTTCTCGATGTCGACGCTGGTGGCCGGCTACACCTTTCCCTACAAGTGGAACCCGGCCCACAAGGCGCGAGTCGGCGTGCTGAGGAAGGACGCACCCGGCAGCGAGACCGTCTGGTGCGACGTCGACCCCTGCTACGTGTTCCACCCATGCAACGGCTTCGAGACCGACGACGGCAAGATCATTCTCGACGTCGTGGCCCATGCCACGATGTTCGAGCACAGCCGCATCGGCCCTGACGCCAAGGGCTCGCGCTTCGAACGCTGGACCATCGACCCGGCGGCGCGCAAGGTGGTCCGCAAGGTCATCGACGATCGGCCGCAGGAATTTCCCCGACCCGACGAGCGGCGCCTGGGTCAGCCCTATCGCCATGCCTACGCGGCCGGACTGAAAAGGCAAGATGAAGGCCAGTTCGTCAGCGACCAGGTGCTGATCCACCACGATCTGCACACCGGTGAGCGTGAAGAGCACGACTTCGGCCCTGGCCGCCATGTGGGCGAGTTCGTCTTCGAGCCGCGGCATCCGGGCGCGGCCGAAGGCGACGGCTGGCTGATGGGCTTCGTCGTCGACGCCCGGGACCAGACCACCGACTTCGTGATCCTGGACGCGCGGGACTTCAGCGGTCCGCCGCAGGCGATCGTGAAGATTCCGCACCGCATTCCGACCGGCTTCCACGGCAACTGGGTGCCTACGCTGCGTTAGGGCCTGTTTCACACTACGGAGGCACCCGCCTGCGCAGTGTGAAAAGGCCCTAAACGAACGTTGAACGCGCCCGATTCGACGCTTCGCGTCTGGTGCAAGACGCCGTGATCCGCAATCGGCAGACCTTGGCTGAACCGACCTGGCGCCTGTCCAGCGAGAGCAAGGGCGCCGAGCCGCAAATCCCGGTCACGCCAGCTGACTCGGACCGCCGCCTGGCCGCTGAACGACCCGCAGCTCCCGTCCGGCACCGGGTCTGGCGCATGGCGCTGCGAGCTGACCCTGGCCGGCAGGGCCATCGGGCCGCCTCAGGTTCGCTGCAAGGCCTGTCGCGTCAGCGGCTTGGTCCACCGCTGCAGAGCCGCCCTTCGCCATGGAATGGCAGGGCAGAACCGGGCCCAGCCTTTCGCACCCGATGCGTGGCGGCAGTCTCGATCCCCTGCTGTGCAAAGGCCGTGGCCTCAAAGCACTGCTGCATCCTGTGCGGCGGTCAAATGGCCGTGGCTGACGGCGCAACGTCTCGCGAACGACTCCGCGCGCCCCGCGAGCCGGCTGTGCCCGCCGGGCCCAGCCGCCCATGGTCAAATCGACGGCGTTCGGTCCGGCGATGGAGGGCTCGTCCAGTTGAAGGTCGTTCGCGCAGGACTGTTCCTGCTGGTGCTGGCCGCGCTGGCCTCGGTGTCGTTGGTGGCCACCGATTTCCAGCTGTTCCGCTACACCAACATCGTCATCTACGCGCTGGCGCTGATCGGCATGAACCTGCTGGTGGGCTACAACGGCCAGATCTCGCTGGGTCACGGGGCGTTCTATGCCATAGGCGCCTACGCCACCGCGCTGATGGTGGTGCACGCTGGCACTCCGCACTGGCTGGCGGTGCCGCTGGCGGGCGCGTTGTGCCTGGTGGTCGGCGCGCTGTTCGGCCTGCCCCTGCTGAAGCTGGCGCCGGTGCACCTGATGATGGCCACCTTCGCGATCGGGGTGGTGGTGCCCACCCTTGGCAAGTGGAAGGGCGTGGAGCGCTGGACAGGCGGCGCCCAGGGCCTGGGCATCGACGTGCCCGCGGTGCCCTTCGGCCTGCCGCTCAGCTTCGACCAGTGGATCTACCTGGTCGCGCTGGGGCTCACGGGGCTGTGCTACCTGCTGATGGTCAACCTGATGAGCGGCCGCATCGGCCGCGCGGTGATCGCCGTCCGCGACCACCCGATCGCGGCGACGTCGATGGGTGTCGACGCGGTGGCCTGCAAGACCGCCGTGTTCGGGCTCAGCGCGATGCTGGTGGGCATGGCCGGCGGCCTGTCGGCGCTGTCGATCAAGTACGTGGCGCCCGGGCTGTTCCACCCGTTCCTGTCCTTCGGCCTGCTGATCGGCATCGCCGTGGGTGGACTGGGCTCGTTGACCGGTGCGCCGTATGGCGCGGTGGTGCTGCAGGCGATTTTCCTGGTGGTGGGCGCATCGGCCAGCGCGCTGCGCACACCGTACCCGTCGCTGATCTACGGGGTGGTGCTGATCGTCTTCCTCAGCCTGTTCCCGCAGGGTATCGCAGGGCTGATCAGCAGCGCGGGCGGGTGGTTGTCTCGCAGGCCGGGCCGCCGGTGAGCGGGCTGCGGTCTGGTCGGCCCGAGTTCGGCGCGCCGATCTCGCAGCACCACCGAAACAGCCGCTCGAATCCCGGCGTTGCCGTGCCGGTCTGCATCAATCCTCGATGGCGAAGCTCAAGCCGGCGCGCGCCTGCAGCCGCCGCACCAGCGCCAGGCCCATCGCCGCGCCCGGCGTCCAGATGCCGCCTGCGGCCTGGTCGTGGCCGATGTCCTGCACCAGGCACAGCGCGCTTTCGCTGATCAGCTTGCAGGTCGAGCCGTAGCCGGGGTCGCGGTCGCCGCGCACCACCGCGCGCAGCCGCTGGCCCTGCGCCGTGTCGCCGATGAACAGCACTTCGTAGCGACCGTTGTCGCGCTCGCTCCGGCTCGGCCCCTGGCCCGGCTTGGGCAGCACGAAGCGGCGCAGCAGTTCGCGCGCCGGGCCGAAACCGAGTGCCGCGTTCTGCAGCCGCGCGGTGCGCGCCAGCGCCCTGGCGTGGCTTTCGCTGCGAGCCAGCATGCGCTCGTCGTAGACGAAGTCGCTGCCCCAGGGATGGCCGCGCAGCGCGTTGCTGCGGTGCACGTTCTTGATGTTGATGGCGGCCATGACGAAGGGCCCGGTCCAGGCCGCGGCCGCCTCGTCGTACTCGGCCGAGTCGCCCTCGGGTTGCGCCGGGCCACGAAAGCCCGGCGTCAACGCAAACGGGTCGGCCAGCACGCGCGCCAGGCTGCGGTCGCGGCCGATGGCCTCGGCCGTGGCCAGCGCGCTGGCCATGGTGCCGCCGGAAAACCCGCCTTTCATCACCCGCACGCGGCCACGCACGCGCTGCAGCGGCTGGCCGAAGCGCCTGCGGGCCTCGGCCTGCAGGAACAGCACGCCCAGGTCGAAGGGGATGGAATCGAAGCCACAGGAGAACACGATGCGTGCGCCGCTGGCCTTTGCCGCGGCTTCGTGGCCTTCGATCATGCGTGCCATCCACAGCGGCTCGCCGCACAGGTCCACGTAGTCGGTGCCGGCATCGACGCAGGCGCGCAGCAGCGCTTCGCCGTGCAGCTGGTAGGGCCCGACGGTGCTGATCACCACCTTGGCCTGCGCCACCAGCGCAGCCAGCGATTTCGCATCGGCGGCATCGGCACGCAGCAGCGGCAGCGAATCGGGCGCACCGATCTCGCGGCGCGTGGCCGCCAGCTTGTCCAGGTTGCGGCCGGCCATGGCCCAGGCCGTCGGGCCAGCCGCGCCATGGGTCTGGAACAGGTACTCGGCCACCAGCCGGCCGGTGAAGCCGGTGGCGCCGAAGACGATCAGGTCGAAGGGCTTGGTCATGGAGCATCGTCGCACGCTTCGGTGTTGCCGCGGCATGCGGCGCGCACGGCCAGCCCGGCTGCGGTCAGCCCGGCTTTCGCGCCGCACCGCGCACTCATGCCTTTCCCCGATGGCCGCAGGCGGCGGCTGGCCGAACAATGCCGCCGTGCGCCCAGGCTTCGGGCGCGACCCCTTCAAGGAGCCTTCGATGCCCGCATGGCAAGTGCAAGGCCCGACCCGCGGCAGCGCGAAGTCGTGGCGCGACCAGTACCCCGAACTGCGCGAGCAGGTCGAGCGCATCAGCGCGCCGCGCGGCCGCGGCATCGCCTGGGAAGGCACCGAGATCTGGGCCTGGCGCGACCGGCCGGCGCACATCGCGCAGCTGCTGGCCGCCAACGTGGCGCGCTTTCCCGAGCGCGAGGCCTATGTCTTCCACCCCGGCGGCCAGCGCCTCACCTGGGCCCAGGTGGGCGAGCAGGTGCGGCGTGCTGCCGCCTGGCTGGCGCATGAGCATGGCCTGCGCCAGGGCGACCGGCTGGCGCTGCTGACGCTGGGCTGCCCGGAGTACGTGATCGCCTACCTGGCGGCAGTGTCGTTGGGCGCGATCGCGGTGCCGGTGAACCTGGGACTCACGGCGGACGGCCTGGTGGCGCAGATCGACAAGGTGCAGGCCAGGCTGGTGGTGGTGTCGCCCGAGGTCTGGGCCGGCAAGCTGGCGGTGGTGCGCGAGCGGCTGCCCAGCGTGCGCTCGCTGTTCATGACCGGCGATACGCCGGCGCCTGGCACCCTGGCCTTCGCGACGCTGCAACGCGAAGGCGCCGCGCCGCCGCCGGCGGTGGCCATCGACGAATGGGATGTGTGCGCGATCTCCTTCACCTCGGGCACCACCGGCGTGCCCAAGGGCACGATGGCCATGCACCTGAACGCGCTGGGTTGCGCGCGCAACATCGTGGTGGCCGCGCGCGGCCTGGACGAGCACGACGTCAACATCTGCATGCCGCCGCTATACCACAACACGGCGGTCTACACCGATTTCATGCCTGCGCTGCTGACGGGCGGCAAGTGCGTGGTGATGAGCAGCTTCGCGCCGCTGGAGGCGATCGAGCTGGTCGAGTGCGAGCGCGCCACCTGGGCGGTGGCCGCGCCGATCATGCTGTGGATGATGATGAACCATCCCGATTTTCCAAAGCACGACTGCCGCACGCTGAAGAAGATCCTGTTCGGCGGCCACGCGGCATCGGAGACCTTCATCAACCAGCTGAAGGCCAGCTTCGAACCGGTGGCCATGGTCAACGGCGGCAGCGTGTCCGAAAGCACGGCACTCGGCTTCGCGCTGCCCACCGAGGACGCCATCCGCAAGATCACCAGCTGCGGCCTGGCCACCGCCATCTGCGACATCGCCATCTTTGATGACGACGGCAATGAAGTGACCACGCCCAACGTCATCGGCGAGGTGGCCTACCGCGGCCAGCAGACCAACGCCGGCTACTGGGACGAGCCGGGCAAGACGGCCGAAGTCTTCCGCAAGGACGGCTTCGTGCTCAGCGGCGACTGGGCCAAGATCGACGAGGAGGGCTACCTTTGGCTGCTCGACCGCAAGAAGGACATGGTGGTGCGCGGCGGGCAGAACGTCTATTGCATCGAGGTCGAGAACAAGCTGTTCCTGCACCCGGCGGTGCTGCGCGCGGCGGTGGTGGGCGTGCCCGACCACCTGTTCAGCGAGCGGCTGAAGGCGGTGCTGGTGCTCAAGCCCGGCATGGGCCTGACGCCGCAGCAGGTGCGCGAGCACTGCGCCGCGCTGCTGGCGCCCTACGAGGTGCCCGAGTACGTGGTCTTCGCGCAGGCGCTGCCCACCAATGCCGCGGGCAAGACGCTGAAGCCGCCGCTGGTGGACTTCTGGGGCGACGGGCTCGACGGCGCCGAGGCTCGCCTGGCTGCGTACTGCGCCAGCCTGCCCGAGGCGCTTCCGGACAAGCCGCTGTTCAAGCTGGACGGCCAGGCGCTGGCGCCGCATGACGCGCTGGCGGCACTGCGCGCCGGCGATGCACTCGGGCAGCGGCTGGCGCGGGCCCTTGCCGAAGGGGGCATCGTCGCGCTGACCCGGCCGGACGAGGCACGCTTCCGCGCCTGAACCGCGGCGCGGCCGCAGCAGGGGCTGGGAGCAGGGCCCGAGACGGGCTAAGCTTGGCCGGTTGCCGCCATGCCGGCAGCTCGACGCCAGGGGGAAATAGTGAAAAGCAGCTTCTATCGGCGGCCGAACGCGGCCTTCTTCAGCTATTCGAGCCGCGACGATGCGCTGGCGCGCGCGGTGGTGGCCTGGCTGCAGGATTGCGCCAAGCTGGGCGTGTGGTACGACGCCAAGGACCTGGCCGCCGGGCGCACGACCGCGTCGGCGCTGCGCGAGGCGGTGGGTGACTGCCGCGCTTACGTGCTGCTGGCCACGCAGAACTCGCTGCGCTCGAACTGGGTGGCGCTGGAGCGCGAGGTCGCCGAACAGCAAAGCGCCGAGTTCAACGGCTTCAAGGTCATCGCCGTGGTCACGCCCGACGTGCCCAACGATGACATCCCGCCGTCGCTGCAGGGCATCACGCGCATCCAGCTGCCGGGCTCGGCGCTCGACGGCCGTGCGGCGGCCAAGCTGCTGAGCAGCCTGCGCCCCGAGCAGGGTGCCAGGCAGAGCGAGGACGATGTCTTCGTCACCCGCACCTGGAAGGAGGACGAGCCCGCCTCGCAATTTGCCGACGTCGCCTGCCGCAAGCTCGCGGACCAGGGCTTCAGGCTGATCGGCGACGAGCCGCGCAGCGACGACGACGAGCAGCGGCTGCGCGACATCATCTCCAGCTGCGCCGCCTACCTGGCGCTGATCCCGCCGCGCGAGCCGGACGAGCTGAAGTGGCTCCTGAAGGACCTGAACGTGGCCAAGTCCTGCGGTTTGCCGATCGTCTTGCTGGCCGACCCCAAGGCCATCGCCCACGAAGCCCAGGGCCTGCTGAAGACCGACACCGGCGAGGCGGTCAGCTTCGCCGGCGCGGTCGCCGTGATCCCGGTGGACATGTCCGGTGGCGCCCCCGATGCCGAGGGCCGCAAGGGCATTGACAAGGCCGTCTCGCTGATCGGCGATGCCGGCCGGCGCGGCCCGCTGAACCCGTACTCGGTGTTCTACGCGGCGCCGCCCGGGAGGCTTTCCGCCGACGAGCGCGGCGACATCGACCGCATCGTCAGCAGCATCACCGGCCGCCGCTGCATCTACCCCGACGACATCGACGGCGCCGGCGCCTACGAGCGCACGGTGCGGGCCATCGCCGACTCGGTGCTGACCATCGCCGACGTCGGCGGCGACCACGGCGACGGCTGGGTCTATGCCGGCGTGGCCAGCGGCGCGCGGCGGCGCATCGACATCGTCACGCCCGAGGCCGAGCTGCGCAAGCCGGCGCTGTTCAGCACCTTCAAGGCACGGCCCTACGCGTCGCACGTCGAGCGCCTGGGCCACCTGCACGCCGCGCTGTACACGCACCGGCGCTTCTTCCTCGACCGCGAGGTGACGCGATGGAACTGAGCGCCCACGCCGCCGCGGTGCTGGACGTCGACGCCGTCGTGCAGGCGGTGCGCGCGCTGGGCATGCCGGTGGTCACCTTCGGCGGCTTCGGCGAACTGGGCTACGAGGACGAAGCGCAGGTGCTCGAGCGCTGCAGCGCCGAGCTCGACCGGCACGACCCGGCGCGCACGCTGGTGGCCACCGGCACCTTGCTGACCGAGGGCTTTCGCAGCGGCATCGCGATGGTCTATGCGCTGGCCAAGGCCCGCGGCTTCGCCACCGCGGGCATCCACCCGTCGGTGGCGCTGCACCACGCGAAGCGCCACGCCATCGCCCCTGGCGTGGACCGTGTCTTCATGGTCGATGACGCCACCTGGGGCGGTGTCAACGACGCCGGCATGCCGTCCGCCACCTTGCAGGTGCTGCTGGCGGTGTCGGACGAGTTCATCGTCTTCGGCGGCGGCCACCACACCGCGCACGAGCTGCTCGCCTTCCTCGAGGCCGGCAAGCCGGTGCGCTTCCATGACGCGCCGATGCACCGCGCGACCACCGACCGCTGGTGCCGCGACAGCGGCGCGCGCATCGGCGACTACCGCGGCGCTGCCTTCCATGTCTGGCGCAGCCGGCATGCCAATGCCTGAAGCCGCCGTCTGCGCCGAACAGCCGCGCTGGGTGCCGGCCTATGCCGACGCGCTGGCGGCCGGCGCCGCCGACAAGGCGGCATTGTACGCGCGCTTGATCGACGCCGACGCCACCGGCACGGTTCTGGACGTCGGCTGCGGCCCCGTCGCCGTGGCCGCATGCCTGGCCACCGCGCGCCCG
>JBEIHU010000031.1:0-25288 GCA_040381175.1 Burkholderiaceae bacterium
ACCGGCCGGCCGTCGATCTCGATCGTGCCGGCATCGGCGCGGATCAGCCCCACCACCATGTAGAAGGTGGTGGTCTTGCCGGCGCCGTTGGGACCGAGCAGGCCCACCACCTCGCCGGCGCTGACGGCCAGGTGCACGTCCTTGACCACCATGCGCGAGCCGAAGCTCTTGCGCAGGCCTTCGGCCTGCAGGCGGCTGGCGGAGGCGGGCGCGGCGCAGTGCCCGTCGCGCGCTGCGGTGCTCATTCGCGGGCCCCGCGGGCAGCGCGCCCGGGCAGGAGCACCCGCGGGCGGCCTTGCCCGCTCAACGCGGCGCCCCGAGCGCGCCCGACGGCTTCAGCGGAACGGCTTCAGCGGCCTTTGGCGCGGAGGCAGCCAAGTCCTCGCGCGGCGCGAACACCGCGCGCACCCGTCCGGTGGGGTTGCCTGGCGTGGCGGCACCGCCGGTCACCTTGAACAGCTCGTTGGTGTTGTCCCAGGTGATCAGCGAGCCGGTGATCTCGTCGGCCACGGTGCCGCCTCGCAGCCGCCGCACCGCGGCATTGCCGACGAAACGCAAGGTGTCGGTGCGCGCGTCGAACTCGATGCGCTCGGCCGCGCCTTCGACGGTTTCATCCACGCCATCGCGCTTCTGGCGGAAGCTGGCCGGCCGCTCGGCGCTGCCGATGGCCTTGGCCTCGCGGTAGCCGTCGGGGCGCTCGCGCAGTTCCACCCGCTCGGCGCGCAGCACCATCGTCCCCTGGCTGATGACCACATTGCCGTTGAAGATGACCACCTGGCGCTGCAGGTCGACGGTGCCGGGCTGGTCGGCCTCGATCGACATCGGCTTGTTGCGGTCGGCGCGTTCTGCCTGTGCCAAAGGGCTGCACACGACGGCGGCCAGCCCCAGGCTGGCGGCCAGGAGCCGGGCTGGGGAAGTGGGGCGGAAGATGGGCACGGTCTGCGGCACGAAACTTGCAGAACATTTTAGTCGCAAGCCTGGACAGCCCGGCCAAGAAGGCGGGGACAAAAGCGACATTGCCGCCGCAGGGCGGCAAGAGGTGATCAGCCTGGCTTGCGCAGGCCTTGAACCAGCACGTCGGTGACGGCCAGCGCGCGCTCGTTGCTGCCGGCTTGCGAGCCCGAGGTGACGAAGCGGCCCTGCACGCCCATCGCGGGCACGCCTTCGATCTTGTAGGCGTTGGCCAGCAGCTGCGCCTGGCGCGCCTTGGTCTGCACGCCGAAAGACTTGTACAGTTCGATGAACTTGGCGCCGTCCACGCCGTTGGCCGTCATGAAGGCGGCGATGTCGGCCTCCTTGTCCAGGCGCTGACGCTGCTGGTGGATCGCGTTGAACACCTTGCGGTGCATGTGTTCCACCTGGCCCATCGCTTCGAGGGCGAAGAAGATCTTCTGGTAGTTCTCGTACAGCGCATTGAAGCCCACCGGCACGCGCTTGAACACCACATCGGCCGGCAGCCGCTTGGTCCAGGCTTCGAGCGTCGGCTCGAGCGCGAAGCAGTGCGGGCAACCGTAGGAGAAGAACTCCACCACCTCGATCTTGCCGGCCGGGGCTGACACCGGTGCGGGCTGCGCCAGCCGGGTGAAATGGGTGCCTTCGACCGGCCCGCCCTGGGCGCCGGTCGCACCCACCCACAGGCTGCCCAGTCCGGCGGCGGCCAGCTGCAAGGAAAAGTCACGGCGCTTCATGGGTTTCCTTTGTCGGTATCGGGTGTGCTGGAGTGCCGCCGGGCGGCAAAGTTCATTGCCGCTCGACGCGCACCAGGGTGGAATCCACGCCCGCCGCCTGCAGCTTTTCAATCGCTGCGTCGGCTTGGGCGCGTGCTTCGAAGGGGCCGACGCGCACGCGGTAGACGGTTCGGCCGGCCTGTTCGCGCTCGCTCAGCCTGGCGTCCAGGCCCAGCAGCGCCAGTTTGGCGCGTTGCGCCTCGGCATCGTCCTGGCGCGTGAAGGCGCCGGCCTGGGCAAAGTAGATCAGCCCTGCCGCCGCCGGCCTGGAGGCCGCCCGCGCGACCGACGCGGCCACCGCCGGCGCCGGGGCCGCCGCAACCGCCGGTGCGACAGCCGGGGCCGCCGACGCCCGGTTCGCGGACGGCGCCACTGGCGGACGCGCCGCCGGCTTGGGCGCCAGGCCGGCGTTGGGATCCCAGCTCTTGTTGCGCTCGGCTTCGGCGGCGTCCTGGTCGGCGGTGCGCTGCGGCACCTTGTTGATGAAGGGCACCGGTACCTTGGACACGTACAGCGCCACGGCCAGCGCAGCGGCCAGGCCGATCAGCACGCCGACCACCAGGCCGACGACGAAACCGCCACGCTGCGCCTGCGTCGCCCTGCTCATGCGCTGGCCCGTGCCTGCGGGGTGGCCTCGCGGGCCATCGCCTCGGGCGCGCTCACGCCCAGCAGCTGCAGCGCGTTGCGCAGCACCTGACGGGTGGCCGCCAGCAGCGCCATGCGCGCGCGCGCCAGCGACTCGTCCTCGACCAGGAAGCGCTCGGCCGCGTAGTAGCTGTGGAAGGCCGCGGCCAGGTCGCGCAGGTAGAAGGCCAGGTCGTGCGGTGCCAGCTCGGTCGCGGCGCGCGCCAGCAGGTCCGGGTAGTCGGCCAGCTTGAGCATCAGCGCCTGCTCGGTGGGCGTGCTCAGCAGCGACAGGTCGGCCGCCTCCAGCCTGCCGCCCCACTGCGCCAGCACCGAACAGATGCGCGCATGCGCGTACTGCACGTAGAACACCGGGTTCTCGTCGTTGGCCTTCAGCGCCAGGTCGACGTCGAAGACGAACTCGGTGTCGGCCTTGCGGCTGATGAGGAAGAAGCGCACCGCGTCGCGGCTGGTCCAGTCGATCAGGTCGCGCAGCGTGACGTAGCTGCCGGCGCGCTTGGAGATCTTCACCTCCTGGCCGCCGCGCATCACCGTGACCATCTTGTGCAGCAGGTAGTCGGGGAATCCCTGCGGGATGCCGATGCGTGCCGCCTGCAGCCCGGCGCGCACACGAGCGATCGTGCCGTGGTGGTCGCTGCCCTGCACGTTGATCACCTTGTGGAAGCCGCGTTCGAACTTGTTGATGTGGTAGGCGACATCCGGCACGAAGTAGGTGTAGTCGCCGCCGGACTTGCGCATCACCCGGTCCTTGTCATCCCCGTAGTCGGTGGAGCGCAGCCACAGGGCGCCGTCCTTCTCGTAGGTGTCGCCGCCATCGACCAGGCGCCGCACCGCCGCCTCGACGCGGCCGCTGGTGTACAGGCCGGATTCGAGGAAATAGTGGTCGAAGCGCACGCCGAAGGCCTGCAGGTCCAAGTCCTGCTCGCGGCGCAGGTAGGCCACCGCGAACTGGCGGATGTCGTCCAGGTTGTCGAGGTCGCCGCTGGCGGTGAAGCTGCGGTCGTCGGCCTGCACGGTGGCGCGCTCGCGGTACGCCGTGGCAATGTCGGCGATGTAGTCGCCGTTGTAGGCGGCCTCGGGCCAGGCCTCGTCGCCGGGCTTCAGGCCCTGCAGCCGCGCCTGCGTCGACGCGGCCAGCGTGGCGATCTGCACCCCGGCGTCGTTGTAGTAGAACTCGCGCGTCACCTGCCAGCCTTGCGCCTCGAACAGGTTGCAAATGCAATCGCCCAGCGCCGCCTGTCGAGCGTGGCCCACGTGCAGCGGGCCGGTGGGGTTGGCGGAGACGAATTCGACCAGCACGCGCTCGGCCCGCGCCGGCCGGCGGCCGAAGCCGGCGCCGCCGCGCAGCACCTCGGCCACCACCGCCTGCCTGGCGGACGGCTTCAGCCGCAGGTTGACGAAGCCTGGTCCGGCGATCTCGATGTCCTGCACCCAGCGCTGCACCGATGGCTGCGTGCGCAGCAACCCGACCAGCGCCTGCGCCAGCTCGCGCGGGTTCTTCTTCAGCGTGCGCGCCAGGGGCATGGCGGCAGTGATCGCCAGGTCGCCGTGGGCGGCTGCCTTGGGCGATTCGAATGCACTGGTCAGGCCGGCGCCCGGAGCCATCTGCGCGAGCACTGCCTCCAGCGCCGTCAACAGCTCCTGCTTGGCTTGGATCATGCGGGGGATTCTACTTTTGGCTCCGGCATCACATCGCTGCGCGATATGAGCCTTCACCGAAGCGCAAGGCGTCTTTGGCTCCGGCATCACATCGCTGCGCGATATGAGCCTTCACCGAAGCGCAAGGCGCTTCTGGGCGCTCGCGGCCAGGCGCCGGCGCGCGCAGCGTGACGGATGACGCTTTGCGCGCCTGCAGCGCGCCGCAGCGGCACGGCAATGGCTGCACCATGCACGGTGGCCCGATCTGCCCGCGCCCCTGGTCAACCATGTCTGCCCCAGCTTTCCCCATCCCCGCCGCGCGCGCCCGCGCGAGCGAGCTGCCCGAGCGGATCGGCAAATACGCGGTGCGCGCCAAGCTCGGCGAAGGCGCGACCAGCGAGGTCTTCCTGGCCTGCGACGAGTTTCACGAGCGCAACGTGGCCATCAAGCGCGTGCGCAGCGGCCTCGCCCCCGACACGCCGGAGGGGCATTTCCAGCAGCATTTCTTTGCCGCCGAGGCGGCGCTCGTCGGCCGCCTGCAGCACCCGAACGTGGTGCAGATCTACGACGCTGTGGAAGACGCCGAGGCCAGCTACCTAGTGATGGAGTATGTGGAAGGCGTCACCCTGCGGCGCTTCTGCCGCGCCGACGCGCTGCTGACGCTGGAGCAGGTTGTGGAGATCGGCTTCAAGTGCGCGATGGCGTTGGGCTATGTCTATCGTCAGGGCCTGATCCACCGCGACGTCAAGCCGGCCAACATCCTGGCGACCGTGCGCAATGGCCAGGTGGTCGACGTCAAGATCACCGACTTCGGCAGCGTGATGAACCTGCAGTCGGAGCGCACGCAGGTGTTCCGCGTCGGCTCGCTGGCCTACATGCCGCCCGAGCAGCTGGACGGCGACGTGCTCGACTGCCGCGCAGACATCTACGCGCTGGCCGGCGTGCTGTACCACCTGGTCGCCGGCCGTGCGCCCTTCGATGCCACGCAGCAGGCCGCGCTGATGCACCAGATCTACCACGCCGAGCCGGCGTCGCTGCAGCTGCAGCGCGACGGCGTTCCGGCGCGGCTGGACCGGCTGATCGCGCGCGCGCTGAGCAAGAAGCGCGAAGACCGCCATGCCGACTGGGACAGCTTCGCGCAGGAGCTGTCGGCGCTGATCGCCGACGGCGACGTGCCGCGCGGCCCGTTGCAGGGCGTGCTGGATTCGGAGCGCTTCAACCTGCTGCGCTCGCTGGAGTTCTTTGCCGGTTTCGGCGATGTCGAGCTGTGGGAGGTGGTGCACCGGGCGCAATGGCAGCGCTGCCCCTTCGGCCACGCGCTGTACCGGCATGGCGAGCAAGGCAACAGCTTTCACATCATTGCGCAGGGCGAGGTCGAGGTCTACCGCGACGGCCAGCGCGTGGCCCAGCTCGGCGCCGGCACCTCGGTGGGCGAGATGGCCTACCTGGCGCCCAGCCCGGCGTTGCGCATCCACGGCGCCGACGTCATCGTCTCCAAGCCGGCGACCACCATCTCCTTCACGCCGCAGCTGATGGACCAGCTGAGCCTGGGCACGCGCCGCCTGTTCGATGGCGCCTTCATTCGCGTGCTGGTGCGCAGGCTCCACACTGCGCACGAGGCGCTGCACCACCCGCGACGGATCCTGTGACGCCGCAGTCGGCGGGCGTCGTGGTCCAATGGGCGGCGGCGGTATTGCCGCTGCAAGTCAAAACCCCAAGCGAGGAGCGAAGATGAAGATCCTGATGAGCATCGCAGCGCTGCTGGTCGCAACGCTGTCCACCCCTGCCCTGGCGGCCAATGCCGCCTGCGAGAAGCAGGCCGACGAGAAGAAGCTGGCCGGCGCGGCACGCACCAGCTTCGTCACCAAGTGCGAGAAGGACGCCGGCGGTGCAGGCGGCGCGGCCTGCGACAAGCAGGCCGACGAGAAGAAGCTGGCCGGCGCGGCGCGCACCAGCTTCGTCACCAAGTGCGAGAAGGACGGCGGCAAGGGCGCCTCCGCCGCCGCGGCCTGCGACAAGCAGGCCGACGACAAGAAGCTGGCCGGCGCGGCGCGCACCAGCGTCACCAAGAAGTGCGTGGCCGACGCGGGCGGTTGAGCGGGCAGGACCGCTGGCCCTGCGAGCGCAGGTTGCCGGCCGGTCTAGGGCCAGTTCACAAAACGCATCCCACTTCCGTAGTGTGAACAGGCCCTAATGGCTGCCTCTGGCGCCAGCGCGGCGGCGCCAAGCAGCCGCACCGGCAAGGCCCATGCCCATCATCGGCCGGGTCGAGGGTTCGGGTACGGCCGCCCCCGCGTACAACAGGTCATGGCCGAAGCCGTCCTGGAATAGCGGGTCAAGCCCCGAGGCGCGGTTGATCGGACGGATGTCGGCGAAGCCCGCCGGTCAGCGTGGCGGTCACTCCGCTGCCCGCGAAGTCGAGCTTGGCGATCGGGTTACCAGAGAGCTCGGTGCCCGGCGCGAAAGCTTCAAAGTCCTCGCTGCCCAGCGAGGTTGGCCAGATAGGCGTTGACCTGGAAGCCGAACGGTGTGCGCGCGTTGTTGGAAAAGTTCAATCCAGCCGCACTGCCAGCGCCTCGGTCCTCGCCGAAACAGACGGTCGGCGCGGCAAGGGCCGGTCCTAGCGAAAGCGCAGTTGCCAGCGCGAGGGCCGGACGCGTGAGGCCGCAACGATCCATGGACATGATCCGCCAGAGGGTCTGTGCTGAGCAGGCCTTGCGGTGGTGCTCCACGAACGTCGAGTTGTGCCACCTGTCTTTCCCCCCTCATTCGCGGGGTGTCGCCGCATCGCCGACGCCGCGCGTCCAGTAGCCCGAGTCGCCGTAGTGGTGCTTCAGGAAGTCGATCCACAGCCGCACGCGCAGCGCCAGGTGCTTGCGCTGCGGGAACACCGCGTAGATGCCGCTCGGCGGCGCGGCGAAGTCCTGCAGCAGCGCCACCAGCTGGCCCTCGGCCACCTCGCGCTCCACCTCCCAGGTGCTGCGCCAGGCGATGCCCATGCCCTGCAGGCACCAGTCGTGCAGCACGCCGCCGTCGCTGCAGTCGAGCCGGCCGGGCGGGCGCAGGTGGGTCAGCTGGCCATCGACCATGAAGGCCCAGCCGCGCGTCTGGCTGGCGTCCGACGACAACGTCAGGCATTCGTGTCGCACCAGATCCACGGGCTGCGCCGGGATGCCGGCGCGTTTCAGGTAGTCGGGCGAGGCCACGCACAGCCGGCGGTTGTCGGCCAGGCGCACGCTGACCAGGCTCGAGTCCGGCAGGTCGCCGACGCGCACGGCGCAGTCCACGCTTTCGTTGACGATGTCGACGACGCGGTCGCTGAGGTTCAGCGACAGGCTCACGTCGGGGTGCTGGTGCAGGAACAGCGGCACCAGCGGGGCCACGTGGCGGCGCCCGAAGCCGGCCGGCGCAGTGATCCGCAAATGGCCGCTGGCCTTGACGCCTCCGGCACTGACGCTGGCCTCGGCATTGGCGATATCCGTGAGCAAGCGCTGACAATCTTCCAGGAAGGCACTGCCTTCGTGGGTGAGCGTGATGCGCCGCGTGGTGCGTACCAGCAGCTTCACGCCGAGCCGCTCCTCCAGCGCATCGATGCGCCGCCCGATCACCGCCGGCGCCACCCCTTCGCCTTGGGCGGCGGCAGTGAGGCTCCCCTTCAGCGCCACTGCTACGAACGATTCGATTTGCTTTAGTCTCGCCATACGCACAGATTAGCGATGTTTGGATCATAAATCCAATCCCGCAGCTCTATTGCATTCATCCGGCTGACCAAAGCTCCGAGGCGCGTTGCGTCGCCAATGCATCGATCCAGGTCACAAATCCAAGACCCTGGTTGAAGGCAATCGCGTCCCGGCTTCGCTTTAGATTCACGCCATGCAGCCTGCCGCCCCCACCTCACGCCCGCGCGCCGCGCATGTGCGTGCGGTGTTGTTCGATGCCTACGGCACCCTGTTCGACGTCTACAGCGTGTCCACGCTGGCCGAGCAACTCTTCCCGGGCCAGGGCGAGAGGCTGGCCGTGCTGTGGCGCGACAAGCAGATCGAATACACCCGGCTGGTGTCGATGAGCAGCCCGCAGGGCGAGCACTACCGGCCGTTCTGGGACCTGACACGCGGTGCGCTGCGCCATGCGGCGCAGCGCTTGGCGCTGTCGCTGGATGCCGCGGCCGAGGACCGGCTGATGAACCAGTACCACCACCTCAGCAGCTTCCCGGAAAACAAGCCGGTGCTGCAGGCGCTGAAGTCGCGCGGGGTGCCGGCCGGCATCCTCAGCAACGGCGACCCGCAGATGCTGGAGGTGGCGGTCAAGAGCGCCGGGCTGGACGGCCTGCTGGCCCCGCTGATCAGCGTGCATGCCACGCGCCGCTACAAGACCGACCCGGCAGCCTATGCGCTGGGCCCGGCAGCGCTGAAGCTGCCGGCGCGCGAGATCCTGTTCGTCTCCAGCAACGGCTGGGACGCCATCGGCGCCACCTGGTACGGCTACACCACGCTGTGGGTCAACCGTGGCGGGCTGCCGCCTGAACAGCTGGACGCCGAACCCACCCGCACCGCCAGCAGCCTGCGCGCGGTGCTCGATTTCTTCCCTTCCCCCTCGACCCGACCGACGCCATGACCGAACGCACCACCCATCACCGCCTTCACGTCGCCAGCCCGCTGGCCCGCTTCATCGACGAAGAGGTTCTGCCCGGCACCGGCATTGCGCCGGCGGCCTTCTGGGCCGGTTTCGACGCGATCGTGGCCGACCTGGCGCCGAAGAATCGTGCGCTGCTCGCCGAGCGCGACCGCCTGCAGGCCGAACTGGACGCCTGGCACAAGGCGAACCCGGGCCCAATCGGCGACCTGCCCGCGTACCGTGCCTTCCTCAAGCGCATCGGCTACCTGGTCGACGCCAGCGAACCGGTGCAGTGCACCACCGCCAACGTGGACGACGAGGTGGCCCGGCTCGCGGGGCCGCAGCTGGTCGTGCCGATCACGAACGCGCGCTATGCACTGAATGCCGCGAACGCACGCTGGGGCTCGCTGTACGACGCGCTCTATGGCACCGACGTGATCAGCGAGGCCGATGGCGCCGAGAAGGGTACCCGCTACAACTCCGTGCGCGGCCAGAAGGTCATCGCCTACGCGCGCGGCCTGCTCGACCAGGCGGCGCCGTTGGCCCAGGGTTCGCATCGCGACGCAACGGCCTACGGTGTCGAGGGCGGCCGGCTCGTCGTGGCGCTGCGCAACGGTTCGGCCGCCGGCCTCGCGGACCCCGCCGCGTTCGTCGGCTTCCAGGGCGACGCCGCCGCGCCGTCGTCGGTGCTGCTGCGCCACAACGGCCTGCACCTGGATATCCGCATCGATCGCAGCGCGCCGATCGGACGCGGCGACGCCGCCGGCGTGGCCGACGTGGTGGTGGAAGCGGCCGTGTCGACCATTCTCGACCTCGAGGACTCGGTGGCGGTGGTCGACGGCGACGACAAGGTGCTCGCCTACCGCAACTGGCTGGGCATCCTGCGCGGCACGCTCACCGAAGAGGTGACCAAGGGCGGCACGACCTTCACGCGCGGCCTGAACGCCGACCGCCGCTACCGCACCCCCGCCGGCGGTGAGCTCGCGCTGCACGGACGCTCGCTGCTCTTCATCCGCAACGTCGGCCACCTGATGACGAACCCGGCGGTCCTGCTCGGCGACGGCAGCGAGATCCCGGAAGGCATTCTCGACGCCGTCGTGACGACGGCGATCGCGCTGCACGACCTGCGGCGCCTGGGCACGCCCGGCCTGCACAACACGCGCACCGGCAGCGTCTACATCGTCAAGCCGAAGATGCACGGGCCGGCCGAGGTGGCGTTTGCGTCCGAGCTCTTCGGCCGCGTGGAAGCCCTGCTGGGCCTGCCGGAGAACACCGTCAAGCTCGGCATCATGGACGAGGAGCGGCGCACCAGCGTCAACCTGCGCGCCTGCATCGCGGCCGCGCGACAGCGTGTCGCCTTCATCAACACCGGCTTCCTGGACCGCACCGGCGACGAGATGCACACCGCCATGCAGGCCGGGCCGATGGTGCGCAAGCCGCGCATGAAGATGTCCAACTGGCTGCGCGCCTACGAGTTCAACAACGTGCAGATCGGCCTGGCCTGCGGGTTGCGCGGCCGCGCGCAGATCGGCAAGGGCATGTGGGCCATGCCCGACCTGATGGCCGAGATGATGAAGGAGAAGATCGCGCACCCGCAGGCCGGCGCCAGCACCGCCTGGGTGCCCAGCCCGACGGCGGCCACGCTGCACGCGCTGCACTACCACCAGGTCGACGTGGCGGCGCTGCAGGCGAGCATGGAAGAGTTCGCCCTCGGCCCCAAGGCCGCGATGGTCGAGGAGAAGCTGCTCGACGCGATCCTGCAGATCCCGGTGGCGCTGGTGCCGTTCTGGACCCCGGCCGAGGTGCAGCAGGAACTTGACAACAACGCCCAGGGCATCCTGGGCTACGTGGTGCGCTGGATCGACCAGGGCGTGGGTTGCTCGAAGGTGCCCGACATCCACGACGTCGGCCTGATGGAAGACCGCGCCACGCTGCGCATCAGCAGCCAGCACATCGCCAACTGGCTGCTGCACGGCGTGGTGACGAGGGCGCAGGTCGAAGCCACGCTGAAGCGCATGGCCAAGGTGGTGGACCAGCAGAACGCCGGCGACCCGCTATACCAGAACATGGCTGGCCGCTTCGACGAATCGGCCGCGTTCCAGGCAGCCAGCGACCTGGTGTTCAAGGGGCTGACCCAGCCCAGCGGCTACACCGAGCCGCTGCTGCATGCCTGGCGGCTGAAGGTCAAGGCCGGCGGCACCTGAGCTGCTGCGCCCCCCGTCCGCGGGTTCATCCCCCGAACTAGGGGGGTGCGGGCGCGCTGCCATGGCAGGGCTTGGTGGCATAGTAGTGGCGAGTGCGGAATGCGACAGGCCTGAGCCGGCGGAAAACGCCCCCGGCTTCTCTCCGGGCATTGCCTTTCCTGGGCCGCGTCCGACGGTGGAGCAGTCTGAGTGGACATCCGCGCCAGGGATGAGCAAGCACGCGGGCCGACCCGTCGGCGCCGCGGCTTGTCCGCGGCGTCGGGTCTGTTCAACCGCCTGCTGGAACGCGCCCTGGCCACACTGCGGCCCCCCGCCGCCGCGGCCGACAAGCTCGTGCTCGAGGCCTTCGAGCCGCGGGTGCTGCTGTCGGGCGACGGCATCGCGCCGCCGCGCATCGACGGTGCCATCGACACGCCCGGCGAGACTGACCGCTACGCCTTCACTCTGGCCGAGGACCTGCGCGTCGTCTTCGACTCGCTGACCAACAGCAACCGCCTGCGCTGGTCGCTCGACGGGCCGCGCGGCAATGTCGAAAGCAACCGCGGCTTCGCGCAGAGCGATTCGGCCGATCGCAGCGGCAACGTCGCCTACGAACTGCCCGCGGGCGACTACATCCTGTCGGTCGACGGCGAGGGCGACACCACCGGGGCCTATGCCTTCCGCCTGCTGGACATCGGCCGGGCCGACACGCTGGTGCCGGGGCAGCGCGTCGACGGCACGCTGGCGCCGGCCAACGAGACCGACGCCTACAAGTTCAATGCCGTCGCCGGGCAGCGGGTGTTCATCGACCGGCTGGCCCACAGCGGTGACATCTACTGGCGGCTGATCGACCCCTACGGCCGCAGCGTCACGCCGCCCACCTGGTTCGGCAACGACCTGGGCGAACTGACGCTGGCGGTGGACGGCAGTTACACGCTGCTGGTGGAGGGCCGCGTCGGTTCGGCCAGTGGCGGCAGCTACAGCCTGATGCTGAGCCTGCTCACCGACCCGGCGCCGCGTGCCACGGCCATCGGCCAGCTGATCGAAGGCCGCATTGCCGGCGCCGGCCTGACCGAGGTGCACGACTTCAGCGTCGCCGCACCGACGCGCGTGCTGTTCGACAGCCTGACCAACCAGGACACGCTGCGCTGGCGCCTGCGCGACAGCCTCGGCAACCTGATCGCCGAGCGCACGCTGCGCGGCACCGATTCCTGGGAGGTGGCCAACAACCCGGCGCTGTGGCTGGCGGCGGGCGACTACCGGCTCACCATCGACGGCGACGGCGACGCCACCGGCGCCTACCGGCTGCGTCTGCTCGACCTGGCTTCGGGCACCGCCTTCACGCCCGGCACGGCGGTCGAAGGGCGGTTGGGCGACACCGCCGCCGAGGTTGCGGCGATGCGCCGGGACGCGGGCGCGCCGCTGGCCGGCGCACCCTCGGGCAACCGGTCGATCGAGCTGGCCGGCCGCGCACCGCTGCTGCGCGTGCCCGATTCGGCCTCGCTGCGCGTCAGCGGCGCGCTCACGGTCGAGGCCTGGGTCCGGCCCACCGGCCCGGGCAGCGACAGCTTCGGCGGCATGCTCGTCAACAAGGAGGGCGAGTACGAGATCGCGCGCTACCCCGATGGCCGCCTCTGGTGGGCGATTGCCAACACCAGCCCGGGCTGGGTGGTCGTGGATACCACCGCCGTGGTGCCGCTGGGCCAGTGGACACACGTCGCCTTCGTCTATGACGGAACGGCGGGCCGCATCTACCTGAACGGCCAGCTTGCGCACGAGACCGCGGCCACCGGCAACATCGGCGATGTCGACGGATTCCGCCACAGCCTGCAGATCGGCAGCCGCGAAGCCGGTGGACAGAACTTCCAGGGCGGCATCGACGAGGTGCGGGTTTGGAACCTGGCGCGCGGCGCGGCCGACATCGCGGCTGCCTTCGACCAGCCGCTGGCCGGCAGCGAAGCCGGCCTGGTCGGCTACTGGCGGCTCGACGAGGCCGACGGGCTGAGCTTCGCCGACGCCTCGGTGCAGGCCAACAACGGTGCCTTCACCGACGCGCCCGCCATCGACACCCGGCTGTACCACTTCGAAGCCGCCGCCGGGCAGAGCTTCTACTTCGATCACCAGACCCTCAGCGGATCGAACTTCAGCGTGCGGCTGTTCGATCCGCGCGGCAACGTGCTCTACGGCCCGCAGTGGTTCAGCAACGACCGTGACGTGTTCGAGGTGGCCCAATCCGGCCGCTACACGCTGGCCTTCGAAGGCCGCATCGACAACGCCAGCGGGGCCAGCTTCCGCTTCAACCTGCAGCCGGTGGCCGACGTCACGCAGAGCCTGGCGCTGGGCGAGCGCATCGACGGCTCGATCGCGCACGCCGGGCAACGCCAGCACTACGGGTTCAGCGTCGCGTCCGGCACGCTGGCGGGGTTCGATTCGCTCAGCGACCGCGGCGACCTGCGCGTCACGCTCACCGGGCCGCGCGGCCCGCTGCTGTCGGCACTGCCCTTGAACAGCGCCGACGCCGCCAACCGCGGCGTCGCCGATGCGCTGTGGCTCGCGGCCGGCGACTACACGCTCAGCATCGACGCCGATGCCGACGCCGTCGGCGCTTTCGCCTTCCGCCTGCTCGACCTGGCAGCGGCCGAGCCGGTGGCCTACGGCGCGGCCGTGGCGGTGGCACTCAGCCCCGGGCAGTCCACGCGCGCCTGGCGCTTCGATGCCGAGTCTGGCGACGAGGTGCTGTTCGACTTCGCTTCGGCCAACGGCGGCAACCCCTACTGGCGGCTGTACGACCCGACCGGCCGCAGCGTCTTCGGCCCGGCCGACTTCAACGCCGACGTCGGCCCGCGCACGCTGCGGCTGAGCGGCACCTACACGTTGTTGGTCGAAGGTCGCGCCAACCAGCCGGGCGCGGTGGACATCGGCTTCAGCGTGGTGCGCAACGGCAACACGCCCATCGTGCCGCTCAGCGGTACCGCGATCGCGCTGGGCAATCGCGTGGAAGGCGTGCTCGGCGCGGTCGGCGAGGCCGACGATTACCTGTTCAGCGCCACCGCCGGCACGCGCATCGCCTTCGACGGTCTGCTGCCCAGCGGCAGCCTGGGCTATCGCTACACGATCACCGGGCCGCGCGGCGACGAGCTCAGCGGCGTGTACTTCTACGGCGCCGAGTCCTACGACGGCAACCCGGTGCTCGCTCTGCCACTTTCCGGCGACTACCGCATCCGCATCTTCGCCGACGGCAACCGCACCGGCGCCTACGCCTTCCGCCTGCACGACCTGGGAGCGGCCACGCAGATCAACCCCGGCACGCAGGTCGATGGCGCGCTGGATCCTTCGAACGAGACCGATCTCTACCGCTTCAGCGCCAACGCCGGCGACCGCCTGTTCTTCGATGTGCGCGCGTTCAGTCCCAATTACGGTGACTGGGCCACGTGGCGGCTGCTCGACCCGCTGGGGCGCGCGGTGTGGGGGCCGTCGGGCTTCTACGTCAACAGCGATGTCGAAACCGGGCCGCTTGCGCTGACGGGCGAATACACGCTGCTGATCGAAGGCCGCAACTGGACCGTGTCCAGCGGCGTCGCCAGCTTCAACTACAGCTTCGCCGTGCTGCCGGTGGCCGACGATGCGCCTGCGGCGCTGACGCTCGGGCAGCGGGTCGACGGCAGTCTGTCGGTGGCCGGCCAGCGCGATGTCCACACCTTCACGCTGGCGGCGGATCGCAGCGCGATGTATTTCGATGCGCTGGCCGGCAGCAACGCCTTCACCTGGACCCTTACCGGGCCCGATGGCACGGTGGCCAGCCGCAACTTCCGCAGCAGCGACTCGGCCGACTTGGGCAGCGCAAGCCCGCTGCTGAATCTGTCCGCGGGCGACTACACGCTCACCATCGACGCCGACCGAGACGCCACCGGCGCCTACGCGTTCAAGCTGCGCGACATCCGTGCCGACGCCACCGCCATCGGCACCGACACCGACATCGCCGGCACGCTGGACCCGGCCACCGAAACCGATGCTTACCTAATGCAGGCGAGCGCGGGCGACCGCTTCTATTTCGACCGGCTGGCCTTCGGTGACTATTACAACACCAGCTACAGGCTGTTCGACCCCAGCGGCAACCCGGTATGGGGCGGCTACGTCTGGCCCGAGGACCAGGGCCCGCTGATCGCGGCGCGCACCGGAGCCTACCTGCTGCTCGTCGAAGGCCGCATCGGCAACACGGCAGCCACCAACAGCTACGCCTTCAACCTGCGCAAGCTGGTCGATGTGGGCGGCGCACTCACGGTCGGCGCGGTCTCGACCACCGTGCTGACGCAGCCCGGCTCGCGCGCCGTCTACACCTTCAGCCTGGCCGAGGCCAAGCAGCTGGTGCTGGACGCGCTGGCGCCGACCAACAACGTGCCCGACTACCGCTGGACGCTCACCGGCCCGCGCGGCGTCGAGGTGTCCGGGCGCCAGTTCTATTCTTCAGAGTCCTTCGAACTGGGCGGCACCAGCCCGCTGCTGAACCTGATCGCTGGCGACTACCGGCTCGAGTTCAGCGCCACCGACGACCGCACGGGCACGCTGTCGTTCCGCCTGCTCGACCTGGGCGCGGCAACGCCGTTCACGGCCAACACCACCGTCGCCGGCACGCTGAGCCCGGCCAACCAGACACAGGCCTGGCGCTTCGAGGCCAGCGCCGACAAGCTGTACTACGTCGACCGCCAGGCGCTGACCTCGGGCACCGGCAGCAACTGGCTGAGCTGGCGGCTGTTCGATGAATTCGGCCGCCAGATCCTCGAGCCGCAGAACCTGGACGACATCGACCTGTTCACGCTGCCGCGCGACGGCAGCTACACGCTGCTGGTCGAGGGCCGCATCTGGACGCCCAACAACACCGGCCGCTTCGACTACAGCTTCAAGCTGCTGGAGATCACCGACGACGTGGTCGACATCGTGCCCGGCCAGGCCCATGGGCTGGAGCGCCTGCCGAGCCCCGGCGTGATCGGCGGCGCGCTGCGCCTGGATTCGCTGCGCCAGGTGCAGGTGCCGCACGGTGCCGACACCGCGCAGACCGGTTCGGTCAGCTTCGAGTTCTGGTTCAAGGCCGACAGCTTCTACACCACCTGGCAACCGCTGGTCTACAAGGGCAATGGCAACGGCAACCAGCGCAGCTACAGCCTGTGGCTGAACAGCGCGGGCTACCTGCACCTGTCCAGCGGCAACAACTACAACGAGACGATCAACACCGCCAACGGCTCGATCGTCGCCGGCAATTGGTACCACGTCAGCGCGGTCATCGACCGCGCCAACAACGTCCAGAAGGTTTATCTCGACGGCGTCCAGGCGGCCAGCGGCGATCTGCGTCCCAACAGCGCCGGCTTCGCCACCACCAACGCGCTGCTGCTGGGCAACAGCCTCGAGGGCCACCCGCCGCTGGTCGGCGCGATCGACGACTTCCGGCTGTGGAGCCGCGCCCTTGGCGCCGACGAGATCACGCCCGCCAGCCACCGCAATGCGGCGCTGCAGGGCGACGAAGCCGGCCTGGTGCTGTACCTGCCGATGGACGGCGGCGGCAGCACGCTGGCCGATGCCACCGGCCGAGGCAACGACGCCAGCGCGGCGCATGTCTGGCAGGGCACGCCGGCGGTGGTGGCCGGCGAGATCAGCTTCGGCCAGAAGGACCTGTACCGCTTCACGCTGGCTGAGGCCAAGCGCCTTTACTTCGACTCGCTCACCGACAACGACCGGATGCGCTGGACGCTGACCGGCCCGCGTGGCACGGTGGTGTCGGACCGGCCGCTGCAGTCCAGCGACTCCGAGAACGGCCTGAGCCTGCTCGACCTGGTCGCCGGCGACTACGTGCTCAGCGTCGACGGCCAGGGCGACGCCACCGGCGCCTACGGCTTCAGGCTGCTGGACCTGTCGCAGTCGACGGCGATCGCGCTCGACAGCGATGTCAACGTGCAGTTGCTGCCCGGCAACGAGACCGAAGCCTTCCACTTCGATGCGGCTGCCGGCGACAAGCTGTATTTCGATGTGCTGTCGGCCAGCGGCGGCTATCCGTTCTGGCGCCTGCTCGACCCCTTCGGCCGCGCCGTCTGGGGCCCGGCATACATGCCCAGCGACAACGTGCGCGCGGTCACGCTGGCGCTGCCCGGTCGCCACACGCTGCTGGTCGAGGGCCGGCGCGATGCCGGCCTGGGCGCGTCGAACGTGGCGTTCCGCGTGCAGAAGGTGGTGGACAAGACGGTGCCGATCACGCTCGGCGGCGTCAGCGGCATGGCCCCGGGCTGGGCGGCGGGCCGCATCGATGGCGGCCTGGCCTTCAACGGCCTGCAGGTGGCCGAGATGGCCGACAGCGCGGCGCTGGACTTCACGCGCAGCTTCACGCTCGAGTCCTGGGTGCGCGTGGACCGCTATGCCGACACCTGGACGCCGCTGTTCTACAAGGGCGACCCCTTTGCCGACAGCGACAACGGCCGGACGTGGAGCGCCTGGCTGCAGTCCAACGGCAGCATCTGGTTCGGCGTGCGCGATGCGACCGGCCAGCAGGCGATCCAGACCGACGGCGGTTTGCTCAGCGACGGGGCCTGGCACCATGTGGCGCTGGTCATGGACCGCGAGGCGCAGCGCCTGGCGATCGTCATCGACGGCGTCGAGCGCCGCAGCGGCGGCGTGCGCAACGCCGACAACCTGGCCGACGACGAGCCGCTGCGCATCGGCGGCCAGGTCGAAGGCAGCAACAGCTACACGGCCTTCTTCGGCGCCATCGACGACTTCCGGCTGTGGAACGTGGCGCGCAGCGTGGCCGACATCGGCGCGACGAAGGACGCGCCGCTGCAGGGCACGCCTGCCGGGCTGGTGGCCTATCTGAAGGCCGACGAAACCAGCGGCGACACGCTCGCCGATGCCTCGGGCAACGGCCACGCGGCGGTGCAGCGCGCGGTGGTCTCGCCGCTGGTGCGCGGCAGCATCGACCATGCCGGCCAGCGCGTGAGCCACACCTTCACGCTGGATGCGGCCACGCGCGTGCTGTTCGATTCGCTGGAGAACAACAGCCGCCTGTACTGGTCGCTCAGCGGCCCGCGCGGCCTGGTCAGCGGCGATCGGCGCTTCGACCAGAGTGACTCGGAGAACGGCCTGGCGCTGTTCGATCTTGCCGCCGGCGACTACCGCCTCGATGTCTTCGGCGAAGGCGACCTGACCGGTGCCTTCGCATTCCGCCTGCTCGACCTGGCCTCGGCGCAGGCGCTGACACCCGGCAGCGCCGCCGGCGGCCGGCTCGAAGGCGGCCGCAGCACCGACATCTGGCGCTTCGACGCCAGCGCCGGCCAGAGCTTTTACTTCGACGTGCAGCGCGCCAGCGGCGGCTACCCGTTCTGGCGCCTGATCGATCCGCATGGGCAGGTGGTCTTCGGCCCGAACTACATGCCGAACGACGACGTGCAACTGCGCACGCTGGGCTCGAGCGGCAGCTACACGCTGCTGATCGAGGGCCGGCGCGACGCCAGCGGCGAGAGCGACTACATCGTCAACGTGCAGCCGGCGGTCGAGACGACACGCGCCTACACGCTCGGCGGCGTGGCTGCGGCCAGCATCGGCAGTGTCGGCGCGGTCGATCTGTACACCTTCACGCTCGATGCCGACGCGACGATGGTGTTCGATTCGCGGCTGAACAGCGCGTCGTTCAAGTGGTGGCTCAGCGGGCCGCGGGGCGAGGTGGTCTCCGGCCGCAACTTCAACGACAGCGATGCCGACCGCCTGGGCGGCAACACGCTGCTGCGCCTGGTGGCCGGCGACTACACGCTGCGCGTCGACCCGGATCGCGACGCCACCGGCGCTTATGCCTTCCGGCTGGTCGACGTCGGCGCGCCGGCGCAGGTCAGGACACTGACGCCGGGCACGCCGTTCAGCGGCACGCTCGAGCCGGGCCGTTCGACCGAGGTCTTCGTCTTCGACGCCAACGCCGGCGAACAACTGCGCCTGGACCTCATTTCCGAGAGCCGCAACAGCCCGTCGTGGCGCTTGTTCGGCGCCGACGGGCGCCTGCTGTTCGGGCCGGTGTCCACCGACGACCGGCTGGTCACGATCCCGCTCAGCGGGCGCCACGTGCTGCTGCTGGAGGGCGCGGTCGGCGAGGACACGAACGTCGACTACAGCCTGCGCGTGGACTCCAGCGTGCAGGCCAACCCGCTCGGCGCCACGGCGCAGGACTTCGACAGCGATGGCCTGCCCTACACGCTGGCGCAGTTCGGCGCTTCGGTGCCGGCGGTGGTCGATTCGCTCGGCTCGAAGGTGCTGCGCCTGAGCGACGGCAACGCCACCGGCACCAACACGGTCGGCTTCGTGAATGCGGCCCCCGGCGTCTACCCGGGCGTGGTGACGGTGCAGTTCGACCTGCGCATCACCAAGGTCAGCAACCAGGGCGACGGCATCGGCTTCGCGTGGCTGAACCCGCTGCAGTGGGGCCACAGCGGGCCGGCGCCGCAGTTCGCCGAGGAGCCGAACCTGGCCGGCAGCTTCGGCGTGGGCTTCGACCCGGTGAACAACGGCGAGTCGAACGACAACCACGTCTCGCTGCACTTCGACGGCCGCAAACTGGCCGAGTACGACGTGCCCGGCTTCAGGCTCGACTCCGGCGCCGCGCACCGCGCGCGCATCGTCATGGAGGCGGCGGCCGGCGGCAGCAACGTATCGGTCTATCTGACGCCCGAAGGCGGGGCCGAAGTCGCCATCGTCTCGGGTTACTTCGTCTCGGGCATGACGCCGTACGACGGCCGCATGGCCTTCGGCGCGCGCAACGGCGGCTGGCGTGCCCACAACGACATCGACGGCATCAGCGTGGCCGTCACGCCGGGCACGCCGGAGGTGCTGCCGGCGATCACGCTGGGGGAGGTCACCGCCGCGTCACTGGGCTCGGCGAGCGAGCGCGACCGCTTCAGCTTCACGTTGACCGAGGCCAAGCGTGTGTACTTCGACACGCTCACCGTCAACATCAACGGCGGCGACCCGTTCTGGCTGCGCTGGCACCTGGTGGGCCCCGATGGCCAGGAGCTGGTGTCGAACAGGCCGTTCCGCGACAGCGACTCCAGCGACGGCACCAGCATCCTCGAGCTCGCCGCCGGCACCTACACGCTCGAGGTGCGTGCGGCCAACACCATCGCCGGCAACTACGCCTTCCGCCTGCTCGACCTGGGCGCGGCGACGGACCTGGTGCTGGACACCCCCACCAGCGGCAGCTTCAACCCGGCCAACGAGACCGACGCCTACAAGTTCAACGCCACCGCGGGCGAGAAACTGTACTTCGACGTGCTCGCGCGCAGCGGCAGCGACGCGCGCTGGCGGCTGCTGGACCCCTTCGGCCGGACGGTGTTCGGCCCGTCGGGGTTCAACGGCGCGAACGAGGACGCCGGCGCCTACGTGATGGCGCACAGCGGCACCTACACGCTGCTGCTCGAAGCGCGCTTCTACCGCGGCGACGTCGGCAGCTACAGCTTCGCCGTCAACCGCGTGACCGACCCGACGACGGCGATCGCACTGGACACGGTGGTCGACTCGAACATCGCCCGCGGCCAGACCCAGGCCTTCAGCTTCACGCTCGACGCGGCGACCCGGGTGTACTTCGACACGCTGACACAGAACGTCGGCGGCGGCGATGCCTTCTGGCTGCGCTGGTCGCTCAACGGGCCGCGCGGCACGCTGGTGTCGGGTAAGCCCTTCCGCGACAGCGACTCGTACGACGGCACGTCGATCTTCGACCTGGTGGCCGGGGACTACACGCTGACGGTGACGCAGCTGAACGACGTCACCGGGCCGTTCCGCTTCCGCCTGCTCGACCTGGGACAGGGGGCCGACCTCAGCCTCGGCAGCGTGGTCAACGCCACGCTCGATCCGTCCAACGGCACCCAGGTCTACCACTTCGACGCCAACGCCGGCGAACGTTTCTTCTTCGACTACCTGTCGCGCAACGGCGGTGATATCTACTGGCGCTTGCTCGATCCGAACGGCGCGCCGGTGTTCGGCCCGACCTTCCTCGACTCCGAGGAACAGCTCGGCAACGTGCGCACGCTGGCGCTGGCGGGCCGCTACACCCTGCTGGTCGAGGGGCGGTACTACACCGGCGGCGCGGTGAACGTTGCGTTCCGTGTGCAGCCGGTGGCCGACGAAGCGCTGGCACTGGTGCTGGGCGAGGCGACGAGCCAGACCATCGCCCATGCCGGCCAGCGCGACGTCTACAGCTTCACGCTCGACGAGACCAAGATCGTCTACTTCGATGCGCAGGCCACCAGCACCAGCTACGACAACTACTACCTGCGCTGGACGCTCAGCGGTCCCGAGGGTCTGGAGGTCAACAACCGGGCCTGGCGCCAGAGCGATTCGTACGAAGGCACGTCGATCCTGACGCTGAAGCCCGGCACCTACACGCTGATGGTGCGCGGCGGCGACGACCAGGGCCGCGCGCGCGACATCACCGGCAGCTACGCCTTCCGCCTGCTCGACCTGAGCAGCGCGCCGCTGATCAACACCGGCGCGCCGGTCAACGGCGTGCTCAACCCGGCCAGCGAAACCGACGCCTACCGCTTCAACGCCAGCGCCGGCGAGCGCTTCTTCTTCGACCGGCGCGAGCAGTCCGGCGGCGACACCTACTGGCGCCTGCTCGACCCCTGGGGCAACACGATGTGGGGCCCGGAGTGGTTCGGCAACGACGTCGACGTGCGCACGCTGCCCTTCAGCGGCACCTACACCGTGCTGATCGAGGGCCGTTACTACGTCGGTGGCCAGGCCAGCTACGGCTTCAACGTCTCGCCGTCGCCGCTGCAGGAGCCGATCCTCATCACCGGCCTCGGTGGCGAGCCCGGCCCCGACCTGAGCGTGCAGGACTTGGCAGTCGCGGCGCTGGGCGGCGGCGCGGTTCAGGCCGGCGGCCAGGTGCTGCTCAGCTGGCAGGTGCGCAACAACGGCAACGTCGCGGCCAACGCGCCTTGGCTCGACCGCGTGCTGGTGCGCAACATGGATCGCGGCGGCGAGTTGATCGCCAACCTGCTGGTCGACTACAGCGATCTGGGCGCTGGGGCCGACGATCCGCTGGCGCCGGGCGAAGTGCGCGCGCGCCAGGCCACGATCACGCTCGCCGGTGGTGTGCGCGGCGCGGGCAACCTGCGCTTCGAGGTCGCGACCGACGTCACCAACGTCGTCACCGAGCCCAATGTCGGCGAGCTGAACAACAGCGGCAGCCTGCTGCTGGTTTCCGAGCTGTCGCCGTACCCGGACCTGCAGATCCAGAACCTGGCCGTCACGCCGCCCAACGGCTGGGCTGCGGGTGCGGCGGTGCAGCTCAGCTGGCAGGTGCGCAACAGCGGCGACTCGCCCACCACGGCGAGCTGGAACGACCTGCTGGTGGTGCGCAACACCGACACCGGTGCGGTGCTGTACAGCGCGCCGCTGGCCTACGACGCGGCCGCGCTCGGTGCGCTCGGCGCCGGCGAATCCCGCCAGCGCGGCCTGAGCTTCAACTGGCCGGCCGGCGCCGTCGGCACGGGCCGCTTCGAGTTCCGCGTCAGCGCCGACATCGACGGCACGGTGTTCGAGAGCAACCCCGACGACAGCGCCGAAGCCAACAACACCACCAGCCTCTTCGTCGCATCGGCCACCGACCTGGTGGTGCAGAACCTGCGCATCGAGCAGGCGAGCGTCGCCGCCGGTGGCACGGTGACGGTGCTGTGGAGCGACACGAACCAGGGTGTCGCGGCCACCGCGGCGGGCTGGTCGGACCGCCTCGTCGTGCGCAACCTGGACAGCGGCGAAACGCTGCTCGACCGTGTGCTGCCGTACGACCCGGGGCTGCCGGGCAACTCCGCGATGGCGCCGGGGGCATCGCTCGCACGCAGCGAAAGCTTCCGCCTGCCCGACGGCGTGCGCGGCAGCGGCCGCATCCAGGTGCAGGTGTTCGCCGACCAGAACGCCTTCGGCGGCGGCAGCTTCGACGAATACACCGCCGCCGGCGTGCGTGCCGAGAACAACAACGGCGCGACACTGGAGCTGCAGTCGGCCGCACGCGCCTACGTCGACCTGCGCATCGCCGCCTTCGACGCCGCGCTCACCGGCCGCGGCGGCGACCCGATCAGCTTCAGCTTCAGCGTCAGCAACAGCGGCGGCGCTGCGGCGCCGGGCGGCTGGTTCGACCGGGTGCTGCTCAGCGACGACAACATCATCGGCGACGCCGACGACCGCGTGCTGCTCGACATCGTGCGCAGCGAGCCGCTGGACCCGGGCACGCAGTACGACATCGCGCGCAGCGTCACGCTGCCGGTGGGTCTGCAGGGCGACTGGTTCATCGCCGTCGTGGCCGATGCCGGGCGCGCGCTGCTCGAGCCCGACACGCGCGCCGACAACACCAGCACGCCGCGCCCGATCGCGCTGACCACCCCCGCCGCCGACCTGGCGGTCGAGGTCGTTACCACGCCGGCCAGCGCCGACAGCGGCCAGCCGATCGACGTGCTCTGGCGCGTGCGCAACCAGGGCGACTTCGCCGCGCCGGCCGGCGTGTGGCGTGACACGGTCTACCTGTCCAGCGACGGCGTGCTCGATGCCGGCGACGTGCTGCTGGGCAGCACGCTGCGCACGGCCGGCCTGGGCGTCGGCGAAAGCTACACCGGCCGCGCGCGCGTGCTGCTGCCCTTCGAGCAGGCCGGCAGCTTGCGCGTGCTGGTGGTGGCCGACGCCGACAACAACGTCGCCGAGAGCGGCGCGCCGGCCAACAACCTTGGCGTGTCGCTCGCCCCGGTCGTGGTCTCGCTGGCGCCGGCCCCCGACCTGCAGGCCGGCGCGGTGGGTGCCGACGCCAGCGCGCTGGCCGGCGAAAGCACCCGCGTGCGCTGGACCGTGTCCAACGTCGGCGAGTCGATGGCCGTCGCACCGTGGACCGACCGCGTCTGGCTGTCGCCTGGCGGCACGCTGGTCGGCGCCACGCTGCTCGGCAGCTTCAACCACAGCGCCTCGCTGGCCGCGGGCGAATCGCGCGAAGTCAGTCTGCTGGTGAACCTGCCGCCGGTGGGCGACGGCGCCTACCGGCTGCTGGTGCAAAGCGACATCGACGGCCGCATCTACGAAGCGCGCCGCGAGGACAACAATGCGGCGGTGTCGGCGCAAGCCTTGCAGGTGCAGCATCGCGACCTGGTGGTGTCGGCGCTGCAGGCGACACCGAACCCGGTGGCCTCGGCCGGCACACTCAGCGTCACCAGCCGCGTCGACAACGCTGGCAGTGCGGTGATCGACGGCAACTGGTTCGACCGCTGGTACCTGTCGCGCACCGAGACGCTTGGCAACGACGCGCGGCTGCTCGCCGAAGTGGCGGCGGGCGGGCGGTTCGCGCCGGGCGAGGGCTACGAGCGCACGGTCGAGCTGCAGATCCCGATCGACGCCGATGGATCGTGGTTCGTGGTGCAAGCCACCGATGCGCGCAACCAGGTGGCTGAAGTCAATGCCGAGAACAACAACACCCGCGCCACGCCGGTGCAGGTGCAGTTGTCGGCCTATGCCGACCTGCGCGTGTCCGGCGTGACCGCGCCGGAGCGGCTGATCCAGGATCCGGCGCGGGTGACGGTGGGCTGGACCGTGAGCAACGCCGGCACCGGCATCGGCTTGACGACGCGCTGGACCGACACCGTGCTGCTGTCACGCGACGAGGTGTTCGGCAATGCCGGCGACATCGTGCTCGGCAGCTTCGAGCGCGAAGCCGGGCTCGAAGTCGGTGCGTCGTACACGCGTACCGAGACGATGTTCGCGCCGGCTGAATTGAGCGACCGATTCTTCGTGCTGGTGCGCAGCGACGCCGGCGGCGCAGTGTTCGAGAACGGCAGCGAGGCCGACAATACCGCGGCCGCGGCCAAGCCCCTAGAGATCATGCCGGCACCTTATGCCGACCTGCTCGTGCTCGACTTGGTGCCGGTCGCCGAGGGCCGCTCGGGCCAGCCGCTGCAGGTGAGCTGGACCGTGCGCAACGACGGCATCGGGCCGACCAATCTCGCCAACTGGGACGACACGATCCGGCTGACGCGCGACGCGGCCGGCCTGCAGACGCTGGCGACGACCCAGGCCAACCACCTGGGCGTGCTCGAGGTCGGAGGCGAGTACCGGCGCAGCGCCTCGATCGTCGTGCCCGACGGCTACCAAGGCCCGGCCTGGGTCTGGGTGCGCACTGGCGGGCCCTTCGAGTTCGGCAAGCAGGACAACAACCAGGCCAGCACCGGCCCGGTGCAGATCACGCTGTCGCCGGCCCCGAACCTGAAGGTGGTCGACATCGTCTCGCCGTCGGCAGCCGAGGAAGCGGCGACGATCGAGGTCAAGTGGCAGGTGTTGAACGACGGCGAGGCCGCGGCCACCGGCGCCGGGCGCGACCTGGTCACGCGGCGCAAGCTCGGCGCCGGCGCCAGCCAGGTGCTCACGCTCGGCTCCTTCGAGTACACGGCCGGGCTCGGCGCCGGCCTGAGCTACGAGCGC
>JBEIHU010000032.1:0-25075 GCA_040381175.1 Burkholderiaceae bacterium
CTGCGCATCTCCGACAGGATGAAGTTGGTGGTGCCGTTGATGATGCCGGCGATCCACTCGATGCGGTTGGCAGTCAGGCCCTCGCGCAGCGCCTTGATGATCGGGATGCCGCCGGCCACTGCCGCCTCGAAGGCCACGATCACGCCCTTGGCGCTGGCGGCTTCGAAGATCTCGGTGCCGTGCACCGCCAGTAGCGCCTTGTTGGCGGTGACGACATGCTTGCCGGCGGCAATGGCCTCGAGCACCAGCGCGCGCGCGATGCCGTAGCCGCCGATCAGCTCGACGACGATGTCGATGTCAGGATTGGCGATCACCTGCCTCGCGTCGTCGACCACGGCCCCCCCGGGGCCGGCCACTGCGCGCGCGCGCTCGACGTCCAGGTCGGCGACCATGCTGATCTGGATCCCGCGCCCGGCCCGGCGGCGAATCTCGGCCTGGTTGCGTTGCAGCACCTTGAAGGTGCCGCTGCCGACGGTGCCGATGCCGAGCAGGCCGACCTGGATGGGTTGCATGGTGTTCACTGGGAGTGGCGTTTGCGATAGTGGCCGAGAAAGCGCGCGATGCGGCCGATGGCATCGCCCAGGTCGTCGGAGTTGGGCAGGAAGACCAGCCGGAAGTGGTCGGGCGCGGGCCAGTTGAAGCCGGTGCCCTGCACGATCAGCACTTTCTCCTCGGCCAGCAGCTCGTAGGCGAACTGCTGGTCGTCGCTGATCGGGTACAGCTTCGGGTCGAGCTTCGGGAACATGTACAGCGCCGCCTTCGGCTTGACCACGCTGACTCCGGGGATCTTCGAAAGCAGCTCATAGGCCAGGTCGCGCTGGCGGCACAGACGCCCGCCCGGCGCGACCAGGTCCTTGATGCTCTGGTAGCCGCCCAGCGCGGTCTGGATCGCCAGCTGCCCGGGCGTGTTGGCGCACAGGCGCATCGAGGCCAGCATGTTGAGGCCCTCGATGTAGTCGCGCGCATGGCGCTTGTTGCCGGAGACGATCATCCAGCCGGCGCGGTAGCCGCACGAGCGGTAGTTCTTGCTCAGCCCGTTGAAGGTGACGAACAGCACGTCGTCGGCGAGCGAGGCCAGGCTGGTGTGGGTGTGGCCGTCGTACAGCGTCTTGTCGTAGATCTCGTCTGCGAAGACGATCAACTGGTGCTGGCGCGCCAGCTCGACGATCTGCAGCAGCAGCTCGGGCGGGTACAGCGCGCCAGTGGGGTTGTTCGGATTGATGACCACGATGCCGCGCGTGTTCGGCGTGATCCTGGCGCGGATATCGCCGATGTCGGGAGACCAGTCTGCCTGCTCATCGCACATGTAGTGCACCGGCCGGCCTCCCGACAGCGACACCGCCGCCGTCCACAGCGGGTAGTCCGGCGCCGGCACCAGCACTTCGTCGCCGCTGTCCAGCAGCGCATTCAAGCTCATCACGATCAGCTCCGATGCGCCGTTGCCCAGATAGACGTCGTCGACGCCGACGCCAGCGATGTTTTTCTCCTGCGAGTAGTGCACCACCGCCTTGCGCGGTGCGAACAGGCCCTTGCTGTCGGTATAGCCGGCCGAGTGCGGCAGGTTGCGGATCATGTCCTGCACGATTTCGTCGGGCGGCTCCAGCCCAAACACCGCAAGATTGCCGATGTTCAGCTTGATGATCTTGTGGCCCTCTTCCTCCATCTGCCGGGCCTTGTCCAGCACCGGTCCGCGGATGTCGTAGCACACGTCGTTCAGCTTGCTGGACTTCAGAATGGCCTTCAACGCGCAGACTCCGGAGTTGGCGGCAGCAGTTTGCTGCACCGCAAAACCTATAATTTTAGCCTCCCGCACCCGTCGGCAGCCATTCGCGCCAGGCGCACCCACTGCAATTGAAGTTTCAGCCCGACCGCACCGACGGCGTCAACGCCATCACCCGCCTCGACCCTGCGAGCATCTGGGTGGGCCAGCGCAGCTTCGGCGGCAGCCTGCTGGTGCCCTGGAAGGGCGAGGTGCTTCCTTGGGCACCCGAGCGCGTCGAGCAGCTGCAGGCCGCGCACTTCGATCAGGTGCTGGCCCTTCGCCCTGAACTGGTGATCTTCGGTAGCGGCAGGCGGCACCGCTTCATCGCGCCCGCATTGGTGCGCTGCCTGATCGAGCAGCGCATTGGCGTGGAGATGATGGACACGGCCGCAGCATGCCGCACCTACAACATCCTGGCGGGCGAGGGCCGCACAGTGCTGGCAGCGCTGCTGCTTGAACCGCCCTGCGCCCGTGCCGCATGACGCCGCGTGCCCGGCGCAGGCTTCATCAAGTATCCGATCCTTGACTTTATAATCGGTCGTCATACCGTCACGGGCCCCGTCTTCGAGAGCCGAACCACATGACCCCAGCCGTCAACAAAGCCATCCCGGAGTTCGAAGCCGTCGCAACCAGCGGCGTGAAGTTCACGCCGCAGGCCTTTCTGGGCCGCGCCGTCGTTCTGTACTTCTATCCCAAGGATGCGACCCCCGGCTGCACCACGGAGGCCATGCAGTTCCGTGATCGCCACAAGGATTTCGTCAAGCTCGGTGCCGTGGTGTTTGGCGTCTCGCGCGACAACATGAACTCCCACGAAAGATTCAAGAGCTCCCTGGAGCTGCCCTTCGACCTGATCGCCGACACCGAAGAAAAGCTGTGCCACATGTTCGGCGTGGTCAAGAACAAGATCATGTACGGCAAGAAGGTCAAGGGTATCGAGCGCAGCACCTTCCTGATCGACCCGCACGGCGTGTTGCGCGCCGAATGGCGCGGCATCAAGGTCGCCGGCCACGTGGAAGATGTGCTCAAGGCCGTCAAGCTGCTGAAGAAGGCCGCTTGAAGGACCGCCCTTTGTTTCTTGCATGCCCGACGCCGGCCCCGTGCCGGCGTTTTTTCTGTTCCACTCCCGCACCCATGCCGCTGCCCAAGCCCCCCTCCCAGAAAGCCTCTCTGCTCGCCGCTGCCGACTTCGAGTCCCAATCTGCGCCAAGGCACGAACGGCGCACGCTGAAACCCGCCGCCCGTGCCGACGTGGCGCCAGGCCCTGCGCTGGAACTGCTGGACGGCCGCGTGGCCGCTGCGCCAATGGCGCCGACCCTGGAACGTCCGGCAGTTCCGCCTGCGGGCGTCTCCGGCCAGGCGCCGTTGCCGCGCTCGCGTGCCCGGCCCCCCCGCGCCACCGGGCCGGCGAAGCTGTTCGTGCTGGACACCAATGTCTTGATGCACGACCCGATGTCGCTGTTCCGCTTCGACGAGCACGATATCTTCCTGCCGATGATCACGCTGGAGGAACTGGACAACAACAAGAAGGGCCTCAGCGAAGTGGCGCGCAATGCGCGCCAGGTCAGCCGCAACCTGGACTCGCTGGCCTCGTTCACCGACGCCAAGGGCAGCACCGATGCCACGGCGGGCATTCCGCTGTCCAAGACCGGCCACAAGGATGCCGGCGGCAAGCTGTTCTTCCAGACCACGCTGCTCGACGCCAAGCTGCCCGACGGTCTGCCGCAGGGCAAGGCCGACAACCAGATCCTCGGCGTGGTGCGCGCGCTGCGCGAACAGCAGCCCGGGCGCGACGTGGTGCTGGTGTCGAAGGACATCAACATGCGCGTCAAGGCGCGCGCGCTGGGCCTGCCCGCAGAGGACTACTTCAACGACAAGACGCTCGAGGACGGCGACCTGCTCTACACCGGTGTTCTGGCGCTGCCGGCCGACTTCTGGGAGCGCCATGGCAAGACCATGGAAAGCTGGAGCCAGGGCGGCCATACCTTTTACCGAATCGCCGGGCCGATGGTGCCGCTGCTTCTGATCAACCAGTTCGTCTACCTGGAAACGCCTGGAGCCGCGCCGCTGTATGCGCGCGTCACCGAAATCACCGGCAAGACCGCGGTGCTGAAGACGCTGCGCGACTACAGCCACGCCAAGAACTCGGTGTGGGGGGTGACCTCACGCAACCGCGAGCAGAACTTCGCGCTGAACCTGCTGATGGACCCGGAGTGCGACTTCATCACCCTGACCGGCACGGCCGGTTCGGGCAAGACGCTGATGACGCTGGCCGCGGGGCTGAGCCAGGTGCTGGACGAGCGGCGCTACACCGAGATCATCGTCACCCGCGTCACCGTGCCGGTGGGCGAGGACATCGGCTTCCTGCCCGGCGATGAGCAGGAGAAGATGGGCCCGTGGATGGGTGCGCTGGACGACAACCTCGAGGTGCTGGCGCGCACCGACACCGCGGCCGGCGAATGGGGCCGCGCCGCCACCAACGACTTGGTGCGCAGCAAGATCAAGATAAAGAGCCTGAACTTCATGCGCGGCCGCACCTTCCTGAACAAGTTCGTGCTCATCGACGAGGCGCAGAACCTGAGCCCCAAGCAGATGAAGACGCTGATCACCCGCGCCGGGCCGGGCACCAAGATCGTCTGCCTGGGCAACCTGGCGCAGATCGACACGCCGTACCTGACCGAAGGCAGTTCGGGTCTGACCTATGCCGTCGACCGCTTCAAGGGCTGGCCGCACGGCGGCCACGTCACGCTGGCGCGCGGCGAGCGTTCGCGGCTCGCGGACTTTGCGTCCGAGGTGCTTTGACGCGGCCGCGCCGCGTCAGAGCTCGCGCACGCGCAGATAGCTGGCAAATCGCGGCACGCCCCCGGCCGTGTGGCCTCGATGGCGATAGCTGACCCAGCTGCCCGGCGGCGGCGGCGCTTCACGATCAGCATCGCTGAAGCCGGTGCCGAGCAGGAACTCGATGCCGGTGGCGGTGCGCACCTGCAGCGCCCCGAGCCGGCCCGCATGCCGGCCACGCCCCGGCTCGTGGCCGATCACCTGTGCCTCGTCGTCCTGCTGCGGCTTCAGCTTCAGCAGCGCCGGACTGCGGCCGGTGTGGTACAGCGCATCGGCGCGATGCAGCATCAGGCCTTCGCCGCCGGCGCGCAGCACTTGATGCAGGCTGTCCTGCAGTTCGGCGGGCGTCTTCACGCGCAGTTGCTCCACCGCCACCAGTTGCGGCCAGCCGGCCTGGCGCGCCAGCGCCTGCAACTGCCGCGCACGCTCGGCAAAGCCGCCCTCGCCGCCCGGCAGCTCGAACAGCATGTAGCGCAGCTGGCGCCACGCCGCATCGTCGGGCACGCTGCGCCGGACGATGCCGGACAACACCTCGAAGCGGCCGCGTTCCAGCCATAGTTCGCCATCCAGAGGCAGCGACGGCAGACGCCGCGTGAACCAGTCCGGCGCCGCGATCGGCAGGCCGCTGCGAAAGCGCAACCTTCGCCCGTCCCAGAAGGCACGCACGCCGTCGTATTTCTCGCTCACCAGCCAGCCGGCCGGGTCAACGAAGGCTGGCGCCTCCTGCGCCAGCAGCAAGGGTAGCCGGGCCTGCGACCAGGCGGGCAGGACTGCCAGGGCGGCGACGAAGGCGCGGCGGGTCGGGTTCCAGGGGTTCATGGCGGGCCTCGTGGATGGCAATGCCCGCAGTCTTCCCTTTCCTCGCGCCGCCGGCCATCCCTCCGGCGGCGGGAAACCGCACCCCCTTGCGGGGGTGCCGCTACCTGGCCGCCACCAAGTCCTTCACCTGCTGCAGCGCCGTCGGATCCTCGATGGTCGTCAGGTCGCCGGGGTCGCGGTTCTCGGCTACCGCCTGCAGTGCACGCCGCAGCAGCTTGCCCGAACGCGTCTTCGGCAGCGCTGACACGAAGTGCACGCGCGCCGGCCGCGCCACTGCGCCCAACTGTCCGTCCACCACTTTCATGATGTCGCCTTCCAGCTTCAGCCGCGCGGCGTTGTCGGTCAGTGCGCTCGCGTCCTTGGCGATGACGAAGGCCATCGCCACCTGGCCCTTCAGGTTGTCGGCCACGCCGACCACCGCCACCTCGGCCACGTTGGGGTGGCTGGAAATGCTTTCCTCGATCTCGCGCGTGCCCAGCCGATGGCCGGCGACGTTGATCACGTCATCGGTGCGGCCGAGGATGAAGTAGTAGCCATCGGTATCGCGCACGCCCCAGTCGAAGGTGCTGTACATCTGCTTGCCGCCGATCGTGCTCCAGTAAGTCTTGACGAAGCGCGCGTCGTCCTGCCACACGGTCTGCATGCAACCTGGGGGCAGCGGGCCTTCGATCATGACCACGCCTTTCTCGTCGGCGGCACGGATCTCCTCGCCGGTGCCTTCATTGATCAGCTTGACGTTATAGCCGTACATCGGCACGCCCGGCGAACCGAACTTGCTGGGCGCCTTCTCGATGCCGTTGGCGATGGTCAGGATCGGCCAGCCGCTTTCGGTCTGCCAGTAGTTGTCGATGATCGGCTTGCCCAGGGCCTCGGCAATCCACCTGGCGGTGGGCTCGTCCAGCGGCTCGCCGGCCAGGAACAGCGCCCGCAGGCTGGACAGGTCGTACTTGCTCAGGTAGGCCGGGTCCTGCTTCTTCAGCACCCGTACTGCGGTGGGCGCACTGAACATCGCCGTGACCTTGTACTTCTCGACCAGGCTCCACCAGATGCCGGCGTCGGGGCGCGTGGGCAAACCCTCGTACATGATGGTGGCCATGCCGGCGATCAGCGGGCCGTAGACGATGTAGCTGTGGCCCACCACCCAGCCGATGTCGCTGGTGGAAAAGTAGGTCTCGCCCGGCTGAGCCAGGAAGATGTGCTTCATGCTGGCCGCCAGCGCCACGCAATAGCCGCCAGTGTCGCGCTGTACGCCCTTGGGCGTGCCGGTGGTGCCGCTGGTGTACAGCGTGTAGCTCGGGTGGGTGGCATCGACCCACTCGCAGGGCACGACTGCATCGAGGTGCTTCTGCCTCAGCGCGGCATGGTCGGCATCGCGGCCGGCCACTGGCGTGAAGGGCGCCAGGCCGCGGTCGATCATCAGCACCCGCGATGGCTTGTGCTGGGCGAGTTGGATCGCCTCGTCGAGCAGGCCCTTGTAGGGCACCACCTTGCCGCTGCGGCTGCCCGCATCGGCGCTCACGATGACCGTGGGCGTGGCGTTGTCGATGCGGCTGGCCAGGCTGACGCTGGCAAAGCCGCCAAAGACCACCGAATGGATCGCGCCGATGCGCGCGCAGGCCAGCATCGCGAAGGCGGCCTCGGCGATCATCGGCATGTAGATCAGCACGCGGTCGCCCTTCTTGACGCCCAGCTCGATCAGGCAGGCGGCCATGCGCTGCACTTCGGCATGCAACTGGCGGAAGCTGTAGGCCACTTCCTTGTCGACCTCGGTGGACACCCAGATCAGCGCATTGGCATCGGCCCGTTGTTCGAGGTGGCGGTCAACGGCGTTGTGGCACAAGTTGGTGCGCCCGCCAGCGAACCAGTGCACGAAGGGCGGCCGGCTGTAGTCGCAGACGCTTTCGAAAGGCTGGTGCCAGTCGATCAGCCCGGCCTGTTCGGCCCAGAAGGCCTCGGGCTGCTCGATCGAGCGCCGATGGAAGTCCGCGAAACTCATTGTTGTCTCCTTTGGCTAAGGCAGGGTCCAGCCCGCGAGGCGCAGCTTCGCCCCGAGCAGGCCGGCCTGCCTTGACGCAAAAACAAGCTGCCGGAGTGCTCAGGAACACATTCTCGCGCCGGCGCTTGCGCCATGCTGACGCGTCCGCCGCAGCCGCTCTTATCATGCCAGCCAGCCTTGCGCCCCGTCTCTCGGACATGCCAGCTTCCTGCCCCTTCGCTGCCGCCGCGAGCGTCCGGCACCTTGCGGTGCGCCGCTGAAGGTGGCCCCGCGGTGGCGGACTACATCGTGATTTTCGGCGCCGCGGTGCGTGCCGACGGCTCGGCCAGCGGCAGCTTGCGCCGGCGCTGCGACAACGCCATTCAGCATGGCGGAGCCGGGCCCGGCGGGCCCTGCTACCTGCCCAGTGGCGGCGTCGGCCGGCATGGCCCGGCCGAGGCGCTGGTGATGCGCGACATCCTGCTCGATCACGGTGTACCCCCTTCGCGCATCCTGCTGGAATGCGAGGCGCAGGACACACTCGAGTCGGTTCGGCTGTGCACGCGTCTGCTTCTGCAGCGCCCCGACGTCGGCCGGGTGCTGGTATCGACCGGCAGCTATCACCGGCTGCGCTGCCGCCTGCTGTTCAGGCTGGCCGGCTTCGACAGCGCCGCACTGCCCACCGCCTCGGACCGCCCGAACCTCGGCTGGGCCAAGTGGTTGCGCTATGTCCTCAAGGAGCTCTTGGCCACGCCCTGGGATGCGGCATTGCTCTTGATGCACAGGTTCCGCCGTACGATCTGATTGAGGGGCCGGGCTGGTGCGGGCCCCATCGGCCACGAGAGCGCTAGCGAATGAAGATCTTCCTGTCCTATGCCTCCCAAGACCGGCCGCAGGCCGAGGAGATCCAGCTGGCCCTGGCGGGTGCCGGCCACGAGGTCTTCTTCGACCGGCAAAGCCTGCCGGCAGGCGGCGACTATCACGCGAGCATCAAGGCTTCCGTCGACGACGCGGAATGCTTCATCTTCCTGATCTCGCCCGATTCGGTGGATGCCGGCGGCTACACGCTCACCGAGATGGGCTACGCCCGCACCCGCTGGCATCATCCCCGGGGGCATGTGCTGCCGGTGCTGCTGCGGCCCACGCCCTTCGAGTCGATACCGGCCTACCTGAAGTCGGTGACGGTGCTCGAGCCCAGCGGCAACACCGCCGCCGAAGTGGTGGCCGAGGTGGCGCGCTCCTACAGCGCCCGGCCCCATTTTCGCAAGTACGCGCTGATCGGTTTTGCCGGCTTGGCGGTGCTGGCCGGCACCGCCTACCTGTTCATCCCCCGACCCAACGTGCCTGCCTCGCCGGATCGCACGGCCGCCGGCGGTGCCAGGCCAGCCGCGCCTGCGCCCGGCCCCGAGCTGCCAAACCCTCTTCAACTGCGCTTCAGCTACAAGCCAGTGGCCGAGACCAAGGTGGCGATGGACGACACCTTGCGTGTCAACCTTCAGACCAAGCGGCGCATCGTCGACGGCGAGCGGCTGGCGCTGCAGCCCGGCGGCTACTACAGCCACAACACGGCCTATCCGGCCGAGGACGATCGCATCCTGGGCACGCTGATCCGCGAAATCCGCGAGTCCAGCCTGGGCGTGCCACCGGGACCGGCGCGCTTTTGCCTGAAGCGGCCGGCGGTGCTGGAGCCCTCGACCGACCAACACGTGCACCTGGATTGCAGCGAGAGCAACTCCTGCAAGCCGCACTTTCCCAGCCCCAAGTGGCTGGAAACCTGCCCGGTGGAGGAGGTCAAGACCAGCCGCGGCTTCAGCCTGCTGCCCGTGGCCCATGCCGCCGACAACGCGCGGCGCTGGTCGGTGCCATCGGCCAAGACGCTGGCGGTCTACAAGGACCGGATGAAGGGCGTTGGCTACACGCTGGTGCAAATCGAAACCGATGCGCTTCGCGACCCGGCGGTCATCGGCGTCGAGGTCGACGTGCGGGTCAACGGCGTGCCTGTTCACGAGGACGGGCTGGCACCGGCGTTGCGCCCGCTGCCGAACGACCCGAGTAAGGCTTTTCGCCACAGTTTCGCGCTGCAGTCACTTGACTTCGAAGGCGCCCAGGCCGGCTGCGAGGCCGTCGTGCTGACACTGCGCCCGCGCCTGTCGAGCGGCAAGACCGGCGAGGCGCTGAGCGCACTGCTGCCCTACGTGGCGCTGCGCGACGCACCTGGCAAGCAGATGCCCTTCGGCAAGGGCACACTGAACTGGTCGGCAAAGTACATGGTGCCGGACGCGGAGTGGAGCCACGAGTCCTTCATCACCTCGGTGCGCTATGCCAGCGCCGGCGGCGAGGCGGCGGCCGTGCGCGCGCGCGACCGCGCCGTGGCGCTGAAGAAGGATTTCGACGGGCTCGGGCTGACACATGCCGGCCGGCCGCTGGTGGCGGTGATCCGGCCGCCGCTGACGCTGACTGGCGACCGGTTGGCATACGGCCTGACGACCGGCGTGGTGCAGGCCTCGGGCCAGGTGCGCTTCACCTTCTCGCCGCAGGATGCCCACGCGATCGGCGACACGCTGCTGGCGGCACGCAGCAGCAATGCAGCCGCGCGGCGCGTCATCGACCGTGAGAAGTACATCTACAAGGTGGCCGGCACGCGCGAGCGGCAGGAAACACCCACGCCCGGCGGCGTGTGCAGCCATGTCAAGGCGCCTTGAGCCGGTCCCCTGACCGATCGGGCCAAAGTCCAGCGGGCACAATAGCGCCATGCGGCAAACCGTCATTCCCTTGGTTGATCTGCGCCGCGCCCTGCGCCCGCCGGCGGTGACCGGCGACGACAGCGCGCCCGATGGCCTGCTCACCGACCGGCTGGGCCGGCCGCTTCGCGACCTGCGCATCTCGGTCACCGACCGCTGCAACTTCCGCTGCAGCTACTGCATGCCCAAGGAGGTTTTCGACAAGTCGCATGCCTTCCTGCCGCACAGCGCGCTGCTCAGCTTCGAGGAGATCACGCGCACCGCGCGGGTGTTCGTGGCGCATGGCGTGCGCAAGCTGCGGCTGACTGGCGGCGAGCCGCTGCTGCGCAAGAACCTGGAGCGGCTGGTCGAGCTGCTGGCGGCGCTGCGCTCGCCTGAGGACCAGCCGCTGGACATCACGCTCACGACCAACGGCTCGCTGCTGGCGCGCAAGGCGCGCGCGCTCAAGGACGCTGGTCTGCAGCGCGTCACGGTGAGCCTGGATGCGCTGGACGACGGCGTCTTCAAGCGCATGAACGATGTCGACTTCCCGGTGGCCGACGTGCTGCGCGGCATCGACGCGGCGCAGGCCGCGGGCCTGGCGCCGATCAAGGTCAACATGGTGGTCAAGCGCGGCACCAACGACCATGAAGTGCTGCCGATGGCCCGGCACTTCCGCCATCGCGGCATCGTGCTGCGCTTCATCGAGTACATGGATGTCGGCGCCACCAACGGCTGGCGCATGGACCAGGTGCTGCCCTCGGCGCAGCTGATCCAGTGTCTGCAGCGCGAGCATGCACTCGAGGCGCTCGACCCGTCGGTCGATGGCGAAACCGCCGAACGCTGGCGCTACCTGGACGGCAGCGGGGAGATCGGCGTGATCTCCAGCGTCACCCGGGCCTTCTGCCGCGACTGCAACCGGGCACGCCTGTCCACCGAAGGCCAGCTGTTCCTGTGCCTGTTTGCCAGTGCCGGCCACGACCTGCGTTCGCTGCTGCGCGGCGGTGCCAGCGACGCGCAGCTGGCTGCGACCATCGCCGCCATCTGGCGCCAGCGGAAAGACCGCTACTCCGAGCTGCGCGGCGCGGCAGACGAGGCCGCTGCGGCAGGCGCACGCCGGGTCGAGATGCACTACATCGGCGGATAGCGCCCATGCGGCCCGGCTGGACCGACTTGCGCGCCCGGCAGCTGCCGCGGGTAGGCCCCGACACCTGCCGGCTGCGATGGCGGCCGGCGGGCAACTTCGTCGCCGCCGCGTACATGCTTGCGCAAGCCCTGCGGCGGCCCTTGGCCGCCCGCTGCCGGAGCGACGCGGGCGGGCCCGGTCCGCTGCGCGGTGGCGTTGTCCTGCGATCCGCGTCACGCCGGTCCGGACACGATGCCTGACGCCTTCGCCATGCCGCCTGCGTTGCAGGACATCGCCTCCTGTGTCGCCGGCTACGACCCCGACGCGATGACCGTGGCCCAGGCCCAGGACTTCATCGCCAGGCTGGTGCCGGTGGTGCAGGCCGTCGAAACACTGCCCCTGCGCGATGCGCTGGGCAGGATCCTGGCCCGCGACGTCATCGCTGCCATCAACGTTCCGGCACACGACAACTCGGCCATGGACGGCTATGCACTGCGCGGCAGCGAGCTTGTGTCCGGCTCGGCAACCCGCCTGCGCGTCGTCGGCAGCGGGCTGGCCGGCAGACAGTTTGAAGCTGCGGTGCCGGTTCGCAGCTGCGTGCGCATCACCACCGGCGCGGTCATGCCGCCAGGCCTGGACACGGTGGTTCCGCAGGAGCTCACCCAGCTCGAAGGCGACCAGCTGCTCGTGCCGCCGGGGCTGCTGCGCCAGGGCGACAACCGCCGCCTGGCTGGCGAGGACCTGGCCCGGGGCGATGTCGCGCTGCCCGCCGGCCGGGTGCTGCGGCCGGCCGACCTGGGCGTGCTGGCGTCGCTGGGACAGTCCGAGGTGGCAGTGCGGCGCCGCCTGCGTGTCGCCTTTTTCTCCACCGGCGATGAACTGCGTTCCATTGGCGAGCCGCTGGAGGCGGGCTGCGTCTACGACAGCAACCGCCACACGCTGTGGGCCATGCTGCAGCGCCTGGGCGTAGAAGCCCTGGACCTGGGCGTGGTGCGTGACGACCCGGTGGCGCTGCGCGAGGCTTTCACCCAGGCAGCCGCCTGTGCCGATGCGGTCATCACCTCGGGCGGCGTCAGCGTCGGCGAGGCCGACCACACCAAGGGCATCATGGCCGAACTGGGCGAGGTGCTGTTCTGGAAGATCGCCATGCGTCCTGGCCGGCCGATGTCCATCGGGCGCCTGCGCGGCAGCGGCCAGCCGGCGGTCCTTTTCGGCCTGCCCGGCAACCCGGTGGCGGTGATGGTGAGCTTCTATGCCTTCGTGCGCGATGCGCTGCTGCGCATGGCCGGTGCATGCGTTCAGCCACTGCCGCCGCTGCGCGCGGCCAGCGTCGTGCCCATCCGCAAGAAGCCGGGGCGCACCGAGTACCAGCGCGGCATCATCAGCCGTGCAACAGACGGTTCGTGGCAGGTGGCGGTCACTGGCGCGCAGGGCAGCGGCATCCTGCGCAGCATGAGCCAGGCCAACGCCATGGTGCTGCTGCACCACGACCAGGGCAACGTGGCCGCAGGCGAGATGGTCGACGTGCTGCCCTTCGACGGCTGGACCTGAGCTTGGGCAGATTCAGTTCGGCGATTGCGGCACCACCGGGTGCGGATGCAGCACCTCGGAGGCCGGCGTGGCGATCTCGCCCGGCACGCCCCGGCGTGCAAACAGCGTGTACATCGTCGGCACCACGAACAGCGTCAGCACGGTGCCCAGGGACATGCCGCCGACGATGACCCAGCCGATCTGCTGGCGGCTTTCTGCCCCGGCGCCGGTGGCCAACGCCAGCGGCAGCGCGCCCAGGACCATGGCGCCTGTGGTCATGAGGATCGGCCGCAGACGCAGGCTCGACGCCTCGACCACTGCCTCGGTGATGCCGCGACCCTGCTGGCGCAACTGGTTGCTGAACTCGACGATCAGGATGCCGTGCTTGCTGATCAGCCCGACCAGCGTGATCAGCCCGATCTGCGAATAGACATTGAGCGTACCCCCGGTCCAGGCCATCGCCAGCAGCGCGCCGACCATCGACAGCGGCACCGCCAGCAGGATGACGAAGGGGTCGACGAAGCTCTCGAACTGAGCCGCCAGCACCAGGAAAATGAACATCAGCGCCAGAACGAAGACCAGTCCGAGCGCACCGGACGACGAGCGGAACTCCCGGCTGACGCCGTTGAGCTCGGTGGCATAGCCGGCAGGCAGCAGCTTGGCCGCCGTCTGGTCCATGAACTGCAGCGCCTCGCCCAGCGCATAGCCCGGCGCCAGGTTGGCGGTGATCGAAACGGAGCGCCGTTGGTTGAAGTGGTTCAGTTCGCGCGGGCTGACCGCCTCGCGCACCTTGATCAGCGAGCTCAGCGGAACCATCGCCTCGCCCCGGCCGCGGACGAACAGCTTCTCGATGTCCTCGGGGGTGGTGCGGCCGCGGATCTCGGTCTGCACGATCACGTCGTACTGGTCGGCATCGCGCTTGTAGCGCGTGACCGCACGGCCGCCGAGCATGGTTTCGACCGTGCGAGCCACGGCATCGACGCTGACGCCCATGTCGGCCGCGCGCGCCCGGTCGACCTCGACGAAGATCTCCGGCTTGTTCAGGCGCAGGTCGGTATCGGGCTGGACGAAGCCCGGGTTCTTGGCGATCTCGGCCATGAACTGCTGCGACACGCGCGCCAGGTTCTCGTAGCTGTCGCTGGTGAGGATGACGTAATTGATCGAGCGCTCGCGAAAGCCCTGCCCCAGGCTGGGCGGCGTGATCGGAAATGCCGACACGCCAGGCAGCCCCATGAACTGGGGTTGCAGCAGGCGGGCCAGCTGCTGCGTGCTGCGCTGGCGCTCGTCCCAGTCGACGGTACGCATGAAGGAGATGCCCTGAGACACCGTCGGGTTGCCGGCGACGACGAACACGCGGTCGAACTCCGGATAGCTGCGGCCGATGGTCTCGATGGCACGCAGATAACGCGCGGTGTAATCCAGCGTCGCGCCGTCGGGCGCATTCACCGTGGCCAGGATGACGCCGCGGTCTTCCAGCGGCGACAGCTCGCTCTTGGCATTCTTGAACAGCCACCAGCTGCCTCCAGCCGCGGCGGCCATGACCAGCAGCACGATCCAGCGCCGCGTCAGCACCCAGCCGAGAGCGCGGCCGTAACCGTTGCCCAGGGCCACCAGCACGCGCTCCATGCCGCGATCGAAACGATTGGGCGACGGGTTGTGGAGCAGCAGCTTGCTGCACATCATCGGCGTCAGCGTCAGCGCGACGAAGCCGGAGACGATCACCGCGCCGGCCAGCGTCAGCGCAAACTCGGTGAACAGCCGCCCGGAACGCCCCGGCGTGACGGCCAGCGGCGCGAACACCGCGGCCAGCGTCAGCGTCATCGCCACCACCGCGAAGCTGATCTCCTTGGCGCCCTTCAGCGCCGCCTGGAAGGGTTCCAGGCCTTCTTCGATATGGCGGAAGATGTTTTCCAGCACCACGATGGCATCGTCGACCACCAGGCCGATCGCCAGCACCAGCGCCAGCAGCGTCAGCGTATTGATGGTGAAGCCCGCCGCGGCCATGATGCCGAAGGCACCGATCAGGCTGACCGGGATGGTGACCATCGGGATGATCGACGCGCGGATGGTGCGCAGGAACACGAACACCACCAGCGCCACCAGCACCACAGCTTCGGCAATGGTCGTGTAGACCGACTTGACCGAGCGGTCGATGAACACCGCGTTGTCGTTGGCGACCTGCACCGTCAGCCCCGGCGGCAGCTCGGATTGGATCTGCGGCAGGATCTTGCGCACCGCAGCCGAGATCTCCAGCGGGTTGGCCGTGGCGTTGCGGATGATGCCGGTGCTGATCGACGGCACGCCGTTCAGCCGCACGCTGCTGCGCTCGCTGGCCGCAGCTTGCTCGATGCGCGCCACGTCGCGCAGGCGCACCGTATAGCCATTGACCGACTTCAGCGCGATGTCGGCGAACTGCGGCACGGTGTTCAGGTCGGTGCGCGCGGTGACGCTGAACTCGCGCTGCTGGCTCTCGATGCGCCCGGCCGGGACCTCCAGGTTCTGCCGGCGGATCGCATCCTCGACGTCCTGGACAGTCAACCGGTATGCGGCCAGCTTGTCCGGGTCGAGCCAGATGCGCATGGCGAACAGCCGGTCGCCGTTGACCTGCACGTTCGACACGCCAGGCACCGTCTGCAGCCGAGGCTTGACGATGCGGTTGATGACGTCGGTGACCTGCAGCGGGCTCAGCGTCTCGCTGGTGAAGGCCAGCCAGATGGTCGGCGTGGCATCGGCCTCGACCTTGGCGATCACCGGCTCGTCCACCGCGCCGGGCAGCCGGGCGCGCACGCGCGAGACACGATCGCGCACGTCGGCCGCAGCATCGTCGGGGTTCTTCTCGAGCTTGAAGCGCACCGTGATCTGGCTTTGCTCGGAACGCGAGATCGACGTGATGATGTCCACGCCGTCGATGCCGGCGATGGAGTCTTCCAGCGGCTTGGTGACCTGCGACTCGATGACTTCGGACGAGGCGCCGATCAGCTTGGTGGTGACGGTGACCACCGGCTCGTCGATGCGCGGGTACTCGCGCACCGCCAGCCGGTCGAAGGACACCGCGCCGATGAGCACGATCATCAGCGACATCACGGTCGCGAACACCGGGCGGCGAATCGAAATTTCGGAGATGCGCATGGCGGACCCGTTTCAGGGCGAGGGCGAGCGCGGGCCCGAAGCAGCGCCTGGCGGCCTGCCGGCGGCCCCTGCCGGACGGGACAGGTCCACCACCCGCAGAGGCACTGCCTCGCCACGGCCGAGACGCGCCTGGCCGGCAGTCACCACCAGGTCGCCGGCCGACAGGCCTTCGAGCACTTCGACCTTGCCGGGCAGGCGCAGGCCGATGCGTGCTTCGATGCGGCTGGAGACCTTGCCGTTCGGGCCCTCGCCAACCTTGTAGATGTATTGTTTGCCGCCCATGGGCACCAGCGCCTCCTCGGGCACGACCATTGCGTTCTCGCGCCGGGAAAAGACGATGCGCGTGCGCGCGAACAGCCCGGACTTGAGCACTCCACCCGGGTTGTCCAGCCGCGCACGCACCAGCAGCGAACGGCCATTGGCATCGATCACCGAATCAAGGGCATCGATGCGGCCGGTGAAGGCTCGCCCAGGCAGCGCGTCAAGGCTCACCTCCACCGTCTGGCCAGGCTTGACCTGCGCGATGAAGCGCTCGGGCAGGCGAAAATCGACCAGCACCTGCGACAAGTCTTCGATGTTCACCAGATCGGCACCGTCCTTGACATAGTCGCCGAGGCTGACGTTGCGGATGCCGGCCATGCCGTCGAAGGGTGCGACGATGCGCATGCGCGCCAGCTGGGCCTTGGACAGCGCCACCTGCGCTTCGGCCACCTCCAGTACGGCAGCACTCTGGTCCACCGCACTCTGGCTGACGAAGTTCTGCGCCACCAGCTCGCGGTTGCGCTGCAGGTTCGTGCGGGCGATGCTGGCCTGGGCCTCGGCCTGCTTCAGCTGCGCCTGCTGCAGCGTGTCGTCCAGTTGCACCAGCAACTGGCCACGGCGCACGCGCTGGCCGTCGCTGAACTCCAGAGAGGCGATGCGCCCGCTGACCTCAGGCCGCAGCATCACACCCTGGCGCGAGCGCAGCGAACCCACGGCCTGGGCATCGTCCTCGAGAGTCATGCGCTCGACCCTGCCGACTTCAACGCTGACCGGTCCTCCGGGACCCGACCCGCCCGGACCGGCGCCGCCTGGACCCGCCCCGCCGGGGCGCATCGCTGCTCCAGCAGGGGCCGAGCCCGAACCCGCCTGGGCCGCAACGGTCTGGGCGCCGCCGGGAGCGGCTGCCCGGTTCTGCCACCACCAGGCCGCGCCTGCCAGGATGCCAATGCCCAGCACGGCCACCCACGTGTGCACCTTTTTCAATCTCTAGTCCTTATTGCGTTGCTGGACTTTAGCCGCAGCGGGGATTTCCTGTCGGAGCCGCATCAGGACAGAGGCACCCCGCGATTGGCCAGTTCGTCTGCCTTCTCGTTGCCGGGGTCGCCGTTATGCGCCTTCACCCACTGCCATTTGACGCGGTGCTGCTGCACCAGCGCGTCGAGCCGCTGCCACAGGTCGACGTTCTTCACGGGCTTGCGGTCGGCCGTCTTCCAGCCACGTGACTTCCACCCGTGAATCCATGTGCTGATGCCGTTGCGCAGATATTGGCTGTCGGTGAAGATGGTCACTGCGCAGGGCTGCTTCAAGGAGGCCAGGGCCTCGATTGGCGCGGTCAGCTCCATTCGATTGTTGGTGGTCAGCGTCTCGCCGCCGAAAAGCTCCTTCGTGTGCCCGCCCGAGCTGAGCCATGCGCCCCAGCCGCCCGGTCCCGGGTTGCCCTTGCAGGCGCCGTCGGTGTAGATGACAACCTCCTTCACTCGCAGATCTCCTCCGGTTGCCCGCCCTGCCTTTGGGTCGCCACGGCGCGCGCCGTGCGCGCGGTGCGGGCCTCGTGCCGCGCCATACCGACCAGACGCATTCCACGCACCCGCTTGACCGCGACCAGGAAATACACCGCGCCGAAGACCGGCCACCAGCGCTCGCCCACTTCTTCCATCCACGCGCTGCGTTCGAGCCATCTCGCCGATGCGTAGGGCGGACGAAAGCAGCCGAAGCGCCCGCCCTCGACCTCGAAGCTCAGCAGCCGCAGCCAGTCGCGCAGCCGCCAATAGCCCAGGAACTCACCGGCTCGCGGCAGGTACAACGCGCCGCGGCCGCCCAGGCCGACGGCGCTGCGCGCCCGGCCCAGGCGCTGGCGCAGGCCCCACATGCTGGCCGGGTTGAAGCCCAGGATCATCAGCCGACCTTCCGGCATCAGCACTCGCTCGACCTCGCGCAGCGTCAGGTGCGGGTCGCGCGACAACTCCAGCGCATGGGGCAGCACCACCAGGTCCAGGCTCTGGTTGGGGAAGGGCAAGGCATCGAAATCGCAGAGCAATGCCGCGTCGGCTGCAAAGGGCAGGCTGTTCGGCTCATCGTCACCGTGCAGCGGCAAGGGCTGCGCGGCCTGCGTCGAGTCGCTGGCCACCCAGCGATGCGGCATGCGGTTGGCGCGCAGGCCCTGCAGCTCGGGAAAGCCGAGCTGCAGCGCGTGGTAGCCGAAGACGTCTGCCACCGCCTGGTCCAGATGCTGCTGTTCCCAATGCAACAGGCACTGGCCCGGAGGGCTCCGCATCCAGGTGGCCAACTCTATAATCGGTGCATCCATGACGATGACGACGACAGCCTCTCACGCCTGCAGACCCGACCACGACCGGAAGCGCTGCCGCCTCGATTTGCGCAGGGGTTCGTATCCGGAGGCTGCCGCACCGGCCAATGGATCCCATGTTGCGCATGTCGTGCGCCGATCCCGCTTGAGGCCGGTGGCGCCGATTCTAGTGGCGCACACTGCGCCAAACCCGCCCACCCGCCTGGCTTTGGCCACCGTGCGGCCGATGATCCGATGAGCCGCACCGCCCCGCCGCTGTCGCGGGCCATGGTCCTGGGGTGCGCGTGGCTGCTGGCTGCCGTGCTGGCGGGTTGTGCCACGAACCCCGTCGCAGACCCGCCGCTGCAGCCCAGCGTGGCGGCAGCCGCGCCGGCAGCGCAGACCGCGGTGCAGGCTGCGCCAGCTCAGGCCGCGGCCAGCGCGGCGCGGCCCGATGGCCAGCCGTACCTGTTCGCACTCGATCCACTGCGCCCTTCGGTGATCGTCGAAGGCGACGATCCCGCCGCGCGCACTGACCTTTGGGTGCGCGTGCGCAGCGGCTTTGCCATGCCCGACCTGGACAACGCGCTGGTGCTGAAGTGGCAGCAGTGGTATGCCTCGCGGCCCGACTACGTTCGGCGCATGACCGAGCGCGGCAGCCGCTACCTGTTCTACGTGGTCGAAGAGATCGACAAGCGCGGCATGCCTACCGAGCTGGCCCTGCTGCCGTTCATCGAAAGCGCGTTCAACCCGCAGGCCGTGTCGGTGGCCAGGGCCTCGGGCATGTGGCAGTTCATGCCCGCCACCGGCAAGGACTTCGACCTCAAGCAGAACCTGTTCCGCGACGATCGGCGCGAGGTGCTGGCCTCGACGCGCGCGGCGCTTGACTACCTGCAGATGCTGCAGCGCCAGTTCGGCGACTGGCATCTGGCGCTGGCCGCCTACAACTGGGGCCAGGGCAATGTGCAGCGCGCGCTGGACCGCAACCGCAAGGCCGGCCTGCCCGCAAGCTACGAGCAACTGCGCATGCCTGACGAGACGCGAAACTACGTCCCCAAGCTGCAGGCGGTGAAGAATATCGTGCTGCAGCCGCAGGCCTTCGCCATCACCTTGCCGCCGCTGGAGAACCATCCGTACTTCCTGAGCGTGCCGATCACCAGCGACATCGACGTCGAAGTCGCGGCGCGGCTGGCGGGTATCTCGCTCGACGAGTTCCAGGCGCTGAACCCGCAGATGAACAAGCCGGTGATCCTGGCCGCGGGCACGCCGCAGGTGTTGCTGCCCTATGACAACGCCACGCTGTTCCTGCGTAAACTGCGCTCGCACAGCGCGCCCTTGGCCACCTGGACGGCCTGGGTGGCGACGGCGACGCTCAAGCCTGCCGACGTGGCACGCCAGGTGGGCATGAGCGAGGAGCAGTTGCGTAGCGTCAATCGCATCCCGCCACGAATGCTGGTGAAGGCTGGCTCGACGCTGCTGGTGCCGCGCAGCCCGCACAAGACCGCCGATGTCTCCGAACAGATTGCCGACAACGCCAGGATCGTGCTGGCGCACGAACGCCCGCCGGGCCGCCAAGTCAGCTTCAAGGCTGGCAAGAAAGGCGATTCGGTGGTCGCGGTGGCCCAGCGGCACCGCGTCAGCGTCGCGCAGGTCGCGCAGTGGAACGGCGTCGACGCCGATGCACGGTTCAAGCCGGGTCAGTCCATCGTCGTCTTCAAGCCCGGGGCGCCTGCCAGGTCGGGTCAGCGCACAGCGGCGGCTTCGACCGGCAAACCCCCCACAGCTGCGACGACGTCGGCCCGGCGCACGGCCGCCGGCAGGCCGCCCGCCAAGCCGGGCTCGAAGCCGGCCTCGAAGGTGGCGGCCACGAAGGCTGAATCGAGGCTGTAGCGCGGACTCAGCGGCGATCGACCAGCGCGTGTGCGATGGTGCTCAGGTCCACGTACTCCAGCTCGCTGCCGGCCGGCACACCCCGCGCCAATCGAGTGACCTTCAGCCCGCGAGAGCGCAGCGCCTCGCCCAGCGCGTGTGCGGTGGCCTCGCCTTCCGCGCTGAACCCGGTGGCCAGGATCACCTCTTCCACCAGCCCGTCAGCGGCACGTTCGAGCAGCGGCAGCGCGCCAATGTCGTGGACGCCAACGCCGTCCAGCGGGCTGAGCCGTCCCATCAGCACGAAATACAGGCCGCGATAGCCGCCGCTGCGCTCAAGCGCGGCCTGGTCGGCGGGCGTTTCCACGACGCAAAGCAGCCGGGCGTCACGCGTGGCGTCCTCGCAGGTCGCACAGACGCGGTGTTCGGTGAAGGTGTGGCAACGCTCGCAATGCTGCATCTGCGCGAGCGCATGCTGCAGCGCGGCGGCCAGCTGGGCGGCGCCGGCGCGATCGTTCTGCAGCAGGTGGTAGGCCATGCGCTGAGCCGATCTCTGGCCCACGCCGGGCAGCCGGCGCAAGGCGTCCACCAGCGCATGGAGTCGGTTTTCGGCCATCCGTAGGCCAAAGCCTAAAACGGGAACTTCATGCCCGGCGGCAACGGCATGCCGGCGGTGAGCGCGCCCATCTTCTCCTGGCTCACGGTCTCGGCGCGGCGCACCGCGTCGTTAAAGGCCGCAGCCACCAGGTCCTCGAGCATGTCCTTGTCATCAGCAAGCAGGCTTGGGTCGATGACAACGCGCCGAACATCGTGCTTGCAGGTCATCACCACCTTGACCAGACCGGCGCCCGACTGGCCTTCGACTTCGATCGAGGCCAGCTCTTCCTGGGCACGCTTCATGTTCTCCTGCATTGCCTGGGCTTGCTTCATCAGGCCGGCCAGCTGGTTCTTCATCATGGTGGATTCCTCATGGGTTCAGAGCGGTTTGATCGAGCCGGGCACGATGCGCGCGGTCTTGAACTGCGACATCAGATCGACGACGAGCGGGTCGCTGCGGATCGCGTCCTCGGCGAGGCGCTGGCGGCGCTCTCGTTCGGCAGCCTCGCGCCGCGCCGGTGAATCCTGCGGCACGCCTGCTTGCAGCGCCAGCTCGACGGGCTCACCCAGTTCGCCGGACAACGCAGCGGCCAGCTTGTCGCGCAGCGCCTCCGCGCGCAGGGAATCGCGCTCCACGGCGAGGTGCCAGGTGGCTGGCTGGGTGCTGCCGTCGATGCGTTCAAGGCCGGCCTGCTGTGCCAGCTCGCGCACCAGCGCGGCGATGCTGCCGGCCCGGACCAGCCGGCCGACCAGCTCGGCCCAGCGCTCGCCCAGCGGCGAGACCACTGGCGTGCCCGCAGCGCGCGGGGGATCAGCCGGCGCGGCCGGTCCGGGCGACCCCGCCGGCACCGCCAGTGCCGGCGGTGCGGCCGCGCGCAGGGCCGCGCTACCACTGGCTGCCGGGGCTTCGTCTTCCGGAGGCGGTGCATCCAGCCACGGGGGCGGCTCCTGCAGTACCGCCGCAGCGGCGCCTGCCGCGGACGGCGCTGTCACAGGCCGCGCCGCAGTCGTGCGCGACGCAGGTGCTGGTGGCAGCACTGCCGCCCGCGCCGCAGGCAAGGGCACAACCGCGCGATCTGGAGCGAAGGCCAGCATGCGCAGCAGCACCATCGTCAGCGCGGCGTGCTCGTCGGCCATCAGGCCAAGCTCGCCACGCCCTTGCAGCACGATGCTGTAGAGCAGTTGAGTCTCGTCAGCGGGCAAAGCCGGCGCCAGCCGCAGGGCATCGGCCAGATCCGGGTCGGCCGCATCCAGCGTGCCGGGAACAGCCTGCTCGACCGCCATCTGCTGCAGCAACACCGCCATGCTTTCCAGCGTGCCATCGGCCGACAGCCCCAGCGACCGCAGCGAGTCGAGCCGCGCCAGCAGCGCCGGCCCGTCGCGGCACGCCAGCGCCTCGACCAGCGCGCCGGCATGGCCCTGGTCGACCGCGCCGAGCATGGCGCTCACGCCGGCTTCGTCGAGCCGGCCACCACCGTAGGCGATGGCCTGGTCGGTCAGCGACAAGGCGTCGCGCATCGAACCGCGGGCCGCGCGCGACAGCAGCCGAAGCGATGCCGCGTCACTGGACACGCCCTCGGCCTGCAGCACCTGCAGCAGGTGCTGCTGCACCACCTCGGGCGGCATCGGACGAAGGTTGAACTGCAGGCATCGGCTCAGCACCGTGGGCAACATCTTTTCAGGGTCGGTGGTCGCCAGCACGAACTTCAAGTACTCGGGCGGCTCCTCCAGCGTCTTCAGCAGCGCGCTGAAGGCGTCCTTGGTGAGCTGGTGCGCCTCGTCGATCATGAAGACCTTGAAACGGCCGATGCCCGGCTTGTAGGCGGCACGCTCCAGCAGATCGCGGGCCTCGTCGATGCCGCGGTTGGACGCGGCATCCAGCTCGACATAGTCCATGTAGCGGTCTTCATCGATCTCGACGCACGCACTGCACACCCCGCAGGGCGTGGCGGTGATGCCGCCTCGGCCATCGGACCCGGTGCAGTTGAGGCTCTTGGCGAGGATGCGCGAGACGGTGGTCTTGCCGATGCCGCGCGTGCCAGTGAACAGGTACGCGTGGTGCAGCCTGTGCTGCTGCAGCGCGTTGCTCAGTGCGCGAACCACGTGCTCCTGGCCCACCATCTGCTCGAAGGTGCGGGGCCGGTACTTGCGGGCGAGCACGACATAGGACATGCGCTTCATTCTACGGGCGCACCCGCTCGCGCCCAGGGGCGCCGCCGGATAATGCGGCCGCATGAACTCTCCCGACCGACCGTCAGCAGACAGCCCGCTCAGCTACCGACAGTCCGGCGTCGACTACGGCTTGATCGACCCGCTGAAGGTTGCCGCGCAGCGAGCCGCTGCGGCCACCGCCAGCCATCTGCAATCGCATGGCTTCAAGGAGGTGCCTGACTCTCGCGGCGAATCCGCCTACGTGGTCGACGTCGGGCCGTTCTACCTGGCCAGCATCGTCGAATGCCTGGGCTCGAAGGCGCTGGTGGCTGACGAGATGTCGCGGCTGACAGGCCGCAGCCACTATGACGCGATCGCGCAGGACACCATCGCGATGGCCATCAATGACCTCATCACCGTCGGCGCCACGCCGCTGGTGGTGCAGGCCTACTGGGCGGCAGGCGGCTCCGACTGGTTCGGCGACGCAGCACGCGCGCAGGCGCTGGTCGCAGGCTGGAAGCGTGCCTGCGACCTTTGCCAGGTGGCCTGGGGCGGCGGCGAAACTCCAGCGCTTGCCGGCATCGTCGAAGCCGGACGCATCGATCTTGCGGCCTCGTGCACCGGGCTGGTGAGCCCCAAGCACCGCTTGTCGCTGGGTGAAAAGCTGGGCCCGGGCGATGCCATCGTGCTGCTGGCCTCCAGCGGCATCCACGCCAACGGGTTGAGCCTGGCACGCAAGTTGGTGGAACGGCTGCCGCAAGGGTACCTGACGCCGGTGCAGCCCGGGCTGAGCTATGGCGAAGCGCTGCTGGCACCGACCACGCTGTACTCACCTGTGACCGAGGCACTTCACCGTGCCGGCGTCCGCACGCATTACGCGTCGAACATCACCGGCCATGGCTGGCGCAAGCTGCTGCGCCACCCCAAGCCGCTGCGCTACAGGGTGCACACGTTGCCGGCCGTGCCGCCAGTGCTGAGCTTCATCCAGCGGCATTCGCAGCAGGGCGACCACGAAGCCTATGGCACGCTCAACATGGGTGCGGGCTTCGCGCTCTTCGTGGCGCAGGAGCACGCGCAGCGGACCTTGCAGATCGCTGCCGACAACGGCGTCGCTGCCACCTGGGCGGGCGTGGTCGAAGCTGGCGACAAGGAACTGCTGATCGAACCGTTGGGCCTGCGCTTCGCCGCGGATGAGTTGCAGCTGCGCTGATGCCTGTTCGCGGTCAATGATCTGGCCATCATTCCGCACCACGGACTTCGGGAGGCGTCGAAGAAGAACCTGGCCGTGGGTGACAAGCCGACCATTGCGCAGTTGGCCGAGAGGCTCATGCAAGCCAGCCCGCAGTGACAGCGCATGCAGTGCGTGCCGATCCGGGCGAGGTCGGGCAGTTCGGCCAAGGAGATTGCGCAGTTGGTGGGCTGGTCCTCGGCCACCGTGAACGTCATGCACTCGCGCTGGACCAAGGAGGGCGAGGCGATCTTCGATGTGCGCAGGCGTGGCGGAGGGCGCCACCAGCACCTCACGCCCGAACAGGAGCATGCTTGCTCCACTTGTGCAGCGCGCCGTTGGCGGAGGGATCCTGACGGTGACCAAGTTGCCGCACGCTTACCAAGATCGGGCGGGCAAGGAGGTGGCCCGCTCGACCCTCTTCCGGCTGCTGCAGCGGCACGGCTGGCGCAAGGAGGTGCCGCACCCGCAGCGCCCCGAGGCAGACGTTGCGGCGTGGGCCGCCTTTAGAAGAACTGCGCCGCGCGGTACGCCAAGAGGTCTCGCGCCCGGCTGAAGCCGGCCGCCGCCTGCAACCGATGTTCCAGGACGAGGGCCGCTTCGGCGTGATCGACAGCCTGGTGCTGGCTTGGGACACCGCCGAGCCGCTGTCGCTGTTCCTGGCCGCGGCTGCGCAGCGCCATGCCGGCGGGTTCGTGCCCGTGGTCATGGTCCAGGCCGGCTGGCACCGGACTGGCGAGCCGGTGGTGCCGGCAAACATGCGGCTGCGCCTGCGGCCGCCCTGCA
>JBEIHU010000033.1:0-24777 GCA_040381175.1 Burkholderiaceae bacterium
CGAGGTCGGGCCGGCGGCGCGGCAGCAGCTGGACGCGCTCTTCCCAGCCTGCGGCGACGGCGTCGACTGGCAACAGCTGGCGGTGGCGCTGGCGCTGCGCCGCCGGCTGGTGGTGATCAGCGGCGGGCCGGGCACCGGCAAGACCACCACCGTCGTCAACCTGATCGCCTGCGTGCTGGCACAGCAGCCGGCGGCGCGCATCGCGCTGGCCGCGCCCACCGGCAAGGCGGCGGCGCGCATGAGCGAGGCGCTGCGCCAGCGTGCGGCGCACCTGCCGCCGGCCCTGCGCGAGCGTTTGCCGGCCGAGGCCAGCACCGTGCACCGGCTGCTGGGCGCCGGACCCGGCGGCTTCCGCCACGATGCGCAGCACCCGCTGCCCATCGACCTGCTGGTGGTGGACGAGGCCTCGATGCTGGACCTGGCGCTGGCCACCCGCCTGCTGGAGGCCGTGCCCGAGGCGGCGCGGCTGGTGCTGCTGGGCGACAAGGACCAGCTGGCCGCGGTGGAATCGGGCGCGGTGTTTGCCGAGATCAGCACCGACCCGGGCCTGGGCCGCGAGAACACCGCCGCGCTGGCGACGCTGTGCGGCGTGCCGGCCGCGGCCATCGTGCCGGACTCGCCAGCCCGAGCCGGCGCATTGCCCGGCACGGTGGTCTGGCTGTCGCGGAATTTCCGCTTCGCCGGCGATTCGGGCATTGGCCGCGCGGCCGAGCACATCCGCCTGGGCCGGGCACCGGCGCTGCTCGAGCAGCTGCAGCAGGCGGACGATGGGTCGGTGCGTTGGCTCGATGACGGCGGCAACGCGCCATCGGCAGCAACGTGGCAATGCCTGCGCGACGGCTTCGCGCCCTACTTCGACGCGCTGCGGCGCAATCCCGGCGACGTGGCGGCAATCGGCCGCGCCTTCGAGCGATTTCGCGCGCTGTGCGCGGTGCGCGAGGGCCCGCGCGGCGTGGTCGCCGTCAACCAATGGCTGTCGGATCAGGCGCGCGCCTGGATCGGCGCGCCTGCAGCGTCGCCCTGGTACCCCGGCCGGCCGGTGATGGTGCTGCGCAACGACCCGCTGCTGAAGCTCTTCAACGGCGACATCGGCATCACCCTGCCCGGCGCGCAAGGCGAGCCGCTGGTGCACTTTGCCGACGCCGCGGGCGGCTACCGCGTGCTGCCGGCGCAGCGCCTGCCGGCCCACGAGACGGCCTTTGCGCTGACTGTGCACAAGGCCCAGGGCTCGGAGTTCGACGCGCTGCTGGTGCTGCTGCCGGCGCAGTGCAGCCGCGTGCTGACGCGCGAACTGCTCTACACCGCGCTGACGCGCGCCCGACGGCAGGTGGCGCTGGCCGGCGCGGCACCGGTGCTGGCGGCGGCCGTGGCGCGGGGCAGCGAGCGCCACTCAGGGCTGAGCGCTCGGCTGCACGAGCAAGCCTGAAAGGCCGTCGACGAGCCCAGCACGCCCGCGCCGGGTTCACGCGCGGCGTCTGAGCCCGGGAGCATGGGCGGCAGAAGCCGGTGCCCGAAGTGCGGCAAAGTTACAAAACTCCCGGTTACAGATCGGCAAGTTCTCAAGTGCGGCGCCGCATTTGCCGATGGCGGGCTCTGGAGCTCAGGCGCTTCGTCGGCAGACATCCCTCGTGCCTGCGAAGCCAGCCCCCTGGAGCAAGAGCGGCAATGTCGGAAGCGGTCACCGTCAACCACCGGCCGGCGCGCAGCGCGCGCGGCCTCTCGATCTCGGAATTCTTTCGCTATCACGGCGTGTGGGCGCCAGGCGTGCGGCTGTTCCGCGCCATCGGCTTTCGCGCCAAGGCGGCGATCATCGGGCTGTCCTTCGTGTTGCCGATCGTCGTGCTGGGCTGGCAGTACCTGGGCGACAAAGCCGACGCGATCGCCTTCTCGGCCAAGAAGCGTGAAGGCGTGGCCGTGCTGCGCGAGGCGCTGCCTCTGCTGCAGCTGCTGCAAAGCCAGCGCCTGGTCGACTCGGAACTGGCCCCCGCCAATCCGTCGCTCGCCGCGGCGCTGGCCGGCCAGTGGACACGCTTCGAAGCGGCGCACAAGGTCCATGCGGCCTCGCTGGGCACCGCTGCGGCCTTCGCCAAGCTGATCGACGCGGGCAAGGCCAGCGCCGCAGCCGCCAACCCGGCGGCACGCTTCGCCGCACGCACCGGGCAGATCCAGGCGCTGATCGAGCTGTTCAGCGCCGCGGCGGAAGGCTCCAACCTGACGCTGGACCTGGACCTGGACACCTACTACCTGATGGACGCGACCGTGGCGCGCCTGCCGGCGATGGCCGAGGGTCTGGGCCAGCTGGGCAGCGGGTCCGTCGCGGCGGCAGGCTCGGGCGCGCTGGACGCCGCGACCTTGCGCCACCTGAGCGCCCAAGGCGAATTGTTCAGGTTCAACCATGCCGCGCTGGCCGCCGGCCTGGACAAGGCAGTGCGCCACAACCCGGCCATCGCCCCGCTACTGCAGGCCGCAACCAACCTGGCGGCCATCGAAGCCTTTGCGGCGCAGGTCGGCACGCGGCTGGACGGACGTGGCCAGATCGACGCGGTCATCCGCCAGAAGGCGATGGACGCGATGTTCGACCTGGCGCTGCGCGGCAACGCTGAACTCGACCGCCTGATCGGCGAACGCGTCGACCGGCTCCAGGCCTCGCGCACCCTGACCGTGGCTGTGCTTGCACTGAGCCTGCTGACCGCGGTTTACCTGTTCGTGGCCTTCCGCAAGGTGCTGGACGGTGGCCTGCGCGAGGTGGCCTTCCACATCGATTCGATGCGCAACGGCGACCTCACCACACGACCGCGCGCCAGGGGCCAGGACGAGGTGGCCGGGCTGATGAATGCGCTGGTGGACATGCAGCAGTCGCTGCGCCGGATCGTCGTGCAGGTGCGCGGCGCGTCCGACCACATCGTGGCGTCGGGCACGCAGATCAGCAGCGGCGCGCACGACCTGTCGGCGCGCACCGAACGCTCGGCCGCCAACCTGCAGCAGTCGGCCGCGGCCATGGAGGAGATCTCGACCACGGTGCGCCAGACCGCGGGCATCGCCCAGGAAGCGTCGAAGATCGCCAGCACCAACTCGACCGTGGCCGACCGCGGGGGCGAGATCATCGCCACCATGGTGCGGACGATGCAGGGCATTCATGCCTCGTCGAGCCGCATTGGCGACATCATCGGCACCATCGACAGCATCGCTTTCCAGACGAACATCCTGGCGCTGAACGCGGCGGTCGAGGCAGCGCGTGCCGGCGAACAGGGCCGCGGCTTCGCGGTGGTGGCCTCCGAGGTGCGGGCGCTGTCGCAGCGCACCGCCTCGGCGGCGCGCGAAATCAAGACCCTGATCACCACCAGCGTCGACCAGGTGGCTTCGGGGGCCGAAGTGGTGCAGCAGGCCGGCAGCACGATCCGCGAGATCGTCCAGACCAGCCAGCAGGTCAAGGGGCTGCTGGCCGAGATCGCGACCAGCGCCGACAAGCAATCGCGCGGCGTGACCCAGACCACGCAGGCCGTGCAGGACCTGGACAACGTGACCCAGCGGAACGCCGAGCTTGTGGAGCAGACCGCCACCGCCGCGCAGTCGCTGCAGCAACAGGCCAAGGCGCTGGCGGTCGAGGTCGCGCAGTTCAAGCTGCCGGCAGCAGGCCCGGGCTCACCTCAGGACGCGCGCGGCTGCTGAGCGCGCCTTGCCGGCGTTGCGCAGGGCGCCGACCCGGAATTCAGCCCTCTTCGAAATCGGCTTCCAGCCGGCCGTCGCGCAGGGCTTCCAGCAAGGCGGCGTGGTCGGCCGCGTTCTGCTGCTCGTAGGCGATGGCGAAACCGGCCAGCGCCTCGGCCAAGGTCTGTCCACCGCCGATGTAGCCGCTGAGCACCGCCGGATCGCCCGAGCGGGCGTGCGCGCGCGCCAGGATCCAGCCGGTCATGCGGGCGTAGTCGCGCATGCTGCGCGGGCTGAACAGCTCGACCTGCGGCTTGATCTTCACGTCGCGCAGCTGGCGCACATACAGGTGGGTGCCCAGGGCCGAGACCAGATGACCCAGGAACAGGTCGGACGAGGCCTGCATCAAGCGCTGGCCGAACACGACGCGCTCGCCTTCCGTGCCAATGGCCGGCACGTCGACATGCGGCGCCAGCACCGAGCGGCGCGCCTGCTTGATCTGCAGGAACAGCGGGTCGTCCTCGGCGGCGAAGCAAAGGGCCACGGCGCAGGTGGTGCCGACGCTGCCCACGCCCACCACCTTCATCGCCACGTCGGCAAGCTCGTAGCGGTCGAGCAGAACGCGCCGCTCCGGCGGCAGCGAGTTGCGATAGGCCTCCAGGTTGGCGCGCATCTGCTCGTCGAAGCCCGGCTCGCGCCAGGCTTCGGGGTGGAAGATCAGCGGCGGCGTGTCGCGGATGCGCGGCACGCTGCCGGCGGTGCAGGCCAGCTTGACGAACTCGACGTCGGCGCCGCGCGCTTCGGCCTTCTTGCGCACCTCGTGCGCGCGGCGTTGCGTCTTGTCGTCGCTGAAGGCGCCGATCGCCTGGTCGATGTCCACCGATTCGTACCAGCCCTGCAGCGTCGGCATCTTCGCCAGCTCGCCCATCTTCTCGGCATAGCCCAGCACCGCGGCCTGCACCGCATCGCGTGCGTCGGCGCGCGAGTGGCCGTTGTGCCTGCAGGCAATGGCGTAACTGGCCACCAGCCGCTTCAAGTCCCATTCCCAGGGCGCGGGATGGGTCTCGTCAAAGTCGTTGAGGTCGGCGATGACGCGCCGCTCGGGCGTGGCGAAGGCGCCGAAGTTCAGCAGGTGGCAGTCGCCGCAGGCCTGCACGATCTGCCCGGTGGTGTCGGCCTGCGCCAGGTCGGCCGCCATCAGCGCCGCGGCGCCGCGAAAGAAGGCGAAAGGCGAGCGCGCCATGCGGCCGTAGCGGATGGGCACCAGGTGCTCGATGCGCCCGGCACTGGATTCGATCAACTGCTGCACCGGATCGCGCCGGTCGGCCGCCGGAGCATGGACAGCCTGCGACTCGCGCGAACAGGCCACGCGCAGCGCGCGGCCAGCCTCCTGGCGCTCGCGGCGCGTGCGCAGATGGGCCGGCTTCTCGAGGTAGGCCACCTTGATCGGCGGCGCAAAGGCCTGCGTCGGCACCGGGTTGGGCGCCGACGCGACCTGGACGGCTGGCGCGACCTTCGATTTGCCGGACGACTTCTTGGACGCGCTCGTCTTGCCCATGGCTACAACCAATCGTTGAGGGTGATGCCGACGCCGATCGTGGTCTGGTTCCAGTTGTAGTCGATCAGCGTCTCACCGTAGCCGCTGAACAGCTTGACATAGCCGCGCACCGGGCCGAACAGCGGCGAGCTGGTGTAGGCCAGCTGGCCGGCGCCCTTGCCGGTGCTGGGGTTGCCGCGGATCGTGGCGCTGAAGCTCTGGCCGCGCCACTTGTAGATCGCCGACAGGTCGCCCCAGCCGTAGTAGTCGGAAATGGTCGCGTTGTCGTCCTTGTCTTCGGATTCGGGGATGCGCCACCACAGCCGGCCCAGCAGTGCAAAGTCGCCACGCTCCACGCCGAAGCTGGCGATCACCCGGTCCCAGCTGCGTGACAGCAGGTCCGCACGGCCGTTGGACTGGTGGTTGAAGGCCAGGTTGAAGAGGTTCCAGCGAAACCCGCCCCATTGCAGATCGGGCCGGTAGCTCAGGATCAACTCGGGCATGTAGTTGGTTTCGCGGAACGGCCGCGAGGCGTTGCCCGAGTCGTTGTACAGCTGCCATTGGCTTTGCTGGGTGTAGGCGGCCCAGGCACCCCAGCGGCGGTCGTCGGTGGTCCACATCCGGAACTTGAAGCTGATCTGGAACGCCGCTTCGGTGGCATCGAGTTCGGTGTCCCCGGAGAGCAAGCCGCCGGTCACCAGCGGATCGAACGGCGCGGTGTTCAGGTCGGTGGTGTAGCGGCCGAACAGGAAGTAATTCGGCGCATACAGCGAGATGTCGTAGCGCGGGCTGGACGGGTCGAAGGCCCAGGCCTTGTCGAACATCGAAGCGCTGCCGGCGCTGGCCGCAGGCGCCGCGGCGGCCGCGGCCGCGGCCGGACTCGCGGTCGTGGCGGGCGCCTCGGGTTTCGCCGCGCGGCCGCTGAGCCGGTCGAAGCAGGCCAGGCGTTCGCTGTCGGCGGCGATCACCGCACAGCCGGCCAGCGACGCCGGCTGCGCCAACGCGTGGCTGGCGGAGAGCAGCAGGCTCAGGATCGCGACGGGCGGCGCAACGGATGTCGGCATGGTGGTCTCCAGGTTGTATGGGCCGGTCTTGCGGCGGGCCTTCACTTGGCTGCCCCCAGGTTGCCGAAGCCGGCGTTGAAGGCCTGGCTCTGCACCGGGCTCGGGCTGCCCTGCGGCTTCGGCGCGATGCCTGCAGCGGTGTCGACCCAGCCGCCGCCCATCGCCTGGTAGACGTTGACGATCTGCGCATAGCTGCTGGCCTGCAGGCTCACCGAGGCCAGCTCGGCGGCGAAGAGCTCGTTCTCGGCCACCAGCACTTTCAGGCAACCCGCTGATTCGCTCGGTCTTGGTCGGCAGCAGAACGCTCGTCACGAAACCACCCCGCGTGCGCAAGATGCTCCGCGGCAGGCTGGGGCTATGCAGGCGCTGGATCACCTGGTAACGCGTCTGGAGGAAGGTCGTGCGCCGGCGGGACGCCTGGCCAAAGTGCTTGCCGGCGTGCGGGCCAGAAGGAGCTGACGCCGCAAACCAGCACGGTCTTCGTCGATAGCCAGCCCGAAAGATCCGGAGTCCTGATCGCGCGCTCGCACGAGCAGGGCCTTCAGTTCATCGGGCTGTACAGGAAGCAGCTATGTGTCGGCCCGGCCCAACCCGACCGGGCTGTCTACATCCCGGCGCGGGCGGCGGCTTGAGAGACCCTCAGGCGCTGGCGGCACTCATCCGACGACGGCGTGTAGCGATGCCCAGTACGCCCAGGCCGAGGGCCATCAAACCATAGGTGCCGGGCTCGGGGATCGGCTGGTTCCAGCTTCCCTGGCGGCCGAAGTCGTTGTTGGAAAGGTAGTCGCACGTGCCGCTGTAGTAGGCGCCAGTGGACGAGGGCGCACAGGTGTACCAGCCACCCGAACTCATGCTCTGGAAGCGCAGGCCGTCGTCGAATTCGATCAGTATGTTCTTCGGCCCTGGGGTGGCGTCCATCTTGCCGGTGATCAAGTAGAACGGGAACTGGCCCATGTCGCGGTCAACCTCACCTGTCACGACGGTGTAGGCATCAACCAGATTCGAACCGACATAGCTGAACGAGATGAAGTCGCTGGTGGCGATGTCAGCGCCAGGCACGTATCCACCCGACAGCACAAGCGTCGCCATCGGTGCGCCAGGTTGCGAGTTCAGATTGCAATCCAGGCAATCGCCGTAGAAGTCGAAAGACTGGCTGACGACATTGGCGGCCTGCGTGGCCGAGGCGGCTACCAGCAACGCGGTGGCGGCGCAAGCAGTGGCAAGTAGGCGAGTGAAGCGAAACATCGAGTTCTCCTGGTCGACGGGGAAGTCCCCTTTTTCCTACCTATGTTGTGGCATTCCACCGAGCACTGTCAACCCCGTGAATGCGGGATGCGGGAGCATCGGAACTCCAATGAAGCATGGCATCGACATCGAACAGCAATTCAGCCGTGTAAATTCGACTGCCTTGTGGTCAAAGGTGGCGCGAGCATGACGAGGCGAGACGTCAGCCCCACGCGCGCTTTATCGCCGGCCTACCTGGGTGCCGATATTGGCCAGGGGCCGATGCTCACCGGGGGTGTCTGCGCCGTCAGCGTGCCCTGCGGCTTGGGTGCCGATGCCGCGGCAAGGTCCACCCAGCCGCCACCCATCGCCTGGTAGACGTTGACGATCTGCGCATAGCTGCTGGCCTGCAGGCTCACCGAGGCCAGCTCGGCGGCGAAGAGCTCGTTCTCGGCGACCAGCACCTCCAGGTAGCCCGACACGCCCTTGTCGAAGCGCAGCTTGGACAAGCGCGCGAATTCGCGCAGCGCGACCACACGCTCGCGCTGCACGGTGAACTCCCGGGCCCTTTTTTGCGAGCCGCTGAGCGCGTCGTTGGTCTCGCGCAGCGCATTCAGGATGGTCTGCTGATACGTGGCCAGCGCGGCACGCTCGCCGGCTTCTGCAGAGCCCACCTGGCCTTCGATGGCGCCGAAGGTGAAGATCGGTCCGGCCATGCTGGCGCCGATCAGCCCGGCCGCAGCAGGGCCGCTGAACAGCGCGCCGGTGGCGGTGGCCGTGGTGGCCAGCGCCGCCTGCAGCGACAGGTTCGGGTAGTACAGCGCGCGCGCCGCGCCGATGTTGGCGTTGGCCGCCACCAGGTTCTGCTCAGCCGCCAGGATGTCGGGCCGGCGCTGCAGCAGCGTGGCCGGCAGGTCGCCGGGGATCTGCGGCGCGATCAGCTGGTCAATGGTCTTGCCCCGCGGGATCGAGCCCGGCGCGCGCCCGAGCAGGATCGAGATCAGGTTCTCCTGCGTGGCGATCGCCTGCTCGAACTGGGGAATCGCCGCACGGGCCTGCTGGGTCTGCGAGCGGATCTGCGACAGCTCGGTCTTGGCGATCATGCCGGCCTTGAAGCGCAGCTCGAAGATGCGCAGCGTGCCCTCGAAGTTGCGCGCCGTGGCCTGGGCGATCTCGAGCTGCCGGTCCAGCGAGCGCAGCACGATGTAGCTGGTGGCCACCCCGGCCACCAGCGTCAGCACCACGCCGCGCTGGCCCTGTTCGCTGGCGTAGACCTGGGCCTGGGCGGCTTCGGTCTGGCGGCGCACGCGGCCGAACAGGTCGGTCTGCCAGCTCGCGCCCAGCGACACGTTGTACAGCGAGAAGTAAGGGCTCAGCGTCGGCGGCACCGGCGGGAAGCCCTCGGTGCTGGCACGCGCTCGCGAAGCGTCGGCGCCGTAGCCGATCTGCGGGTACAGCTGCGAGCCGGTGGCCGTCAGCGCGCCGATGAACTGGTCGACACGCGCCGCGGCCACGCGCAGGTCGCGGTTGTCGCGCAGCGCGGTCTCGACCAGGTTGTTGAGCACCGGGTCGCCGAACTGCTCCCACCACTTCAGGTTGGCCACGTCCGCCGCCTTCGGGTAGTCGATGCGCCAGGCCGGCGGGGTCTCGACCGTCGGGCGCACGTAGTTCGGGCCGACGGTGCAGCCGGCCAGCAGCGCGGCCAGGCAGACGGCAGTGATGGGGTGCTTCATGTGGGCATCCTTCCCTCGATCAAATGGTGAGCGCGCCGCTGGCCAGCGCTGCCGCCGCGGCCAGCGCCGCCAGGCACAGCAGAACGAACAACATGCGTTCGCGCTCGCCGAACAGGCCCAGGCCCTGCTCGCGCCGCGCGGCGGCGTACAGCCACGTGCCCGGCGCGTACAGCAGCGCCGCCAGCAGAATGAATTTCGCGCCGCCGGCCAGCAGCATGGCCGCGGCGTAGAGCGTGGCCAGCGCGCCGATGACACGGTCCTTGCGCTGCGCGCGCGGCGCGCCGGCGTAGGTCTCGCCGGTCCACGCCAGTTGCAAGCCGTAGGCCGCCACCAGCAGGTAGGGCAGCAGCGTCATCGCGCTGGTCATCTTCAGCGCCAGCGTGAAGGCCTGCTCGGCGAACCAGGTGACGAGCAGAAAGCCCTGGATCGCCAGCGTCGTCATCCACAGCGCGACATGCGGCACGCCCTGCGGATTCTCGCGGCCCAGGCGCGCCGGCATGGTCCGGTTCAGCGCCGCCGAATGCAGCACCTCGGCCGACAGCAGCGTCCACGACAGGTAGTTGCCGGCCACCGACAGGATCAACCCCAGGCTGACGAACACCCGGCCCCAGGGCCCGACGATGGCTTCCAGCACGCCGGCCATCGACGGGTTGGGCAGCGCGGCCAGCTGCTCGCGCGGCAGCACGCCATAGGACAGCAGCGTCACCAGCATCAGCAGGCACAGCACGCCGAGGAAGCCCAGCACCGTGGCGATGCCGACGTCGTTGCGGTCCCGGGCATAACGCGAATAGACGCTCGCACCTTCGACGCCGACGAAGACGAACACCGTCAGCAGCATGGTGTCGCGCACCTGCCGTGCCAGCGTCGGCAGCCCGGGTGGCTCGCCGCCCCAGAGGTTGACGCTGAACTGCTCGCTGCGGAAGGCGAACAGCGCCACCAGCACGAACAGGCCGATCGGCACCGTCTTGGCGACCGTGGCGACCGTGTTCAGCGCCGCCGCCTGCTTCACCCCGCGCAGCACCAGCGCGTGCACGGCCCACAGCATCGCGCTGGCGCTGGCGATCGCCAGTGCGGTGGAGCCGTCGCCGAAGGCGGGGATGAACTGGCCGAGCGTGGCCTTGATCAGCATCAGGCAGGCCAGGCAGGCCAGGCAGCAAGCCATCCAGTAGCCGAAAGCCGCCAGGTAGCCCAGGTAGTCGCCGAAGCCGGCCTTGGCATAGGCGTAGATGCCGGCGTCCAACCCGGGCTTGCGCCGCGACAGCGTCTGGAAGACGAAGGCCAGCATCAGCATGCCGCTGCCGGCGATGCACCAGGCGACGAAGGCGCCCAGCGCACCGGTGCTGCGGCCGAAGGCCGTCGGCAGCGTGAAGATGCCGGCGCCGACCATCGAGCCGACGACCAGCGCGACCAGCGCGCCGCGGGACAGCTTGGCTTCGCTCATGAGGGTTCGCGCATGACATGGCGCTCAAGCGCGCGCCAACAGCCAGCCGCAAGCGCCGGCCACCAGCAGCAGTGCCAGCATCGCTGGCGCCCATTGGCGCACCAGCCGGTCGCCGGCTTCGAAGACCAGGCCAAGCCCGGCGAAGCCCGGGCGCGCGGCGCCATCGCCGCCGCCCAGCAAGGGGCGGCGGGCGAACGCTGCCGCCAGCGATGTGCCGACGGCGAATAACAACAGCATCGTGCCCAACTCCCCGGGCGAAAACGCCTTGGACAGCAGCTCGGCCGGCAAGGGCCCCTCCACCGCCGCCAGCGACAGCAGCAGCGACGCCACCGCGAGCCCCAGCGCGGCCCACTGCGACAGCAGCGACACCGGCTTGCACTCCACCAGCGGCGCGGCCGGCCGGGCGAACACGCGCAGAGCGATCAGCACCACGTAGCCGGCAGTGAAGGCGGCGCCGCCCTGCAATACCCAGCTCCACCACCACTGGCCCGATTCGCCGGCCGAGGCCAGCAGCAGCTTCTTCGCCAGGTAGGCGCCGCTGGGCAGCACGCCCATCAGCGCCACGCCGCCAATCAGGAACGCGGCCACGGCCAGCGGCAGCGCGCGCGCCGCACCGGCCAGCTCGTCGATGCGATCGTGGCCCAGGCGCGCATACACCAGGCCGGCGGCCATGAACATGCCGGCCTTGGCGGTGGCATGCGCGATGGCCTGCAGCACGCCGGCCGTGGCCGCCACGTCGCGCAGCGCCATGTCGCCGGTGGCGTCGAAGGCCAGCGGGAACAGCAGGAACAGGTAGCCGATCTGCGCCACGGTGGAATAGGCCACCAGCAGCTTCAGCCGCTGCTGGCGCAGCGCGACCACGCTGCCGACGACGATGGCCGCCGCGCCCAGCCCGGCCAGCAACTGCGCCGCCTGCGCGCTGGCCACGCCGGGCATCACGTCCAGCCACAGGCGCAGCACCAGGAACCACGAGCCCTTGATGACCAGCGCCGACCGCCCCGCGCGGCCCGCGGCCGGCGCGCCGCCGTGCGCCGGCGGCAGCCAGATGTGCAGCGGGAACAGCGCGGTCTTGGCCAGCAGCCCGGCGGTCATCAGCGCCAGCGCGGCGAAGGCGATCGGCTCGGCCTGCAGCGCGTCGGCCAGCAGCGGCATGTCCAGCGTGCCGTAGCCGCCGTACAGCAGCACGGCGCCCAGCAGGTACAGCACCGAGCCGCACAGCGCGAACAGCATGTAGCGCAACGCGGCGCGCAGCGTCTCGCCGCTGCCGGCCAGACACACCAGCGGCACGCCCGCGAAGGTCAGCAGTTCCAGCGCCACGTACAGCGTGAACAGGTCGCCGCTGACGAACACCAGGTTCAGCGCGCCCCATACTGCCAGCAGCAGCAGCCAGTAGGCAAAGGCAGCGCGCGACTCCGGTTCGCCCGGCTTGCACCCGAAATCGGCGCGCGCGAACGCGCCGATGCCGCAGACCACAGCGGCCACCGCCAGCATCATGGTTACGCTCAGGCCATCGGCACGCAATGCGATGCCCAGCGGCGGCGACCAGCCACCGAGCAGGTAGACCAGCGGCCCTTCGGCATAGAACCAGACCCTGGCGATGGCCACCGCCAGCGCCAGGCCCAGCGACATGCACACGAAGGCCACGCGCTGCAGCCAGCGGCCACCAAGCAGCAGCCCGAACAACATGCCGACAAAGGGCAGCAGCACCGCGGCGGCGAGCAGCACGCCGCCGTCGGTGGGGGTCCACAGGTCGGTGCCCGCCATGTGCGCTATCAGTCCTTCGCCTGCGGCTCGGCCAGCGAAGCCGAGTCAGCGACCGCTATCAGCCGCAGCAGCAGCGCCACCGTGACCGCGGTGGCGGCGAAGGCGACGACGATGGCGGTGATCAGCAGCGCCTGCGGCACCGGGTCGGCCGCCAGCCCGGCCGCGGCGCCGCGCTTGGCCAGCGCACCGAAAAGCACGAACACGCCCGAGCCCATGACGTTGAAGGCGATCAGCTTGCGCAGCGGGTGCGGCTGCGCAATCAGCCCGTACAGGCCGATGCCGACCAGCACGCAGGCGGTGAGGGAAAATAGCGTCTCGACGCTCATGTGTGCCCCTCGGCCGATGGGTCCCTCGGCCGGTCCCCCGCGGGTACGGCGGGCCGGCTTGGGGGCGGCCAGGCTCTCGGCCCGCGCACGCTGTCGTCAGGTCTGGCTGGTGGTCCGTTCATCAGCAGTGCCAGCACCAGCGTCAGCGTCGGCAACAGCGCAATCTCGATGGCCAGGATCAAGGGCTTGGCCCAGCCCTCTGGATAGCCCAGAAAGCTGCCCGCCGTCCACAGGCCCAGCGCGCCCACCGCGATGAAGGCCAGGGGCCCGACGACGATGCCGGCACGCAGGCCGCGGTGATCGGTTCGCGGCGCATCGGACAGCCCGGCCATTTGCACCAGCATCCACATCGCGGCCAGGATGGTGGCCGCCTGGAACTTGCCGCCCGGATGGTCGGCGCCGGCCCAGAACAGGTAGATGCCGATGACGATGCCCAGCGGCGGCAGCACGCGCGCCAGATAGGCGAGGATGCCGTCCGGATCGGCGCTGTAGCGCGGCCCGGGCCGGCCGCCCCAGGCGCGGTCGCCGGCGAAGGACCACACGCCTATCAGCGCGATCACCAGCACGACGGCCTCGAGCAGCGTGTCCAGCGCGCGGAAGGCCAGCAGCACGCCGGTGATCGGGTTGCCGACGCCGGTGGCCGGCATGTTGGGAACCACCAGCGGCGCCAGCGTCGGCGCCGGCTCGGGCAGCATCATCACCGCGAGCACCAGCGCTGCCGTGACACCCAGCGCGAGCACGGCGGCCAGCGCGCGCGTGCCGGCACCTGCGCCCTCGGCCGCGGTTTCGCCTTCCGTTCGGCGCAGACGGCCCACCGCGCCGAGCAGCAGCGCGCCGGTCAGCCCGCCGCCAATGGCCGCTTCGGTCAGCGCCACGTCGATGCCGGCCAGCCGCACCCACACCAGCGCCAGCAGCAGCCCGTAGACCACGAAGCCGGCCACCGCCAGGAAGGCGTCGCGCGCGACCACGGTCCACAGCGCCAGCCACAGCAACAGCGCAACGACGGCCCCGCTGGCGACGGTGGTGATCACGGCCGCTTGTCCCCGCGCCGCACCGAACGCGCGATCAGCTGCGCCACCGCGGCGCTGGACAGCAGCACCAGCAGCCACACCAGCAGCAGCTTGAAGCCCGCCAGCACGCTGTCCAGCTGCGGCAACAGGCCGATGACCACCAGCACCAGGCCGAGGTTGTCAGCCTTGGTCAGCGCGTGCAGCCGGTTGTAGGCGTCGGGGAAGCGCAGCAGCCCCACCGTGCCGGCCAGGTAGAAGAAGGCGCCGGCCACGATGGCGGCGATGCTGAAGATATCGAGCAGCAACCTCATCTCACGTCCTGCTCGTCGTCGTCCGGCTGGTCCTGGCGCAGCGCGAACTTGACGAAGGCGATCGACGCAAAGGCGCTCAGCAACGCCAGCGTCAATGCGACATCGAACACCGCACTGTCGCCGGTGGCCGCGCCAAACAGCAGCAGCGCACCGGTGGCGCCGGAGCCCAGCAACTGTGCGGCCATCATGCGGTCGGCCCGCCCCGGGCCGCGCGCCACACGCACCAGGCCGAGCATGACCATCAGCACGACGAAGGCACCGGCAGATTGCAGGAAGTCAGCCATCGCGCCGCTCCCCCTGCAGCGCTGGCGCATAGGCGCGCTCCTCGGCCGCCAGCTGATCGGCCACCGGCGCTCGAGTGTCGAGGCAGTGGAACTCGATGCGGTCTGCACCCTTGTCGCTGACCACCGAGCCCGGCATCAGGCTGGAGATCAGTTCGAAGGCGCTGCGCGCCGAGCCCGGCGGCAGTTGCGTGCGGTACTCGACGAAGCCGGGTTGCAGATCGGGCCGTGGCGCGAAGGCACGGCGTGCAACGTCGAAACCCGCCACCAGCGACTGCCAGAGGAAGCGCGGCAGCAGCCGCAACAGCCCGGCCAGGCGCACGCGGCCGCGCGCAGGGGGCAGCAGTCTCAGGCTCAACCAGGTCGCGGCAGCGGCCGCCAGCACGCCGACCAGCAGGTTGCCGGGCTTGGCGCTCTGGTCGGCGACGATCCAGACGCCGAAGAACAGCAGCGCGCGCAGCGCCATCGTGCCGCCACTGCCGCTCATGCCGCACTCCCCGATGCCGCATCGGCGCCGCGCAGCGTGACCGGCATCGCCGCCAGCCGATCGAACAGCCTCGCGTCGGCGCGGATCGGCCACCAGTCGTAGAGGAAGATCTCCATCGGCCGCCACAACGCGACCCAGCCGCCAATGATCAGGCTCTCGCTGACCAGCCAGGCGTAACCCTCGTGCTCGATCAGGCTGCCGAGCCACTGCGCCAGCGCAATGGCACCGGCCAGGAACACCAGGCCGATCAGCAGGCTCAGGCGGCCCGTGCGAAACAACTGGCGCAAGTCGCGCCGCCTGAGCGCGGCGCGGCGCTCGAAGTACTCGTGCACCGCGTCGCGCAGCAGCGCCGCGGTGCCCTCGTCGGCCGGCTCGCGGCCGAGCTGCACCTGCAGCGACAGCACCTCGCCGGCCGGCGCCTCGCGGGCGCTGTCGACGATGTACTCGGCCGCCTTCGGATCGAGGTCGCGCTCCCGGAACGGCGCCGGATCCAGCGAGTCGAACAGCTGGCGCAGTTCGCCCACGAACAGCCGTACGCCGCCAGCGGCCGCCGCCGTCATGCCGGTTGCTCCGCGGCGGCCGGAGCCGGCGCCGCATCCTCCTTGCCGAACACCGCCATGTACACCGTCGGCAGGAACACCAGCGTCAGCAGCGTGGCCACCAGCAGCCCGCCCATGATGGCGAACGCCATCGGCCCCCAAAACACGGTAGGCGCGATCGGCAGCAGGCCGAGCACGGTGGACATCGCCGCCAGCATCATTGGCCGGAACCGGTTGGTGGCGCAGCCCAGCACCGCATCGCGCACGCCCAGCCCGGCGGCACGCTCCTCCTCGATGCTGACGATCAGGATCACCGCGTTCTTGGCGATCATGCCGATCAGCGCCAGGATGCCGAGGATGGCGACGAAGCCCAGCGGCCGGTTGAATACCAGCAGCGACAGCACCACGCCAATCAGCCCCAGCGGCATGATCGCCACCACCATCGCCATGCGGCGGAAGCTCACCAGCATGACCATCATCGCCACCAGCATCAGCACGATCATCAGCGGCACCACCGCGAACACCGAGGCCTGCGACACCTGGCTTTCCTCGAACAGGCCGCCGGTTGCGATCTTGTAGTCCTTGGGCAGCTTGGCGCTGAACTCGGCGATCTTCGGCGCCAGCGCCTGCACCACGCTGTCGGCCAGCACGCCTCGGTTGACGTCGGCGCGCACCGTGAGGGTCGGCACGCGGTCGCGGCGCCACACCAGCGGGAACTCCTGCTCCTCGGCAATGGTGGCGAACTGCTTCAGCGGCACCATGCGTCCGCTGGGCGTGGGCACCTGCAGCGAGGCCAGCGACTGGAACGAAGCGCGCTCGGCATCGGTGGCGCGCACCAGCGCATTCACCAGATAAATGTCGTCGCGCACCTGCGTCACCACGGTGCCGGAAATCGCGGCGTTGAGCACGCTGGCGATCGCGGCCGAGCTGACGCCAAGCCGGCGCGCCTGGTCCTGGTTGATCTTCACGCGCAGTTGCCGCGCCGGCTCCATCCAGTCGAAATGCACGTGCCGCGTGCGCGTATCGGTCGCGACCACGCCCGCCAGTTCCAGCGACAGACGCCGCACCTCGTCCTTGTCCGGGCCGGACACGCGGTACTGCAGCGGCCAGCCCACCGGTGGGCCCAGCTCCAGCGGCGAGACGCGCGACACCACTCCGGGGAACTGCTCGGCCAGCACCTTCTCCAGCTTGTCGTGCAGCCGCTCGCGCGACTCCAGGTCCTTGGCGACGACGACGAACTGGCCGAAGAAGGGGTTGGACAGCTGCACGTTCAACGTCAGGATGAAGCGGATCGCGCCACGGCCGACGTAGCTGCTGAAGTGGTCGACGTCGGGGTCAGCCTTGAGGATCGCCTCCAGCCGCTTGACCTCGACCTCGGTGGCGAAGATCGACGCGTTCTGGCGCAGCGTCAGATCCACCGTCAGCTCGGGCCGGTCGCTGGCCGGGAAAAACTGCCGCGACACATTGCCCGACAGCACTACCGCGGCGGCGAAGGCGGCCAGCGTGACAGCGATGGTCAGCCACTTCATGCGGATCGCCGCCTGCAGGAAAGCGCCGTACAGCTGAATCAACTTGCCCGGCTTGGGTTCGGCCTCCTGCTGCTTGGGTGGTTTAAGCAGCGCCTTGCCGATCAGCGGCGCGAAGATCACCGCCACCAGCCAGCTGACGATCAGCGAGATCGCCACCACCGAGAAGATCGAGAAGGTGTACTCGCCGGCCGAACTGCGCGCGAAGCCGATCGGTACGAAGCTGGCGATCGTGACCAGCGTGCCGATCAGCATTGGCGCGGCCAGCGTGCGGTAGGCGAAAGTGGCCGCCTGGTCGGGGCTGTCGCCGGCACCCAGCCGGCGCAGCATCACGTCCACCGTGGTCATCGCGTCGTCGACCAGCATGCCCAGCGCGATGATCAGCGCGCCCAGCGAAATGCGGTGCAGGTCGATGTTGGCGACGTCCATCACCGCAAAGACGATCGCCATCGTCAGCGGGATGGCCAGCGCCACCACCGTACCGGGGCGCATGCCCAGGCTGACGAAGCTGCACAGCAAGATGATGACGATGGCTTGCCACAGCGAAGTCATGAAGTCGCCGATCGCGAGATCCACCGTCACCGCCTGGTCGGCCACCAGCACGGGCTCGATGCCCACCGGCAGCTTGGCGACGACCTCGGTCATCTCACGCTTCAGGTTTTCGCCCAACGCCAGGATGTCGCCGGCGTCGCGCATGGCGATCGCCAGGCCGATGGCCGGCTGGCCGTTGACGCGGAACATCGGCTGCGGCGGGTCGGTGAAGCCGCGCCGCACCTTGGCGATGTCGCCCAGGCGGAAGATGCGCTCGCCGGAGACGATGTTCACCGACTCGATGTCGCTTTCATTGTCGAAGGCGCCGGTGACGCGCAGGAACACGCGCTCCTGCTCGCCCTGCATCGTGCCGGCCGGGCGCACCAGGTTCTGCGCCTGCAGTGTGGCCACAACCTGGTTCAGGTTCAGCCGCAGGCCGGCCAGCCGCTCCAGCGAGAACTCGATGTAGATCTGCTCGTCCTGCGCGCCCAGCACCTCGATCTTCGACACGTCGGGCACCTGCAGCAGGCGCGAGCGCGCGGCCTCGACATAGTCGCGCAGTTCGCGGAAGTTGAAGCCGTCGGCGGTGAACGCGTAGATGATGCCGAAGGTGTCGCCGAAGTCGTCGTTCATGAACGGCCCGAGCACGCCCATCGGCAGCGTGTGGCGCATGTCGCCGATGTTCTTGCGCACCTGGTACCAGATGTCGGGCACCTTGTGCGGCGGCGTCGACTGCCTCAATTCGACGAATATCGTCGTCTGCCCGGCCACGGTGTAGCTGCGCAGGCGATCGAGATAGTCGGTCTCCTGCAGCGTGCGCTCCAGCCGTTCGGTGACCTGCTTGAGCATCTCGTCCACCGTGGCGCCGGGCCAGCCGGCGGCCACGACCATGGTGCGCACGGTGAAGGCCGGGTCCTCGCCGCGGCCCAGCTTCAGGAAGGACATGACCCCAGCGACCACCGACAAGATCATCAGGAAGACCACCAGCGAGCGCTTCTTCAGCGCCCATTCCGACAGGTTCGGCCCGATCACGATTGGGACTCGAGCAGACGCACCTTCTGGCCGGGCCGCAGCGCCTGCACGCCGGCAGTCACGACCACGTCACCGGGCTGCAGGCCGGAGGCAACCTGCACGCGCACCGCATCGGCATCGCGCACCTGTATCCGCCGCAGCGACACCGTGCCGCTGGCCTTGTCGAACACCCAGACCGCGGTCCCGCCGTCGGCACGCACCAGCGCCGCGGCCGGCAGCTCGATGGCGGGCGTGCCGCCCAGCCGCATGCGGCCGGTGACGGTGCTGCCCAGCCGCATTGCCGGCGGCGGGTCGATCAGCCGCACGCGCACGGCGAAGGTACCGGTCACCGGGTCGGCGCGCGGCGCGACCTCGCGCACGCGGCCGATGGCACTGACCTGCGGGTTCATCGCCAGCGCGACGGTCAGGTCGAGCACCGCATCGGCCGGCTTGCCGTCCCGGCCGGCACTGACGACGATCTTCGGGTCGAGCGGCGCCGCGTCCTTGATCTGCGCCGGCACGTCGAAGACGGCGTCGCGCGCGCCCTCGCGCGCCACCTGCGCGATCATTCGGCCGGCGCCGACTACCTCGCCCGGCTCGGGGCCGCGCGCGGTGACCACGCCAGCCACGTCGGCCACCAGCCGGGTGTAGCCGAGCCGGTTCTGCGCCAGCGCCACCTGGCCCTCGAGCGCGCGCACCTGCGCCTCGGCCGACTGCAGCAGTGCCTTGGCCTGCTCGTACTGGGCGCGCGACACCGCATCTTCGACCACCAGTTCGCGCATGCGCTGGTAGTTGCTGCGCGCCTCGACCAGCTGCGCCTGTGCCCCGGCCAGCTGCGCACGCACCGATTGCAACGCGCTTTCCTCGTTTTGCGGGTCCAGGCGCGCGATCAGCTGGCCGGGCCGCACGTTGTCGCCCATGTCCACCAGCCGCTCGATCAGCCGGCCATCGACGCGGAAGGACAGGTTGATCTCGTTTTGCGCCTGCACCGTTCCGGTGAGCACCACGCTGTTGTCGGGCAAGCGTTGGGCCACGGTGATGGCCCGCACCGGCCGGATCTCGGGCGCTGGCGCCTCGTCGACACGCTGGCAGCCGGCCAGCAGGGCAGCCGTCAGCAGCATCAGCCCGGCGGCGCCGGTGCGCGCCATCACGCCGGGGGGAACGGAAACGCTTTCGGACACGGGAGGCTCCAGTGGCAGGTGCGAAGGGCTCGGGGCCGTCAGGATGCCACAGCGACGAACAACGCCTGACATACCTGCTATTGCCGTCAAGCGGCGGCGGCGATGCCGACCACGAGCACGGACACCGCGAACATCGCCGCCAGCAAAGGCCAGGCGAAGCGCAGGTACTTGTCGTAGCCGACCTTGGCGATCGCCAGCCCGCCGACCAGCACCACGCTGGTGGGCGAGAACATCAGCGACAAGCCGTGGCCCATGATCCAGGCGGTGATGGTGGTGGCGCGGTCGACGCCGGCAAAGTCGGCCAGCGGTGCCAGCAGCGGCATGGCCAGCGCGCCATGGCCGGAGCTGGACGGGATAAGCATGCCCAGCGGCACGTTCAGCGCCACCGTCAGCAGCGTGAACACTGCAGCCGAGGCACCGCTGACCAGTTGCTCCATCGAATACAGGATGGTGCCCATCGTCTGCGTGTTGTTCATGATCGCCGACACCCCGCCGGCCAGCAGCACCACCATCGCCGGGCCCAGCATGTCGGCGGCACCGGCGGCGATCAGCTTGACGGTCTGCTTTTCGCCCATCTTCGCCACCACGCCCACCAGCACCGAGGCGACGATGAACAGCATCGACAGCTCCGGGAACCACCAGTTCAGCTCGAACCAGTAGGGCAAGACGCCGGCCACTTCGTGCGTGCCGTAGTAGTCGGCCGGCGCGGCGCGCCCACCCAGCACCGCCGACCAGGGGATGACCGAGAAGATCATCAGGCCGAAGGCGGCCACTGTGATGGCCAGCACCGCCTTTTGCATGCCGTTCAGCTGAGCCTGCTGTGCATCCTCGGCCGCTGGCGGCTCGGCCTGGCCGGCGGCATCGTCCTCGGGCGCATCGCCGGCCAGCAGCGAAGACGACGGATCGCGCTGCACGCGGGCGGCGTAGCGCAGCACCCAGCCGACCGCCATCACGGTCAGCACCACCCACAGCAGCAGCCGCAGGCCGATGCCTTCGCCGATTGACACGCCGGCCTCGCCGGCGGCCACGCCAATGGAGAACGGGTTGACGGTGGCCGCCATCACGCCGACCAGCGCGCCGAGGATGATCATCGCCGCGGTGACCAGGCGGTCGTAGCCCAGGGCGGCCATCAGCGGCATGAACAGCGCGTAGAAGCCCAGCGTCTCGACCGAAAAGCCCATGGTCGAGCCGAGCGCGGAGAACAGCACCATCACCGCCGCGATCAGCAGCCAGCCCTTGTCGCGCAGCCGGTGCGCCAGCGACGCCACGGCGACCTCGAGCGCCTTGGTGGCGAAGCTCACCGAGATGAAGGCGCCGATGGCCATGATGAAGGTGATGACGCCGATCTGCCCGGCCATGCGGCCCAGCGTCTCGGTATCGATGAAGCCCGATTCGGGGTTGCGCAGCCCGTACACACCGTTCACCGGAGACAGCACCAGCTGCCGCACCGTGTCGGCCAGGCTCAGCGGCGAGGGCGTGCGTTCATAGGTGCCGGGAATCGGCGAGCCGTCGGCATCGACCTGGTAGCGGCCCGAGGGGATGAACAGCGCCGCCACCCACACCAGCACGGTGACGAGGGCCAGAGTGGCCACCGCGCCGGGAAAGCGGGAGTTGTTGCGCGGCGGCTTCGCCTCGGCTTCGATGTCGCTGGTACTCATGGAGGGCTCCGGCGGAATGGGTCAGACGGTTCGCGCCAAGCACGCGCCCGGTGCCCCGGCCTCAATCGACGTAGTCTGCCCCTTCCTCGGGACAGCCGTCACCGTCGCACTTGGGGTCGGGGCTGTCATGCAACACCTGCACCACGCGCGTGCCGGGCTCGATCAGCGCGTCGCGCTGCAGCGTCGAGATCTCGCCGGCCACCTCGGTCCTGTACTCCTTGACCACTTCGCCGAAGGAGTTGCGCTGCACCGCCACCACCTGCCCGGCCGCGACCTTGCTGCGCAGGTCGACCTTCAGCTCCAGGTAGCCGCCGTGCGTGGCGCGCACGGTATGGAAGGCGTCGCCGTAGAAGACGCCCGCGTCCTTGGCAGTGCGCCCCATCGGGCCGCCGATCACCTTGTGGTGCTTGAGCACGTTGAGCCCGCCCTCGACGAACATGTCGATCTTGCGGCGGTCAAAGGAGCGCGGCCCGCCGATCTCGATGGTCAGCGCGGGAATGCCGGCGTTGACCAGCGAGGTCTCCAGCGTACCCGCGAAGCCGGGATCGTTCTTGATCTGCTCGATCGGGAACAGCTCGGCCATGGCGCGGATTTCCGGCTTGGCCATCTTGGCGAAGATGAAGGCGGTGAAATCGCCCGAGGTGGCCGCCGTGTGGTAGTCCAGCGCATAGTCGGCATTGGCCTTGAACAGACGGTTGAAGACCAGCCCGGCATGGCGTGTCGGTGCGTTGCTGCCCTCCTCGTTGCCCGGCCAGATGCGGTTCAGGTCGATCAGCTGGCTGCCCCACTGCGCGATCGGCCACATGCGCGTCACCGCCTCCTTGGCCGGGCGCGAGATGTCGTACACCGCCGTCACGGTGCCGGACATCTGCGCCGGGTCGAGTGCGGCCATGGTGCGCTGCACCGCATCCACTGGGCTGATCTCGTCGCCGTGCACGCCGCTGATCAGCAGCACACGCTTGCCCGGCTTGGCGCCCTTGGCCACGACCACCGGCACGTACCAGTGCTGGCCGGTGGCCATCTGCACGCCCTGGAAATAGAAGCTGTGCATCTTGCCCGGCTCCAGGTCGCTGACGTCGAGCTGGCTGATGACACGCTTGCCCTGGATGACATCACCGGTGTAGACGGTGGCGGCCTGCGCTGTGCATGCGACCGCCACTGTCCATACCGCAGCTGTCCAGGCAGAGATCAGGTGCTTCATGGAATGACTCCGCTGCGCGGGATGCGCGTGTCGAAGTGCGCGCCGACGATGATCTGCTTGCCCGACGTGCCGCGCCGCTCGGCGATGACGTTGGTGGAGATCATCGTGCGCTCGTCGTGCACCCGTTCCGGCTTGCTCTCCCAGTTGAAGGTGTAGATGGTGAAAAAGCGGTGCAGCGTGGGCTTGTAGCCCATCGCCAGCAACCGGTCGGCCAGGTAGCGCGCCGTCATGTCCTCCTTGGGCATGCCGGCCATGCGCCCGGGGTAGGTGCTGGCGATGTGGCGCGCTTCCTTGGCGGCGAGTTCGCCGGGCTCTGCGGCCCGGGCCGGCACCGTGGTCAGCGCAAAGGCCGCGAGCAGCGGCAGAAGAGTCGCAGCCTGCCGCAGGCGCGGCGACGGGCGGAACTCGTCAACTCGTGAATTCATGGTGTGGCTCCATTCGGACAGGAACATCCCGTCCGCGCCCCTGCCCGACGGGCGATACCGCCGGGCCGCAGGGCGTTCGCGGACTGGCCTAGAAGTCCACCGGGTCGCGGATGATCGGGCAGGTCATGCAGTGGCCGCCGCCGCGGCCGCGGCCGAGCTCGGCGCCGACGATGGTGATGACCTCGATGCCGGCCTTGCGCAGCAGCGTGTTGGTGTAGGTGTTGCGGTCGTAGGCATAGACCACACCCGGCGAGGCGCACACCAGGTTGGCGCCGCTGTCCCACTGCGTGCGCTCGCGCTGGTAGTCGCTGCCGCCGGCCTCGACCACGCGCAGCTTCTTGAAGCCCAGCGCCTGCGCGACGACATCGACGAAGGGCTTCTTCTCGGCATGCAGCTCGACACCGCTTGGATGGCTGCTCGGGCGGTAGGAGAAGGTGGTGGTCTTGGCCAGGAAGTCCGGGGCCAGCAGCACGCAGTCGCGGTCGGCAAAGGTGAACACCGTGTCCAGGTGCATGGCCGCGCGGATCTTCGGCATGGCCGCGACGATCACGCGCTCGGCCGCTCCCTTCTTGAACAGCGTGGCCGCCAGCTGGCTGATGGCCTGGCGCGAGGTGCGCTCGCTCATGCCGATGAGCACGTTGCCCTTGCCGATGGGCATCACGTCGCCGCCTTCCAGCGTGGCCAGGCCGTGGTCCTGGGTCGGGTCACCCCACCAGACGTTGACCTTGCCTGCGAAGTCGGGGTGGAACTTGTAGATGGCTGTGGTGAGGATGGTCTCCTCATGACGGGCCGGCCAGTACAACGGGTTCAGCGTCACGCCGCCGTAGATCCAGCAGGTGGTGTCGCGCGTGTACAGGGTGTTCGGCAGCGGCGGCAGCAGGTATTCGGTGGCGCCGGCCGCCTGCTTGACGACCTTGAGCGCCGCACCGCCCACCTTCTCGGGGAAATCGACGGTGGACAGCCCGCCGATCAGTGTCTCGGCCAGCTTGCGGTCATCCAGCCCCTCGAGGTAGCTGCGCAGCTCGGCGATGAAACCCAGGCCCACCTGGTTGGGCACCACCTGGTTGTCGAGGATCCACTTCTTGCCCTCGGGCACGGCCACGGTTTCGGTGAGCAGGTTGTGCATCTCCACCACCTCGATGCCGCGGTCGCGCATCTTGGTGACGAAGTCGAAGTGGTCGCGCTTGGCGTTCTCGACCCACAGCACGTCGTCGAACAGCAGCTGGTCGCAGTTGCTGGGCGTGAGCCGGCTGTGCGCCACGCCCGGTGAGCAGACCATCACCTTGCGCAGCTGGCCGACTTCGGAGTGAACGCCGAACTTGACTTCGTCCTTGGCGGATTTCGCCTTCGCCTTGCCCTTGGCAGTTGACATGATGTGCTCCTTTGTGGCTGGTTAGATGGAAATGGCACCGGTCGCCAGACCGTAGACACCATAGACGGCGGCGGCCACGATGACGCCGAAGATGACCCAGTCGCTGGTCTTGTCGAAGACCGGCTTGCCCTGCTCGCGTCGCGCGATGTAGTACATCACCGTTCCGGGAGCAAACAGAATGGCGGCAAGCAGGATGTACTTGAGCCCGCCGGCATAGAGCATGAACAGCGTGTAAACCACGGCGATGCCGCCCAGCACCAGGTCGCGCTGCCGCTCCTCCGGGCGGAGCTGGTAGGTCTCGCCGCGCTTGGCGATCATGAAGCCGTAGGCGGCGACCAGGAAGTAAGGGATCAGCGTGGTCGCGCTGGTCAGGTTGAGCATCAGCGAAAACGCGTCGCGCGACCAGTAGGTGGTGATGACGATGATCTGGATGATGATGCTCGTCCACCACATCGCCGTCACCGGCACGCCGTTGGCGTTGGTCTTGGCGAAGGCCTTGGGCATGTC
>JBEIHU010000034.1:0-23968 GCA_040381175.1 Burkholderiaceae bacterium
CGCAGCCGCTCGATGCAGCCGACGCACGGCTCGACACACGTTCGCTGGCCGAACCCCGACTCGGCGCCGAGCCGCCCGGGGAACTTGGCTTGAGCGCGCCGCAGAGCGCGGACGCCGCCGGCCGCGACATCTGGCTTGTGCATCCCTGGAGCCTGGGCGAACTGCCCGCAGCGCTGCCTGCCGACACGCGGGTGATCTGCGTGTGCGTGGCCGACTTTCACCGCGCCTGGCCATGGAGCGAACGACGCTGGCGCTTCGTCGGCAGCCGCATGGCGCAGCTTGCGCCGGTGCGCTGGTACGGGGACGCGGCGGCCATCGGCACCGCGTTGGCAGCCGCCCGCAGCGTGCGCAGCATCGACGAACCCCATCTTGCGCCCTGGCTCGCACGCTGGGCCGAGTGCGAGGCCGCGTCGACGCTGTTTCCGCCGGTCGACCGGGGCTGCGACTCGTTCTCGCAATGGTGGGCCCGCAGCTCGCGCGGCCTGGACTCGGCCGTCGACCTGCTGGCCGTCAACGAGGTACCCGCATGGTGAGCAAAGCCTCGAACCCGAGCGCCTGCGACGCGCCGCCGCTGACCGTGCTGTACGACGGCGCGTGCCCGTTGTGCCGACGCGAGATCGGCGTCTACAGCGGTCTGCAGCCGAACACGCCTTTGTGCTTTGCCGACGTCAGCGACGCGGCGCTGCCGCTGCCGTCCGGCACCACGCGAGAGCAGCTGCTGGCGCGGTTCCACGTGCGCCGCGCCAGCGGCGAATTGCTCAGCGGTGCACAGGCCTTTCTGGCACTGTGGGCCGCGCTGCCCGGCTGGCGCTGGCTGGCCCGAGCAGGACAGCTGCCCGGTGCCGCCTGGGCCATGGAGCGCGTCTACCGGCTCTTCCTTCGCTGGCGGCCGACCTTGCAGCGCTGGGCCTCGCGCCTGGAACGCCGGCAGGCAAGCCTTTGACTGCCTGACATTCAAACTCGATACACGACATGACTTCGATTGTCCTGATCACCGGTGCCAGCGGCGGCATCCGCCGCGCCTTGGCTGGCCGGTTGCACGCGGGCGGCGACCGCGTGGTCGCGGTGGACCGCGATGCCGGCCGTCTGGCCGATGTCGAAGCTGCGGTGCGCGTCGCCGCTGACACCGCCACGCTCCTAGGCGGCTCGCCTGACCGGCCAGGTGATCGCGGTGGACGGCGGTTTCGCCACTGTGCGGCCCCCTGGTGAGGTAGCCTCGGCGCGGACCACAACGACTCGAAACCTTAATGCAGGAGAAGCCCATGAACGACGACCCGCGCTGCTGCGGCAGCGGTACGTGCATCATCGACGCCGAAGGCCGCTGCTGGTGCGGCCAGCAGTGGGACGGCCAGAGAATGTGCCATGCGTCTGCGGCGTGGAGGGGCAGCCACGCTCCGACCGATGCGCAAAGGCAGCCACCTGCAGCCGAAAGGAGCGACCAATGATCTCCAACCCCCCCGGTTTTGGCCTACGGCTGGGTGGGTTGCGCCGCGCACTCGGCTGGCTGGCCGTGCTCGGGCTGCTGACGCCGCTGATGGCCGGTGCGACGCGCCTGTCCGAACCCGATGCACGAGCCGTTCGCGAGGTGGTTCAGGCACAGCTCGATGCCTTCGCGGCGGACGACGCCGAGCGCGCCTTTTCGTATGCCTCGCCTGCCATCCGCGCGCGCTTCGGAAACGCCCACCGCTTCATGTCCATGGTGCAGGGCAGCTATCCGATGGTGGTGCGGCCGACCGCCGCGCGGTTCTTCCTGGCGCAGGTGGATCGCGAAAGCCAAGGCGCCCAGCCGACCGTGACCCAGACCGTGCAGTTGCAGGACGATGCAGGCCGGCTCTGGATGGCCACCTACCTGCTGGAGCGGCACAAGGGCAGCGGCTGGCGCATCAGCGGCTGCGTGGTGGTGGCCGATGGCGTCAACTCATTGACATGACAGGTCCAGACCGTGTCGCAAAGGCCAGCCGGCATGACAGGCGCAAGCGCGCTGGTTTGGTTCAAGCGCGACCTGCGGGTGCGCGACCACGCCGCATTGGCCGAAGCGATGCACTTCGAGAACGCGCTCGGCCTGGTGGTGATCGAGCCGCAATGGCTGACCAGCCCCGAGTGCGACCCCCGGCACGTGGGCTTCCTGCTCGACTGCGTGGCCGAACTGCAGCGCGAACTGGCGGCGCGTGGCCTGCCGCTGCGCTTGCGCATCGGTGCGATGCCCGAGGTGCTGCACACACTGCGGCGCGAGTTCCACTTCAGCCACCTCGTCAGCCACGAAGAGACCGGTCCGGGCTGGAGCTGGACGCGCGACCGCGCCGTGGCTGACTGGTGCCGCAGCCACGGCGTGCACTGGACGGAGCTGCCGCAGACCGGGGTGGTGCGGCGTCTGCGCTCGCGCACCGGCTGGGCAGGCCGGTGGGCGCAGCGCATGAATGCGCCCGAGGCGCCTGCAGTTGGCGGATTCAGGACATCGGCCAGCTTGGAAGCGGGGTCGTTGCCCACGCTGCGCGATCTGGGTCTGCCGGCCTTGGGTGCACCGTTGCCGCCAGCCGGCGAAGGCGCCGCCTGGGCCGTGCTGGACGGGTTCCTTGCCGGGCGTGGCCGCGACTACCGCCGCGCCATGTCCAGCCCGCTCACCGCTGCCGAAGGGTGCAGCCGGCTCAGCGCACACCTGGCTTTCGGCACCCTGTCGATGCGCTGCGTGCACCAGGCCACCGAGGCGTGCATCGCAGCCACGCCCGATCGCAGCCTGGCCTATGGCTTGCGCGGGTTCGCCAGCCGCTTGCGTTGGCACTGCCACTTCATGCAAAAGCTCGAGGACGAACCGTCCATTGAGTGGCGCAACGTGGCGCGTTCGGTCGACGGGCTGCGGGCTGGCGACGGCGTGAACCCAAGCCCGATAGACCATGAAAGGCTGCAGGCCTGGTGCGAAGGCCGCACCGGCTACCCGATGGTGGATGCCTGCATGCGCCAGCTGTGCGCCACGGGTTGGCTGAACTTCCGCATGCGGGCGATGTTGGTCAGCTTTGCGGCTTATCACCTTGGGCTGCACTGGCGCGAGCCGGGTCTGTTCCTGGCACGCCAGTTCCTCGATTTCGAGCCCGGCATCCATTGGAGCCAGATGCAGATGCAGTCGGGCACCACCGGCATCAACACGTTGCGCATCTACTCGCCGGCCAAGCAGGCGCGCGACCAGGATCCACAGGGCCTTTACATCCGCAAGTGGGTGCCGGAGATAGGCACCGCGGCCTATCCAGCCCCGATCGTCGACGAGCGCAAGGCCGTGTCCGCCGCCAAGGAAGCGCTGTATGGTCTGCGCCGGACCCGCGAGGCCCGGGCCGAGGCCGACGCCATCCAGCAAAAGCACGGCTCGCGAAAAAGCGGGCTGCCACCGACGGCCACCCGGGCGAGCCGCGTCCGTACCAGTCCGAAGGGTCAAGGCCAGTTGTTCTGATCACACCACCATGCCGAGGTCCCCATGAACCCGTTCAACAAGCTTCCCGGTTTCGAGCGGTCGCCACCGGGTCTGGAGCAGCGCATCTGGCGTCGCTTGCCGGCCATCCTGATTGGCGGCACTCTGCTGCCGCTGCTGCTGGCGGGCGTGAACCGGGCGCTGGCGCCGTCCTCGCCGCTGACGGGTGGCGAAGAAAGCGCGTTGCTGCTGTGGGACTATGCGATGTACGGCGTGGTCGTGCTGCACTGGACGCTGTTGCTGACGCTCGCGCTGGGCTGCTTCATCGTCAGGGTGATGAAGGGGCCGGCGTACGTGGCGGATGCCTATGAGATGCCGCTGCGGCCCGACGACACGGCCGACCGCCGGCCCGCGGCCCATGGCGCTCGGTAGCGGCCCGGGCGTGCACGGCGCTCCACTCCACACCAGCCACTCAGGGCGGCGGTGCTTTCACCACCCCGCCATGGGCGACCAGTTCGTCGATGCGCGCCATCACATGCAGGCCGCTCGGGGAATACGGGTCGAACTCAGGCCAGTCGATTCTCGTCTGCGGGTCCACGTCGGACAGGCGGACATGCGCCATCGACCAATCGCCATAGCGCCGCTCGGAGATGCTCTCGCAATGGATCAGCTCCAGGTCGCCGTGGCGAGGATCGGCGTGGATGCGCGCATACAGGCTCGTCACCTTGCCGCGCTCGCCTTCCAGAACCTGGAGGAACACGCCTTGCCCCTGGCAGAGCACGCCGGTGATGTCGTTCTGCGGGTTCCAGGCATGGGCCTTGCGCAGGATCGAGTCGGTCAGCGCACCGGTCTGCGGTTCAACCGCTTTGCTGAAGTAGATCAGGCGAATCAACATGATGACGAAGGATAGCCAGTCCGGGCATGTCGCCCCGTGCAACGGCACTGAGAATATCGGGTCATGAAGGACGCCCCAGCGCCGCAGTCGACGCCGACCGTTGCGCTCGCGCTGTGGCTCGGCTATGGCGGACTTGTCCCCTTCATGGCGGGCGCAGCGCTGGCATGGCAGCTGCCCGCCGAATCGCGGCCTTTGGCGACCATGGCTCTTTCGGCCTATGCCGCGGTGATCGTATCCTTTCTCGGCGGCATCCACTGGGGCATCGGCTTTCGTGACGGCAGGCCCGGGCTGTTCGCGTGGGGCGTGGTGCCGTCGCTGGTGGCCGCGCTGGCGCTGCTGCTGCCGCCCCGCCACGGGCTGGTGATGCACGCTGCGATGCTGCTGCTGTGTTACGCCGTCGACCGGCGCGTCTATGCGGTGCACGGGCTGCAGGCGTGGCTCGGCCTGCGCTGGCGTCTGAGCCTGGTGGCGGCCGCCAGCTGCCTGGTCGCCGCGGCGCGTGCCTGACGTCGGTTCCCGATCAAGGATCGTGAAGCCGGCGACTGCTGGTGGCGCATGGCGGCCGAGGACGAACTGCCATCACCGCAGAGGCGCATCGGACGCAGAGACGGCGCGTAGGAATGGCTCGTCTCGATCTTCTGGCCGTGAGCCGCCTGGCTGGCCACAACAGAGGAAGGGCGTCGGCAGCCTATCTGGGTGCCGTGCTGCACAAGACGAGGGGCGGGGCGAAGGGCGGTGGCAGCGCGGCGGGTAGCAACGCTGCAGCTTGATGCAGCACGGCGGCCGGTGACCGGGTCGGCCGCTGGTCTTCAGCTCACCTTGGGCTCCTGCGCGTACAGCGGTGTCACGGTTCGGCACCGCTGTTCGACCTGGTGGGCGATGCGCTGCACGTCCTGGGTTGCCAGTGCCTGGGTGCCGCGCGATTTCAGCAGGCCGGCCAGTTCCTTGCCGCTGAAGACGCGAACCCGGCCGCGCCCAGTGCGCTCCACGAACCAGCCGGGCAATGCGATCACGGTTAGCACCGAGACCGGCGATCCGACCGCACTCGACAGCCACTTGGCCAGCCAGGCGGCCTGGCGCTCGGCCTGTTCCAGCGGCTCCTTGGTTGTCCAGCCGGGGAACCTGAGCGTCTCGCCGTCGTAGACCACTGTGGCGTCGGCCTTGCCGCTGCCCTGGTTCGGCTTCGTGAAGCCCTTGGTCTCGACGGCGAAGACACCCGCGGCGGCGACAAGGACATGATCTATGTTGAACTGCTCGGCCGGCAGGTCGCGGAATGTGGCGGCGGCCTGGCGCATCAGTTGATCGAGCTCCTGGCCGACGGCCACCTCGGCGTCGTAGCCCGCCTTCAGGTGGTCCAGCCGGGTGCCGGCTTTCCGCAGCTTGCGCAGCATGTAGGCAATGTAGGCGATCGCCGCCAGGGCGTAGACCGGTGCCGGGTGCGCCGTCTGCGGCAGGCCGCGCAGATGGCTTTGGGCCGGAAAGGTCGCCAGCGCGAGCAGCGGCACCACCATCAACCGCGCGAGATCCCAGGTCAGATCGTTGCGGGCCTCGTCGAGCTGCTCGCGCAGCGAGTGACCTGGACCGCGCAGCAGCGCGATGCCGATGGGGGAGCGGCGACTTTGCCGCGCCTTCGCCTTCCTGCGAATCAGGACGAAGAGGGCCGCGGCAGGCCCGGCGAAGCAGGTGACGAGGACGCCAAGGACGATGGCGATTTGGTTCGTGACCTCTCCCATGGATCCGTCTTTCCTGCGACTGCCGTCACGTGGTCAGGCGTGCTGCCAGCTTCTTGGTGGTGGACGCCACGAAGCGTTCGAGCCGGGCGGCAAGGGTGCGGGCCGCTGGCATCAGCGAGGGCGCGATCTCGCATGCGGCCTGGTCGATGGCCGTGGGCACGAGGTCGGCCATGTCCCGCGCCTGCTGAGCCAGGAAGCGCGGTTGCATGCCCAGCTGTCTGGCCATCAGTGCCAGATTCTCGGCGCCCATCTCGCCCGGCCTGACCTCGCCGCCAATCGCGAAGGCAAACTCGGGCGACAGGCCCGGGTACAGGCGCGTGCACATCAGGTCGTAGAACGGCGTCAGCGTCACGCCCTGCACAGGCATGCTGTAGATCGACAGGTTCTTGCCATGGCTGTCGTTGTTGCCGACGTACAGGTTGAAGAAGACCCAGCGCACCAGGTGGCGCAGGTCGACGGCGGGCTGCGCGCTGTAGCGGCGGATCAGTTCGGTGCAGGCGGCGAGGCCCGGGCCGCCTTCCTTCTCGTACTTTCGATCCGAAACGGTACCGGCCAACTGGCACAGGTCGTACTGCACCAGCCGGGCCAGCGTGCCGTCTGGGCGAAGCTGACGGTCGAAGCGGCGCACGACGCAGGCTTCGGTGTGCGGTTCGTAGAAGACCTCGGCCGTCGGCAGGCCGGCCAGCGCGGCGGCGCGCATCAGGATGGCCTCGTTCGCTGCCGAGTGCCAGACCTTGGCCGGGCGGCGGATGTTGGGCTTGAGGATGTGCGTGGACGGCGAGGTGCCCTTGGGCAGCCTCGGGACACCGTCGTCGAAGATCGCCAGGCTGGTCTTGTCCTGCGCGCCGGCCAGTGAGATGCGGGCGCCCTGTTCGTGGATGTCGATCGCAGAAGCCGACCGCCTGGCCAGGAGCGCGGCGATGGCCTCCCAGGTCGTGGCTTCGTAGCGGGGCGGTTCCGGCGTCTGCCCGGGTGCCACCAGCACGAAGGCCCCCGCAGTGTCGCCGGCCACCTCCAGCAGCAGCGAGAAGAGCGTGGGCGCCTTGCGCTGGGCGGCCAGGTAGTCGCGCAGTTCGCCTTCGGGCAGCTGGTTCTCGAAGAAGGCCTGCACCTCGGGCGTGGCCTGCCGGCCAGGCTGCAGCGGGATGGCGGCCATCGACATCCGCTGTGCGCCATCCTGCCACGTCGATGCGTACTCGAAGGCCAGAGGCGCGCTGTCGTGCACAGCGCCGACCAGGTCGCTGCCGTAGTAGACATCCAGCCGGTCGGGCCGCTCCTGCATCACTCGTCCCTCACAGCGACGATGTCGAACGAGAGGCCTTGGTTCGCACCACCACCTCCAGGCCCAGCAGGTCCATGAGGTCCAGCACCATCTGCAACTGGACCGTCGGCTTGCCGTTCTCCAGGTCGACGATGAAGCGGTTGCCGGTGTTGCCCAGGCCCGCCAGGTCCAGCTGCTTCAGCGCCAGCCGCTTGCGCTGCTCACGGATCACGGCGCCCAGCTGCACGGAGGATCGGATTGGGGTTCCCGCGTCAATGGCATGACCGAGCGGTAAGTCTTGGGCCGACGGCGGCATGGCAGGTGCTTGAAGTTACCTTTCGGTCATTTGCGGTGCCGACCCATGGGACGTCAAGCGAAAAGTTACTGATCGGTAATCAGTATCCCGCCTGCGGTCAACGGCCGGTGCCCCAGAGCGAGTCGCCAACCGGCGTGCCGCCGCGCCTTGTCTCTTCGGCCGCCAAGCTGTCACCCAGTCGACGGTCTTGTTGATCCGTGGCATCGCTGCGAATCGGCTGGCGCATGTACCCGCCTGCATTGACGTAGCCGCCCAGCGCCACGCGCCGGGCAACGTACTCGCGGAGGTCCGGCGGCAAAGTGAGCTTGATCCTGTGCAGGCTCATGGCGGCATCATCGAAGTCGGGTGCGCCGGGTGTCAAGGTGCCTTCGCCTTGCCGGTCTTGGCCGTCGCGTCACCGCGCTGCAGCTTCAGCAGCAAGTGCCGCCACGCCTCCAGCGCCCGCTGCCGCTCCGCGAAGTAGTCATGCCGGTTGTAGACGCCTTCCGCGCCCTTGAGTTTGTGGTTCAGGCAACGCTCTGCCACGTGCGGCTCCACGCCCAGGGCGGCCAGGTGGGTGCGGGCGGTGCGGCGGAAGTCGTGCACCGTGAAGTGGGGGCAGGCCGTGCTTCACCTTGCCCATCGCCACGCCCAGGGTCGACTCGCACACGTGCGGCACCATGCGGCTGAGCAGCTTGCGCGCCGGCAACACGTATGCGGCGTTGCAGGCCAGCTCCTTCAGCTTCTGCAGCCACGCCACCGCCATGGTCGGCAGCGGGATGTCCAGCGGCTGGCCGGTCTTGCTGCGGATGCCGGGCAGGTGCCACACCGGCGGGTCGGCCTCCAGCTCGAACACGTCCCAGCGAGCGGCGATCAGTTCGCCCTTGCGCACGGCAAGCAGCAACAGCAGCTTCACCGTCAGCTCGTTCTGCTCGCTGAGCCCTTGGCCTGGCGCATCGCTTCGAACAGTGCCACCAGCTCATCGCGTGACAGCGTGCGCTCGCGGGTGAATTACTTGCCGCCGGCATCCGCCAGGTCGAAGGCCGCTGCCGGGTTGAAGCGCACCAGGTGGCGCTTTATGGCGTAGTCGAACATGCGCCGCACCCAGCGCAGCACGTCGTTGGCGATGGTTGGCGCGCCGCGCTTGAAGACTGCGCGCAGCATGGCGTCGATGTGTCGCGGCTCCACCGCATCCAGTGTCAGCTTGCCCAGGTGGGGCTTGATGTCCTTTTCGATGCGGCTGCGTGCGATGTTCGGGTGCTCCCAGCACCCGTTGATCACGCGCTCGAAGTGCTCGTCGGCGAGCTGGCCGACGGTGGTGACGCTGCGCGCGGCCTCGATGCGGGCCAGGGCGCTGGACTTGCGCTCCTGCTTCTCGCCGGCCACGTCGTGGCTGAGGGCGATCTTGGCGCGGAGTTCCTTTGCGGCTTGGCGTGGGGCGGCAAGGGTGAGATCCGAGTAGCTACCGATCTCCATCACACGAGCCTTGCCAGCGAAGCGGTAGCGCAGGCGCCAGCTGGGCGCAGTGCGCTTCTCTCGCCAGGTCAGCACGAGACCATCACCGTCGGTGCGGCCCTCGAATCGTTCCCCGGACCGGACCAGGCCCGGATCGCCACGTCAGTCAACTTTCCCATCGCCACCCCGTGCCGTGTGTACACACTGCCGGCCGGTGGGCCTTGCGGGCACACGCCTGCGTACACACAAATTCTGGGATGGGGTGGGCCGCTCATCAACCTCCTGAAACGCTAAGCCCGCGTAAACGCTGGACTTCCCGGCCGCTTGGGGGTGTCAAGAGACCCCGTGAAACCTCACTCGATGTTCTGCACCTGCTCGCGCATCTGCTCGATCAGCACCTTCATCTCGACCGAGACGTTGGTCAGCTCCAGTGCGGCCGACTTCGAGCCCAGCGTGTTGGCTTCGCGCTGCAGCTCCTGGATCAGGAAATCCAGCCGCTTGCCGAGTTCGCCGCCGGCCTTGAGCAGGCGCTCGATCTCGTCGAGGTGGGCGCGCAGGCGGGCCAGTTCCTCGGCCACGTCGATGCGGATGGCGTAGGCCGTCGCTTCGTTGAGCGCGCGTTCACGCACGCTGTCGGCACTGAAGTTTTGCGCCGCTGCGCTGGCCGCCAGCGCCTCGGCCCAGCGTTCCAGGAAGCGCTGCTGCTGCCGCTGCACCACGGCCGGCACCATCGGCTCGGCCGCTGCGGCCAGTTCCCGCAGACGCAGCAGCTTGTCCGTCAGCACCTCGACCAGGCGGGCGCCCTCCCGGGCACGTGCTTCGCGCAGGCCCTGGATGCATTCGTGCGCGGCCTGCAACGCGGTCTCGTCCAGCCGGTCGGTGGCGGCTGCGCCTCGGCACCACAGCAGGGCTTCGTTCACCGACAGCGGACGCGCCTGCGCCAGCCAGCCCTGCACCATGCCCTCCAGTCGGCCCAGCCGGTGCAGCTGTTCCGGCGTGGGTTCGGGCCAGCCGACATCGGCCTCGCGCGAAGTGCTCAGCCGCAACTCAACCTTGCCGCGCCTGAAGGCTGCTGTCAGCATGTCGCGTAGCGCCGGCTCCAGAGAGCGCAGCTCGTCGGGCAGGCGGAAACCCAGGTCGAGAAAGCGGCCATTGACCGAGCGCAGCTCGATGCTCACGGCGGCGCGTTCCGTGCCGCCTTCCACTGCCGCAAGGGCATTGGCGTAACCGGTCATGCTGTAAACTGACATCGAAGCCACGCCCTCGCAAAAGCTCCAATTATGTCGAAGCCCAAACCCGCGCCGTTGCCGTCGGGCACGGTGGTGGGCGGCTACCAGATCGTCAAGAAGCTGGCTGCAGGCGGCTTTGGCGTGGTCTACCTGGCCGAGGACGAAAAACAGCACTCGGTGGCGCTGAAGGAGTACCTTCCCGCCTCGCTGGCCGAACGCTCCCCTGGTGAGCTGACGCCGCGCGTCAAGCCCGACAAGCAGCCGTTGTACCGCCTCGGGCTGAAGAGCTTCTTCGAAGAGGGCCGTTCGCTGGCCCAGATCAGCCACCCGAGCGTGGTCTCGGTGCTGAACTTCTTTCGCGAGAACGAAACCGTGTACATGGTGATGAACTACCTGCAGGGCGACACGCTGCAGGACTTCATCATCACCGCGCGCGACCTGAAGCGCGACAAGGTGTTCCGCGAATCCTCGATCCGCAGCCTGTTCGACGAGATCCTGCGCGGCTTGCGCATCGTGCATCAGCACAAGATGCTGCACCTGGACATCAAGCCGGCCAACGTCTTCATCACCAACGACAACAAGGCGGTGATGCTCGATTTCGGCGCCGCGCGCGAGGTGCTGGCCAAGGAAGGCAACTTCATCCGCCCGATGTACACGCCGGGCTTCGCCGCGCCCGAGATGTACCGCCGTGACGGCACGCTCGGCCCCTGGACCGACATCTATGCCATCGGCGCTTGCATCTATGCCTGCATGCAGGGCTACCCGCCCAACGATGCGCCGCAGCGCCTCGAAAAGGACCGCCTGGCGCTGAGCCTGTCGCGGCTGCGCAATGTCTACAGCGACAACCTGATCGAAGTCACCGAGTGGTGCATGTCGCTCGACCCGCTGAGCCGGCCGCAAAGCGTGTTCGCGTTGCAGAAGGAGCTGGCGCGCGAGACCGAGCGCCGCTACACCAAGCTCAGCTTCAGCGAGCGGTTGAAGCTGCAGCTGGAAAGCCTGAAGACCGGAGCCAGGAGTTGAGCTTCGGCGTCGGGCCGTCGCTGGCCGAACGCTCCGTCCCGGCGGTGTGCTGCCGCAGGGTTCATGCGGGGCGTCGATGAGGTTCGTCGTCTACCAGGTCAGCCGCAAGGGCGGGCGCGAGAAAAACGAAGACCGAATGGGTTACTGCTACACCCGGGATGCCGGGCTGTTTGCGCTGGCCGACGGCATGGGCGGTCACCCTGAGGGCGAGGTCGCCTCGCAGCTGGCGCTGCAGACGCTGGCAGCACGTTTCCAGCACGAGGCCAAGCCCGAACTGAAGGATCCGCTGCGCTTCCTGCACGACGCCATGATCGCCGGCCATCACCAGTTGCTGCGCTATGCCACCGAGCGCGCGCTCATGGACACCCCGCGCACCACCATCGTGGCCTGCGTGCTGCAAGGCAGCGCCGCCTACTGGGCGCACTGCGGCGATTCACGCCTGTACCTGGTGCGCGGCAACAAGCTGGTCGCGCGCACCCGGGACCACTCCTACACCGAGCTGCAGCAGACCCTGTCGCAGGTGGTGCCGATCGGCGATCGCTTCAACCGAAACGTGCTCTTCACCTGCCTCGGCAGCCCAGGCAAGCCGGTCGTCGACACCGCCGGCCCGCTGCGCATGCAACCGGGTGACCGCCTGCTGCTGTGCAGCGACGGCCTGTGGGGCGCGCTCAGCGACACCGCCATCTGCGAGCAGATGGCGCGCAAGGCGCTGTCCGACGCGGTGCCCGAGCTCGTGGAGATGGCGCTGCGCAGCGCTGGACCGAAGAGCGATAACGTCACCGTGCTGTGCGTCGAATGGGAGGCGGCCGAGGACGGCGACTCCCGGTCCGGTGTATCCACGCGCAACCTGGGCGACGCGGTCTTCGCCTCCACCATCCAGGCCAGCATGGCCGGCGACGGGCCGCCCGACGAGCTGGACGACGCCGAGATCGAGCGCTCGATCCGCGAGATCAACGAAGCGATCCAGCGCTCCTCGCAGCGCAAGAGCTGACCCGCGCAGCGGCCGCGCGCCGAGCCCACACCTTCCCAAGGAACACGATGAACGACTATCAACGCGCAGGCGGCCGCGCCCATGACGCGCTGCGCCCGGTCACCCTTGCCCGTGGCTACACCGTGCACGCCGAAGGCTCGGTGCTGGTGTCTTTCGGCGCCACCAAGGTGCTGTGCACCGCCTCGGTCGAGGAGAAGGTGCCGCCGCACAAGCGCGGCAGCGGCGAGGGCTGGGTCACGGCCGAGTACGGCATGTTGCCGCGCGCCACCCACACCCGCGGCGACCGCGAGGCCGCGCGCGGCAAGCAAAGCGGCCGCACGCAGGAGATCCAGCGCCTGATCGGCCGCTCGATGCGCAGCGTGTTCGATCTCAAGGCGCTGGGCGAGCGCAGCCTCCACCTGGACTGCGACGTGCTGCAGGCCGACGGCGGCACGCGCACGGCAGCCATCACCGGCGCCTTCGTCGCTGCACACGATGCGGTGCAGTGGCTGTTGGCTCAAGGGCGGATCGCCGTGTCGCCGATTCGCGACGCGGTGGCGGCCGTGTCGGTGGGCCTCGTGCGGGGCACTGCGCTGCTCGACCTCGAATATACCGAAGACTCGGCCTGCGACACCGACATGAATGTCGTCATGACCGGAGGCGGCGGCTTCGTCGAGGTGCAGGGCACGGCCGAAGGCGCCCCCTTCTCGCGCGCCGAGATGGACGCGCTGCTGGCGCTGGCGGCCAAGGGCATCGCCGAACTGGTGGCTGCCCAGCGGGCGGCCTTGCGGGCATGACGGCCCGGCTGCGCCTGGTGCTGGCTTCCCTCAATGCCGGCAAACTGGCCGAACTGCAGGCCTTGTTCGCGCCGCTGCCGCTGGACCTGGTGGCCCAGCCCAGCCTGGGCCTGGCCGAGGCCGAGGAACCGCATCCGACCTTCCTCGAGAACGCGCTGGCCAAGGCGCGGCATGCCGCCCGGGCCAGCGGCCAGGCGGCGCTGGCCGACGACTCCGGACTCTGCGTCGACGCGCTCGGCGGCGCGCCCGGGGTGATCTCGGCGCACTATGCCGGCATCGAGCTGGCCCCTGGCGAGCGCGAGGCGCAGCGCCGCCAGCAGGACGTTGCCAACAACGCGCTGTTGCTGCAGCGGCTGCAGGGCGCCGCCACGCGCCGGGCCAGCTTCGTGTGCACCCTCGTGGCGCTGCGTTCGGCCGCCGACCCGCAGCCGCTGGTGGCCACCGGCCGATGGCAAGGGGAGATCCTGGCAGCGGCGCGCGGCGAGGGCGGTTTCGGCTACGACCCGCTGCTGTTCATCCCCGCGCTCGGCGCCACCGTGGCGGAATTGCCGCGCGCGCTGAAGAACGAACGCAGCCACCGCGCGCTGGCCTGCCAGCAGATGCTGCAACTGATGCAGCAGGCCTGGTGCCTGTGACGCCCCCGCGTCGCGCCGACGGCGCCGCCAGCAGCCCGGCAGCGCCTGTTGCGGCACCTGCACGCGACGTCGCGCACTACCTGCGCCCTGGCACGCTGCAGTTGCCGGCGCTGCCGCCGCTGGCGCTGTACGTACACCTGCCGTGGTGTCTCAAGAAGTGCCCTTACTGCGACTTCAACTCGCACGAAGTAACTGGGGCCGCCAGCACCGCGGGCTTGGCGACGGCCCCGCGTGCGGCGGCCGCCGTGCCCGAGGCCCGCTACCTGGACGCGCTGATCGCCGATCTCGAGGCGGCGCTGCCGCTGATATGGGGCCGGCCGGTCGTCAGCGTGTTCGTCGGCGGCGGCACGCCCAGCCTGTTCTCGCCGGACGGCATCGCCAGGCTGCTGGCCGACATCCGCGCGCGGCTGCCATTGGTGCCGGGATGCGAGATCACGCTCGAGGCCAACCCCGGCAGTTTCGAGCGCGATCGCTTTCGTGCCTTCCGCGGCGCCGGCGTGACGCGACTGTCCGTGGGCGTGCAGAGCTTCCACGACGACAGCCTGCGCGCCATCGGCCGGGTGCACGACGCCGCCCAGGCGCGCGCCGCGGTGCGGGAGGCGGCGTCGGCGTTCGACAGCTTCAACATCGACCTGATGTACGCGCTGCCCGGCCAGACGCTGGCGATGCTGGGCGCTGACCTGGACGCAGCGCTGGGCTTCGCGCCGCCGCACCTGTCCGTCTACCACCTCACGCTCGAGCCGAACACCTACTTTGCCAAGCACCCGCCGCCGCTGCCCGACGAGGACCTGGCCGCGCAGATGCTCGACCTGGTCGGCCACCGCTGCGCCGCTGCCGGGCTGCAGCGTTACGAGGTCTCGGCCTTCGCGCGCGACGGCCACCGCTGCCGCCACAACCTGAACTACTGGCAGTTCGGCGACTACCTGGGCATTGGCGCCGGCGCGCACGGCAAGCTGAGCTTTCCGCACCGCGTGCTGCGCCAGCAGCGCTGGCGCGAACCGTCGAACTACATGGAGCGCGCGCTCGCCGGCCAGGCGCTGTCGCAGGACCAGGAGGTGGCGCGCGCCGAGCTGCCGTTCGAGTTCATGCTCAACGCGCTGCGCCTGCGCGAGGGCGTGCCGCGCACGCTGTTCAGCGAGCGTACGGGCATGCCTGCGTCGGCCATCAACGCGGCCGTGCAACTGGCCCAGCGGCGCGGCCTGCTTCACAGCGAGGTGCACACGCTGCGGCCCACCGAGCGCGGTTTCGACTTCCTGAGCGACTTGCAGGCCATCTTCCTGCCGGCGCGCGGGAGCAGCGCCTGAACAGGATGCATTCGGCCGTCCAATTGCGGCGATCGGCGCTGCAGGGGCGCTGCTAGACTCGGCGCCCGACCGACCCGTAGCGACCTTTTCAAGGCTCACTGTTGGCACGTTCCACGCCCGCGTCCAAACCGGCGGCAAGCGCCCTGCAGCTCGACACGGCGATGCAGCTGCTGCGCCAGTCGGGGCACAGCCTGCCCGAAGGCCAGCCTGGCAGCCCGGGCTGGTTGCAGGCGCTGATCGACTCGCTGGTCGACATCTCCAGCCGCGATGCGCTCACCGGCCTGGCCAACCGCCGCAGCTTCGAGCTGGCCCTGGCGCGCGAGATCGACCGGGTGGCCCGGGCTGGCGAGCCGGCGCTGCTGCTGGTGCTGGACATCGACCACTTCAAGCGAGTCAACGACACCCACGGCCATGCCAGCGGCGACCTGGTGCTCAAGGCTGTGGCCAATGCGCTGCTTGACTGCGTGCGGCCGATGGACATGGTGGCGCGCATCGGCGGCGAGGAATTCGCCATCGTCATGCCCAATTGCCCCGCCAACTTTGGCGAGGCGGTGGCCGAACGCGTGCGCCGCCGTGTCGAGGCCATGCCGGTGGCCATCGGGCTGTCACTACAGATCCATGTCAGCGTCAGCATCGGCGGCGCCTTCGCGCCGCAATGGGTGCGTTCGTCGCCGGCGCTGTGGATCGAGCGCGCCGATGTCCAGCTATATCGCGCCAAGGCTCAGGGCCGCAACCGCGTGTGCCTGGAGCCTTCGGCGTTGTCGGTGGTCAGCGCCGAGGAGAAGGCGCTGCTGTTCAAGATTTCGCAGTTTCAGGATATCGAATGAGCGCAGTGCCTGGCGGTCCGAAGCAAGCAAGCGTCGCCGCGGGCAGCGCCACTGCCAAGAGGCGTGCGCCGGCGGCGCGCGCGCGCATCACCGCCGTCACCAGCGGCAAGGGCGGCGTCGGCAAGACCTTCCTCAGCGTCAACCTGGCGGCCGCGCTGGCCCGGCAGGGACGGCGCGTGCTGGTGCTCGATGCAGACCTCGGCCTGGCCAACCTGGACGTGATGCTCGACCTGCTGCCGAAGATCACGCTGCACGACGTGTTCACCGGCAAGAGCTCGCTGGACGACGCCATCCTGCCCGCGCCGGGCGGCTTCTCGGCGCTGCTGGCAGGCTCGGGCATGGTCGAGTATTCGCGCATGACGCCCGCAATACGCGAACAGCTGCTCAAAGTCATCGAGACCGTGGCGCCGCGCTACGACCATGTGATCCTGGACACCGGCGCCGGCATCTCGGACGTGGTGCTGTACGCGGTATCGCTGGCCAGTGAGGTGCTGGTGGTGGTGACATCGGAGCCGACCTCGATGACCGATGCCTATGCCACCGTCAAGGTGCTGGCCGCCACGCAGGGACGCACCCTGGTGCAGCTGGTCGTCAACCAGACCCGGCGCCACGGCGAAGGGCGATCGGTCTGCCAGCAGCTGCAGCAGGTGGTGGACCGCTTCGTCAACCCCGGCAGCAAAGCACCCTTGCGGCTGGACCTGCTGGGCCAGGTGCCGCTGGACATGGCGGTGCGCGACTCGGTGCTGCGCCGCAAGCTGCTGGTCGAATCTCTGCCCGGATCGCCTGCGGCGCTGGCGGTCGCGGCGGTGGCGACCCGGCTGCTCGACTAGGGCCTGTTCACACTCCGCAGGCGGGGTGCGTAGTGTGAACAGGCCCTAGCGCGGGCGGCGGAAACCGATGCCCGCGTTGGGCTCGAATCGGGGCGAAGGCAAGGCGCAGCGCGCAGCCCGGGCTGTACGCCCGGGCAAGTGACGCGCCTACGCCAGCGGTCTTGGCTAACCCGGCGCGGCGACCATGATGTCCAGGGCCTCATCGCGCCGCCTGGCGCCGCTCCAGCAACACCACCAGCGCTCCGGCACCTCCTTGAGGCCCGGTGGCCTGAGTGAAAGCGATGACCTCGGTGCACTGCGCCAGCCAGCGCTGCACCTTGCCCTTGAGCACCGGCTCGCGCCCGGGCGAGCCATGGCCCTTGCCGTGGATCACGCGCACGCAGCGCTGGCCGTGCTGCAGCGCCCGGCGCACGAAGGCGGCCAGCTGGTCGCGGGCCTCGTCGCGGCGCAGGCCGTGCAGATCGATCTGCGCCTGCACCGCCCACTGGCCGCGGCGCAGCCGCGCCGGCACGTCCGGCGGCAGGCCGGGGCGGCGCCAGCTGAGGCCGTCGTCGGTGAGCAGCAGCGTCTCGACGTCGACCTCGTCGGACAACGCCTCGCGCAACGCGGCACGTTCGTCGGCCTGGCGCTGCAGCGGCTGCGGCTGCGGCCGCGGCGTTTGGGCCTGCACCCGGCCGGTGTCGGGCAGCCGCTCGACCGGCCCAACGGCGCGGGCGAAGGCATCGCGCAGCGCCTCGCGATGCTGACGCGCCGCCTGTTCTCGCAGCCGCGCCGCGGCAGCCTCGGCTTGGCTTTGGCGCAGCTCGTCGCGCAGCGCCGCCAGCTCCTGCAGGCTGCGTGCCTTCACAGCAGGCCCCGCTCGGCGAACGAGGTCACCGAGCCCTGGCCGACCACCAGATGGTCGAGCACGCGCACGTCCACCAGCTGCAGCGCGCTCTTCAGCGTCTGCGTCAGGTGCTCGTCGGCGCGCGAGGGTTCGGCCACGCCGGACGGGTGGTTGTGCGCCAGGATCACCGCGCCGGCGTTGTGCTTCAGCGCCTGGCGCACGATCTCGCGCGGGTACACGCTGGTCTGCGTCAGCGTGCCATGGAAAAGGATCTCGAGCTCGATCAGCCGGTGCTGGCCATCCAGGAACAGCACCGCGAACACCTCCTGCAGGCGCTGGCCCAGGTGCAGCGCCAGGTAGTCCTTGACCTTCTGCGGCGCATCGAACACCGGCTTGTCGCGCAGCGGCTGGGCCAGGGCGCGCCGCGCCATCTCCAGCACCGCGGCGATCTCGGCGCGCTTGGCCGGCCCCAGGCCCTTGATGCGCTTCAGGTCGGCGGCTTCGGCGCGCAGCAGCCCGGCAAAGCCGCCGAAGTCGTTCAGCACATGGTTCGCCAGCTCGAACACGCCACGGCCCGGCAGGCCGGTGCGCAGCAGCAGCGCCAGCAGCTCCACGTCGCTGAGCGCCGCGCCGCCGCGGGCCAGCAGCTTTTCGCGCGGGCGCATTTCGGCGGGCAGGTCCTTCAGCGACATGGCGGCAGAGCGGCGGGAGAGGCCTCGTAGAATCGCGGCCAGTCTATTCGACGCGCGGACTCCCCCGCGCCCGCAGCTTCGTGAACAGCGTCCAGCCCGGCTCCTTCCTGACCCTGCATTACTGTCTGCGCGGGCCCGATGGCGCCGAGCTCGTGAACACCTTCGACGACAAGCCGGCGACGCTGTCGATGGGCACCGGGCAGCTGGCGCCCGCCGTCGAGGCGCGGCTGCTGGGCCTGGCCGAAGGCGAGCATCGCACCTTTGCGCTGGCACCGGGCGAGGCCTTCGGCGAGCGCAATCCCGAGATGCTGCAGCGCGTGGCGCGCAGCCTGCTGCGCGAGCTGGGCGCGCCCGAAGACGACTACGCGCCCGGCGACGTGGTGCAGTTTCCCACGCCCGACGGACAGGCCGCCTTCGCCGGCATGGTGCGCGAGCTGGGTGACGACTGGCTGCTGTTCGACTTCAACCACCCGCTGGCTGGGCAGGCGGTGAGCTTCGAAGTGCAACTCATCGGGGTGCTGTGATGGCCGACGTACGCATCGAAGAGGTGGTCCTGGCCGAACCGCGGGGCTTTTGCGCCGGGGTCGACCGCGCCATCGAGATCGTCGAGCGGGCGCTGCGCAGGTTTGGCGCTCCGATCTACGTGCGCCACGAGATCGTGCACAACACCTATGTCGTCAACCACCTGAAGGCCAAGGGTGCGATCTTCATCGAGGACCTGGCCGACGTACCGCCAGGCGCCACGCTGGTGTTCAGCGCGCACGGTGTCAGCCAGGCGGTGCGCAGCGAGGCGGCGCAGCGCGGCTTCCAGGTCTTCGACGCCACCTGCCCGCTGGTCAGCAAGGTGCATGTCGAGGTGGCCAAGCTCGCCAAGCAGGGCTATGAGTTCATCATGATCGGCCACAAGGGCCACCCCGAGGTCGAAGGCACCATGGGCCAGCTGAGCGACGGCATCTACCTGGTGGAGGATGCCGAAGACGTGCTGAATGTGCGCCCGCGCGGTGACAGGCTGGCGGTGGTGACGCAGACCACCCTGAGCGTGGACGATGCCGCCGACATCCTGGCCGCGGTGAAGCGCCGCTTCCCGCACGTGCGCGAGCCGAAGAAGCAGGACATCTGCTACGCCACGCAGAACCGCCAGGACGCGGTCAAGGTGCTGGCGCCCAGCGTCGACGTCGTCATCGTCGTCGGCAGCCCCACCAGCAGCAACAGCAACCGGCTGCGCGAGCTGTCGCAGCGGCTGGGAACGCCGGCCTACATGGTCGATGCGGCCAGCGACCTGATGGCGCAGTGGTTCGAGGGCAGGCGCCGTGTCGGCCTGACGGCCGGTGCCTCGGCGCCCGACATCCTGGTGCAGCAGGTCATCGAGCAGCTGCGCGCGCTGGGCGCGGTCAGCGTGCGCCGCCTGCCCGGCGTGCAGGAAGACGTGGAGTTCCCGCTGCCGCTGGGCCTGGGCGACCGCAGCATGGCCGGCATCGACGCCGGCCGATCCTGAAGCCGCGCCGCGCGAGCCGGCCCGCGGCCGAGCCGCCTTCGCCCGTTTGACCAAGGACACCCCATGCTCGACATCAACCTGCTGCGCCGCGACCTGGACGGCGTCGTCGCCCGTCTCGAGCGGCGCAAGAGCCCGCAGCCCTTCCTGGACATGCAGCGCTTTCGCACGCTGGAGGCCGAGCGCAAGACGCTGCAGACGCGGGTCGAAGAGCTGCAGGCGCAGCGCAACAGCCTGAGCAAGCAGATCGGCCAGCTCAAGGCCAAGGGCCAGGACGCGTCGGCGCCGATGACCGAGGTGGCGCGCATCGCCGACGGCCTGAGCGAAGGCGCCGCGGTGCTTGAGCACATCCAGGCCGAGCTCACCGCGATGCTGATGGGCCTGCCCAACCTGCCGCACGACAGCGTGCCGGTGGGCGCCGATGAAAACGCCAACGTCGAAGTGCGCCGCTGGAGTCCCGATGGCCAGGGGCCGCGGCGCTTTGACTTCGCGCCCAGGGACCACGTGGACCTGGGCGCGCCGCTGGGGCTGGACTTCGACACCGGCGCACTGCTCAGCGGCTCGCGCTTCACCTTCATGCGCGGCGGCATCGCCCGGCTGCACCGCGCGCTGGCGCAGTTCATGCTGGATGTGCAGACCCTGGAGCACGGCTACACCGAGTGCTACACGCCGTACATCGTCAACCGCGAGATCCTCGAAGGCACCGGCCAGCTGCCCAAGTTCAAGGAAGACATGTTCTGGGTGTTGCGCGGCGGCGATGAGGACCAGCCCGAGCAATACCTGATCTCCACCAGCGAGATCTCGCTGACCAACAGCGTGCGCGGCCAGATCCTCGATGCCGCGGCGCTGCCGGTCAAGCTCACCGCGCACAGCCCGTGCTTCCGCTCCGAGGCCGGCAGCGCCGGCCGCGACACGCGCGGCATGATCCGCCAGCACCAGTTCGACAAGGTCGAGATGGTGCAGATCGTTCACCCCGAGGCCAGCTATGACGCCCTGGAGCAGATGGTCGGCCATGCCGAGGCCGTCCTGCAAAGGCTGCGGCTGCCTTACCGCGTGCTTGCGCTGAGCAGCGGCGACATGGGCTTCGGCGCCGCCAAGACCTACGACCTCGAGGTCTGGCTGCCCGGGCAGGACGCGTACCGCGAGATCAGCTCGTGCAGCAATTGCGAGGCCTTCCAGGCGCGGCGCATGCAGGCGCGGTTCCGTAATCCGCAGGGCAAGACCGAGCTGCTGCACACGCTCAACGGCTCGGGCCTGGCGGTCGGGCGCACGCTGGTGGCAGTGCTGGAGAACGGCCAGCGCGCCGACGGCAGCATCGAGCTGCCCGAGGCGCTGTGGCCCTACCTGGGCGGGCTGAAGGAGTTGCGGGCATGAGCCTGGCCGCGAGGCTGCTGTCCGCGTGGGACAGCGCGGCGGTGATCGTCCCGCCTTCGGCTGAAGCGGCGTCGTTTTCGATGGCCGAGGCCTTTGCCGCGGCCGACACGCTGCGCGGCTTGCGCATCGCCCGCGGCGAGCGGCCGCTGGGATACAAGATCGGCTTCACCAACCGCAGCATCTGGCAGCGCTATGGCGTGCACCAGCCGATCTGGGGGCCGGTGTGGGACAGCACCACGGCGCTGCTCGACGATGCCGAAGCGCGCGTCTCGCTGCGGGGCCTGTCGCAACCGCGGCTGGAGCCCGAGGTGGTATTCGGCTTCGCCAGCGCGCCGCGCGCCGGCATGGGGCTGGCCGAGCTGCAGGACTGCCTGGAGTGGGTGGCCCACGGCTTCGAGATCGTGCACACGCACTACGCGGACTGGAAGTTCAGCGCCGCCGACACGGTGGCCGACTTTGCGCTGCACGGCAGGCTGCGCGTCGGCCCACGCGTGCCGGTGCGGGGCTGGGGCACGCTGGCCGAGGATCTGGCGGCGCTGCGGGTGGAGCTCCTGTGCGACGGCCGCGTCGTCGACAGCGGCCAGGGTGCGGTGGTGCTGGACGGGCCGCTGAACGCGCTGCGCCTGTGGATCGATGCCATGGCCGAGCTCACGCCCGGCTGGCCGATCCGGGCTGGCGACGTGGTCACCACCGGCACCATCACCGACGCCTGGCCGCTGCAACCCGGGCAGTGCTGGAGTACGCGGCTGAGCGATCCCCGCCTGTCGCCGCTGGCGCTGCGCACCGAGGCCTAATCACGCTGCACTACAATCTGTGCCTTCGATGTCGACCAACGCGAATCGAACCTGGAGAGGTGGCAGAGTGGTCGAATGTACCTGACTCGAAATCAGGCGTACGGTAACCCCGTACCGTGGGTTCGAATCCCACCCTCTCCGCCAGTTGAATCCCCCCCTCAACCGCTCCTCGCCCAAGGCGGGTTTGCAAGTGGTTGATCCGGTTGAGTTTTTCGGCCGCATGCGAGTGCGCGGGATTCAAGTGGGCTTGGCAATGCCGTACCGACTCCGACTTGAGACTGAGATCGTCTCAGCGGCTCCTGACAGAGACTGGTTCGAACTGGAGTCGTACCGTGAACGTTCGCAAGCCCGTCGCTCTGCGGATCTCACCCTAGGCACCCGAAGTGGGTGGTGGTGACCTCCCCGCTGAACATGCCCCAGCTGACACCCAGGAGGGCCTAGCCTTCCGGATCGAGGCATCGGGCAGTGGTTGCTTCGAGTCGCTCACACCAGGCTGAAACCACCTGTTCGCCTGTACGCGGGTCCGTCGTTTCTCCCCCGCCAAGTCACACCGCAGGCAACCCCAGCCACCGCCGCAGCGGCTTGACCGGCTCGCAAATGCGGACGATTGCCCAGGCGCTCGCCAGCGTGCCACCGAGCAACAGCGGCCCTTCGGCAAATGGGTGCAGCGCCAGGGGCCTCAGGGCCACGGCCAAGAGGATGATCAGCGTCTGGTGCAGCACGTACACCGCGAAGATTCGGTGCACGAGTTGGCGTTGCCACACTGTGGGCTGACGCAGGTGAACCCAGCCGAAACCCAGCGTCGCCATGACGCCGGCCCACTGCTGTGCGGCATAGGCCGTGCGCAGCAGCGCGATGGGCGCGTCCGGTAGCGACAGCAGCAGGAGCCATGCCGCGAGCATGACCAGTAGCGCAGGCAGCCTGAGTCGCGCCACGGCCGGCCATGCGCCGGGCGTGCGCGCAAGGATTGCGCCGGCCAGGAAGGCTGGAAGGTACTGCGCGTGCGCCAGGGGGTCGTCGACGAGGGCGTGGGTGACCTCGAACCAGGGCCTCAGGACCAAGCGCCCCGCGGCGAGGACGAGCCAGGGCACCGCCAGCAGGGTCAGCAGCGACAGCCGATGCGAGAGCCGGTTGCCTGCGCGGTCCAGCCAGTTCGGTGCGGCACGCACGCTGGCCCACAGCAGCAGCGTGTAGGCCATCAGGTAAGGCAGGAACCACAGGTGGTTCCAGGTGGGAAGGGTCAGGCACGACCCCGCGGCCGAGCAGAAGCCCCCGTGGCCGCCGAGGTACAGCGGCAGGAATTCCAGGTAGCTGCCCTGATAGCCCATCTGCTCGACCACCTGCCAGTAGGACTGCGGTGGCACGATCACCAGCACTCCTGCGACCAGCGGCAAGCCCAGTCGCGACAGCCTGCTGCCGAGCCACCCCCGGGACCTGCTGCCCAGAGCAATCGCTGTCACGGCGCCGGAGATCAGGAACAGCAGGCTCATGCGCCAAGGGTTGACGAGCCGCATCCAGGGCTCGAGAGCGGCGCTCGCCGAGGGGCTCTTGAGGTGCCAGTCCCAGCTCACGTAGTACATGCCCACGTGATAGGCGATCAGAAGCCCCAGGGCGAGAAGCCGCAGGGAGTCCAGGAACGGGAGGCGCGCGTCGGTCCCAGGCGGCGCGTGTGTGGCGGCAGAGCCGGGGGGTGGTGTCACCTCACCCTGCCCCGCGACGGTTCAGCAGCGCCATCAGCCGCAAGGCCTCGTCGATCAAGGGCCGCGGCACGCGTTCGACACGACGGGCCTTGCGCGCCACGAGGTCGAGCATCCTGAACATGGCCTGACCGGAGGCCAGGCCCCAACTGCGTATCCCTCGGCCGAGCGGGCTCACGCCGTCTGCAGTTCGAAGCGCACCTCACGGCCCATCGCCGTGGCGATGTTGACCAGCGCGTCCAGCGAAAAGCGCGACACGCGGCCCCGAAGCAGGTCGTTCATGCGCGGCTGGGTCACTCCGCAGCGCTGGGCGGCTTCGGTCTGGGTCCAGTTGCTCTCCTGGACGATGGCGGTGATCTGGCGCATCAACTCCGAACGGGCGCGCAGGTTGGCCGCCTGCTCGGGCGTGTCGGCGATGGCGTCCCAGACGCTGGCGAAGGATTCC
>JBEIHU010000035.1:0-23537 GCA_040381175.1 Burkholderiaceae bacterium
CACCAACAGCGTCTGCGTGTCGCGCTCGCCGGGTCGCAGTTCGTAAGCCTCCTGCCAGTGATCGCGCTCGCCGGCCTCCGGGCTGGAAGCATGCAGTTCGAAGCGCTGCCACACGCTGCGCGCAAACTCGCCCAGCTCCGGCACCTCGTCCAGGCGCCGGCCGACGAACACCGTCAGCGGCAGCCGCAGGATGCGCGTCGCGCCGGGGTTGACGGTGTCGATGCGGCCCTCGCGGTCGAAGACCACCACGCCGGCGGTCAGGTTGTCCAGGATGGTCTGCAGCCGGGTGCGCGCGCCCTCGAGCTGCGCCACGCCGCGTTGCACGGCCTCGCGCGCGTCGGACAGCTGCGCCGTCATGTCGGCAAAGGAGCGTGTCAGCCCGCCCAGCTCGTCGCGCGAGGCGAACACCGACTTGCGGCTCAGGTCTCCGGCGGCCACCTGGCGCATGCCGTCGGCCAGCAGGATCAGCGGGCGCACCAGCTGGTTGCCCAGCAAGGCGGCCAGCAGCACCGCGCCAAAGACCGACAGCACCAGCGCCAGCGTCAGCGTGCCGATGTACATGCGGCGCAGCCCGTTGCGCGCCAGCGCACGCTGCTGGTATTCGCTGTATGCCGTCTGCACTGCCAGCGCGTTGGCTGCCAGCTGCCGCGGCACCGGCTGCACGGCCAGCAAGAAGCGCTCTTCGCCAGGCCGCAGCGAGATCTCTGTGTCGCGCAGCAGGGCCAGCGCGCGCACTCGCGGGCCATTGCCCGTGGCACCGGCCTGCAGCTCCTCGTCCAGGCCGTCGATCTGGCTGTACACGCGCTGCGCCCTGGCAAGGCGCAGCGCCTCGGCGCCAGGGCGCTCGGGGGCGATGGCATCAGCGCGGCCACCGGCGCTCAGGAGGATCTGGCCGTTGGGACCCACCAGCGCCAGGTCGCTCACGTCCAGCTGCTGGCGCAGGCGTTCCAGCAACAGCGGCGTCACCGCGGCGCGCTCATCGCCCAGGCGCTCGGCGGCCTGACTCGTCTTGGTGCCCAGCTCGTCGACCAGGGATTCCAGCGTGCCTTTGCCCAGCGCCAGGCCGGCATCCAGCGCGGTGGCCACCTTCACATCGAACCAGACTTCGATGCTGCGCGACACGAACTGGTAGGACACGGTGTAGATCACCAGCCCGGGCAGCAGCCCCACAAGCGCGAAGATGCCGGCCAGCTTGGTGAGCAGCCGGGTGCCGAACTTGCCGCGCCGCTGGCGCAGGGCCAGCCGCGTCAGGGCCACGGCAATGACCAGGAACAGCACCGCGGCAACGGCCACGTTCAGCCAGAACAGCCAGATGAAGTTGCGCTCGTAGAAGCCTTCGCTCTGGCTGGTGAGCGACAGCACGAAGGCCAGCACCAGCGCCGCGCCGGCCACGGCCACGGCGGCCACCCCCCAGACCCAGCGCGCGTTGCGGTTCATGCCAGCTGAAGGCCGAGCACCGTCACGAGCTCAGTCCAGGCGCAGCGTGCGTTGGACGCCCAGCGCCCACTCGGCCTGGCTGCCCAGGCCCAGCTGCAGCGGGCTGGGCAGCTGCGAGTTGTCCAGCCGGTAGCTGAATAGCAGGTAGTACTTCGATTCGGGATCCAGCTGGGACAGGTCGGAGACCTTCCAGCGGGTGCTGCGCGTGACCACGGTCAGTGCCTCGTCGAGGCTGGTAAAGCCCTGGTTGAAGCCGCCGAAGCCGACACGCCAGATCGACGTCAGCGGCTGGTAGGCCACGCGCCAGCTGCGCTGCACCCGCGCCACGCGCTCGTCGCGCCAGTACCAGCGGCTGCGGTAGAGGGTGGCCTCGGCAACGAAATACACCGGAACGCCGCGCTGCATCGCGTCTTCCACGCCCTTGGGCAAGAGCAGCCGGGCTTCGAAATCCAGGCTCAGTTCGCCGTCCCGGCGCTGCAGGTCCAGCAGCGCCAGCTCGACGCCCTGTGCACGTGCCGTGACGGCGCCCAGCAAGCCCAGCAGCAACCCGAGCGCCAGGCCCTGCAACAAGCTTCGGCGGACCATCTCGAGGCGCATCGCGGGTGTTTGCGGCGGAATCTCAGGGTTTGCAGATCAGGGCCAGGTAGAAGCCATCGTGCAGCGTCTCGTCGCCCGCGGCTTCGGCCAGATTGTCTGCCACCGTCAGCAGATGGCCGGGCGAGGCCGGGTGCAGCGCAGCCCCGCCGGGGCCGTGGCGTTGCAAAAACGCGTCGATCCGGGCCTGGCCCTCACATCTGAACACCGAACAGGTGGCAAAGAGCAGCCGGCCGCCCGGCCTGAGCAGCGGCCACAGCGCATCGAGCAGCCGCGCCTGCAGCGCCGCCAGCTGCGGCAGGTCGGCCGCCCGGCGCAGCCAGCGGATGTCCGGGTGCCGGCGCACGATGCCCGAGGCGCTGCACGGGGCGTCGAGCAGAATGGCGTCGAAGGGCCGGCCGTCCCACCAGGCGGCCGGCTGGCCGGCGTCGCCGACCTTCAGCTCGGCCTGCAGCCGCAGCCGGCGCAGCGTGTCGCGCACCCTGGCCAGGCGCTGCGCGTCGCTGTCCAGCGCCAGCAGGTCCAGGTCGGCCAGCTCCAGCAGATGGGCCGCCTTGCCGCCCGGGGCGGCGCAGGCATCCAGCACCCGGGCGCCTGCGGGCAGGCCGGCGTCGGCCAGCAGCAGCAAGGCCGCGCGCTGGGCCGAGGCGTCCTGCACCGACACCTCGCCCTCGGCAAACCCGGGCAAGGCCTCCACCGGGCAGGGTCGGTCCAGCACCACCGCCTGGCCGCCAAACGCCGGGTCGTCCAGCAGCCGGGCCGGCATGCCCATCGCCACCAGGCGCTGCAAGTAGCCGGCACCGCTGCTGCGGCGGCGGTTGACGCGCAGCGTCATCGGCGGGTGCTGGTTGGACGCGGCCAGCAGCGCCTGCCAGTGTGCCGGCCAGTCGCTTTGCAATTGCTCCATCCACCAGGCCGGATGGTTCCAGGCCGCCACGGGCGAGCGCAGTGCCGCGGCGACGAGGGCCTCGCGCTCGCGCAGGAAGCGTCGCAACACGGCGTTGACGAACGCCGCAGCGGCCGGCGTGCGCCGGCGCGCCGCGGTGACAGTCTGGTCCACCAGCGTATGCGGCGCATAGGCGGGGCGCTCCGCCGGCCACAGCAGCGCCAGCGCGACGCACAGCAGCGCCTCGACGCGCGCTGGCGGCACCTTCGCCGCCAAGCCCTGGAGTGCGACCGAAGCAGCTCCCAACTGGCGCATCGCAGTGAATGTAAGTGCCTGCACACCCGGGCGCAGGCTGGTGGGTACCGCGGCCAGTGCGTCGGTGAGCGAGCGCCCCGAGCGCACCGCCTGCACGGCGGCGGCGCTGTGGTCGAGCAGCCAGGACAGCGCGGGGGGTCGGGCGGCTTCACTCACCGGGCGCAGTCTAGCCACCCCCAGGCGCACCATCCCGGACCCCGATCAACCGGGGAGATGCGCCGGCGCGCACAATAGGCGCTTTGAGCCGCCTCCGATGCCCATGTCCACCACCCAATTCAGCTCGGTCGCCGCGCCGAGCCGCGTCCTGCGCAGCGAGGACGAGCTGGCGCAGCTGCCGGCCTCCGAGCGCATCCGCTACCGGCTGGTGGCCGCCAACTGCCGCCACCATGCCAACGACAACATCGCCAACCACATCCGCGAGGGCGAGATCGCCGAGTTGAAGGCCGAGGTGCAGGCCAGGATGCACGAGGTGCTGCGCGCGCTGGTCATCGACACCGATAACGACCACAACACGCAGGACACCGCCAAGCGGGTGGCCAAGATGTTTGTCGAAGAGGTCTTCCGCGGCCGCTACGTGCCGATGCCGGCGGTGACCGAGTTTCCCAACGCCGAGCGGCTGAACGAGCTCATGATTGTCGGCCCGATCACCGTGCGCAGCGCCTGCAGCCACCACTTCTGCCCGATCTTCGGCAAGGTGTGGATCGGCATCCTGCCCAACGAGCACAGCAACCTGATCGGCCTGAGCAAGTACGCGCGCATCTGCGACTGGGTGATGAGCCGGCCGCAGATCCAGGAAGAGGCGGTGACGATGCTGGCCGACGAGCTGATGGACCGCGTGCGCCCGGATGGCCTGGCCATCGTGATGGAGGCCGACCACTTCTGCATGCACTGGCGCGGCGTCAAGGATACCGATTCGGCGATGGTCAACAGCGTGATGCGCGGCGCGTTCCTGAAAGATTCCAACCTGCGACGCGAATTCCTGTCGCTACTGCCCCGCAAGACCGACTGAAGGCCCCAAGATGCTCGTCAGACTTCTCTACGCCAGCCGCGCGGCCGCGCCCGCCGCCGCCGATGAACTGATCACGATCCTGCGCCAGTCCAAGGCCAACAACCCGGCCTCCGGCATCACCGGCGTGCTGTGCTGCTCGGACGACATGTACCTGCAGGTGCTGGAAGGAGGCCGCGCCGCGGTGAACCGGCTGTACAACCGGATCGTCGCCGACCCGCGGCACAAGGACGTCGAGCTGCTCAGCTACCAGCAGATCGGCGAACGGCACTTCGCCGGCTGGTCGATGGGCCAGGTCAACGTGTCGCGGCTGAATCCGACGATGCTGCTCAAGTACTCGGCCACCTCGCGGCTCGACCCCTACGCCATGTCGGGAAGCGTCGCGCTGGCCCTCCTGGAGGAGCTGGTGGCTACCGCGTCGATCGTCGGCCAGCCATGAGACCGGTTCATGCTGCGGCGTCCTCGCGCGGCAGCCACAGCACCACCCCCAGCGTGCAGGCGGCAATCAGCGCCATGCCGCCAAACAGGGCGCCGAAGCTGGACGCCTTGACCAGCGGCCCGAGCAGCCACACCGCCGCCGAACTGATGCCGATGGACAGTGTGAGCCGCGCGCCGGCCACCCGCGAGCGAATGCGGTCGTCCACGTAGCGCACGATCATCGCGTCGGTGAAGGGGATCGAGCCGAAGATCACCACCATCACCGCCAGCAGCAGGCCCAGCATCCACCAGCCTTCAGCCACCGCGGCCAGGGCCAGCAGCGGGATCTGCAGCGCGACGATGCCCAGGTACAGTGGCTTCAGCGCCACCCGGTCGAGCAACCGGCCCACCACCACCTGCGCCAGCGAGGCCAGCGCATACACGCCGGCCAGCATCGCCCCCAGCAGCGCCGGGTCCTCGACGATGCCGCGGAAGCGCTCGGCCAGCAGCTGCGCATTGCCATTGGTGGTGAAGTTGAACAGCAGCCCGCCGGTCACCGACGCCGCGGTCATGACCGCAAAGACCCGCGCCATGGCGCGAGGCGCCAGGCTCACCTTGGCCTTGCTGGTGCGCTTCGCTGGCGCCTCGGTCTCCTGCGGGCATTGCCAGGCGAACAGCAGCCCGCAGGCGATGGCCAGCAGGCCGGGCAGCGCGAAGGCCGCGCGCCAGCCCAGCCACTGCACCATGAAGCCGGTGCTCAACGCCGCCGCCGCGATGCCCAGGTTGCCGGCCAGGCCGTTGACGCCGATCACCGCACCCGGATTGCGTGCATGCTGCAGCAGCATCGGAATGCCCACCGGGTGGTAGATCGATGCGAAGGCACCCAGCAGCGTCAGCGCCGCGGCCAGCTGCCAGGCATTGCGCGTGGCCGCGACCAGCAGGGCCGACGCGCCGATGCCGAAGAAGAACAGCAGCATCATGCGCCGTCGGCCCCACAGGTCGCCCAGCCGGCCCGAAGGCAGCGAGCCCAGGCCGAAGAGCACGAAGGCGCCCACGCCATAGGGCATCAGGTCCTCCCAGCGGCTGAACCCGAACTCGGCCGCTATCGAGCCGACCGCGGTGGCGAAGATCAGCAGGAACATGTGGTCGAGGGCATGCGCCAGGTTCAGCAGCAATGCGGCCGCGCGGCTCGTGCCGGGCGCGGCTTCGGCTGCGGCCCGCGGCGCATCCGGGAATGCGGCTTCGGCGGCTTCGGCGGCTTGCAGCGGGACCATGCGCCGAAGTGTGCCGCATCGGCGCGGCCGCGCCGATGCCGGGCCTCAGGCCTTGTCCAGCCGGCCCTGGCGCCAGCGCAGCTGCGACGTGGCATGCCACAGCAGGGCGCCCAGGCTCCAGCAGATCCACGCGGTCCACAGGCTGTGGCTGGCGAGATGGGCGCCGCGCAGCAGCTGCGCGGTCGCGAGCACGAGACCCAGCACGCACACCGCCGCGAGCCAGCGCCGCGAAGCCCGCATCAACACCGGACGCAGCGCGAAGGTGCCTACGACCAGCGCAAAGGCATTGGACACGTGCCCGGCCGGGAAGCAGCGGCCCGGGCCACCGTCGCCGGCGCCGAACCAGGCGTCGAAGGACAGGTGCGACATCTTGTGCGCGCTGCCGCCGAACTCGGCCAGGCTCCACGGGCAGCTGATCTGGCTGCGGTGCTTGAGCAGCGAGATCACCAGCGCACAGGCCAGCGCGATCAGCCACCAGCGCAGCCGCGCCGCGCGCGGCATGTTGCCGACCAGCGGCAGCGGCCACAGCTCGTTCAGGCCCAGCAGCACGAACACGCCCTGCGCCACGAGCGCCGCGCCGTCGTGCAGCACGTGCTGCATCAGCCAGTCGTTGCGCAGCGCGAAGCCGTGGGCGTCACCGGCCAGCCGCGCCAGCGGCAGGTCCAGGCCGCTGGCGTCCCAGGCCAGCACCAGCAGCAGACCGAGCAGCGCCACCGCCGCGTCGCGGCGCCACCAGCGGGCGCTCAGCTCAGACATTGCGGCACGGCACGGCGAGGTCCAGCGCCGGCTTGAGCTCGCCGCTGCTGACGCCCATCAGCCCCATCACGGTGTGGAACAGGTTGTCGTGGCTCAGCGGGGTGTCGCGGCGCGACTGCAGGCAGGCGCGGGTGATGCCGAGCGCGCCTTCGGTCTGCGGCGGCAGCCACATCAGCATCGGCACGTGCGTCTGCTCGCGCGGCGCCAGCGCATAGGGCATGCCGTGCAGGTACATGTTGTTCTCGCCCAGCGACTCGCCATGGTCCGACAGATACAGCAGCATCGGGTCGAAGTTCGCCTGCTGCTTCGACAGCCAGCCGACCGCCTGCGCCAGCACCTTGTCGGTGTAGGCGATCGAGTTGTCGTAAGCGTTGACCAGCGCCGCGCGGTCGCAGTCCTGCAGCGCGGCGGTGGTGCACTCGGGCAGGAAGCGCTTCTCGCCCTTCGGCGAGCGCTTGAAGTAGGCCGGGCCGTGGCTGCCCATCTGGTGCATCACCAGCACCACGCCGCGCTGGCGGCGCTCTTCGGGCAGCGCGGCCAGCCGCTGGTCGAGGCCGGTCAGCAGCGCCTCGTCCAGGCATTCGCTGCCGTCGCACAGCCCCGGCGCGTGGCGGCTGCCGGGCGGCGCGGCGCTGGCTGCGAAATTCGGCACCCGATCGCACAGGCCCTTGCAGCCCGACTGGTTGTCGACCCACACGACGGCCAGCCCGGCGCGCTGCAGCAGGTCGAGCAGATTCTCGTGATCCTGCTTGCGTGCGACGAAGGCCTCGCGGCCCAGGTGCGAGAACATGCACGGCAGCGACGCCGCGGTGTTGGTGCCGCAGGAGGTGACGTCGCTGAAGCTGACCAGGCCCAGCCCGGCGGTGAACGCATGAGTGTCGCGCGCATAGCCGTTGAGCACGAAGTGGTCGGCGCGCGCAGTCTCGCCCACCACCAGCATCAGCAGCGGCGCGCGCGCGCCGCTGCGCCGCGGCAGCGACTGCGCATCGGCGCCGATGACCAGCGGCGGGCCGGCCTGGCTCTGGCCCTTCTGGAGCTTTTGCAACGCCAGCCGGCCGAGCGCGTAGAACGAGTTGGCCGGGTTGATCATGTAGCGCAGCGACCTGTGGTTGCGCATCGTCGACGACATCGATGCCGCGTTCAGTACCAGCGGCCCGGCGCCCAGGCACAGCGCCAGCGCGACCGTCGCCGCGTTGTACAGGCCCTGCGTCGACAGCGGCAGCGGCCGCAGCGGTGCGCGCCACAGCCACCAGCACGGCAGCCCTGCGATCAGCGCCAGGCTCAGCAGCAGCCGGCCGTCGATCAGGTCGCGGACCTCGCGCACGTCGGTGTGCAGCACGTTGACCATCATCGTCGGGTCGATGACGATGCGGTAGCTGCCCATGTAGTGCGCGCCGACGGCCGCCACCAGCAGCAGCACCGTCGCCACCGGCTTGATCGTGCCGCGCCAAGCCGACAGCGCCAGCAGCGCCAGCGTGAGGCTGCCGACCATCAGCCCGAAACTGGCGATGAACGCCATGCCCCGCGTCGAGGCCAGGTCAGGCAGTTCGCCCATCGCCCGCCACAGCGGCCAGTTGCCGATCGTGGCCAGCCAGACGCTGACGACCGCGGCCACGGTCAACGGATTCCTGGGCGCAGACATGACCGCGGAGTTTCGAGGGTCCACCTTAAGGGCAGATTTGCGCCGACCTAAGATCGCGGTCGTGGAGCGCGAAGCGATCGAACCCCTGATCGAAGGCGATGGCGCGCACAGCGTCGTGATGATCCACGGCTGGCCCGACACCTTGCGCCTGTGGGACGGCACGGTCCAGGCCTTGAAGCCCCACTACCGTTGCGTGCGCTTCACGCTGCCGGGCTTCGACCGCGCGCGATCGCGCCGGGCCTTTTCGCTCGACGAGGTGGTGGCGACGATCCACCGCATCGTCAGCGATCGCTGCGCCGGACAGCGTGTCACGCTGCTGGTGCACGACTGGGGCTGCCTGTACGGCTACCAGTTCGCGCTGCGCCATCCGGAGCAGGTGGAGCGCATCGTCGGCGTGGACATCGGCGATGCCGGCTCGGCCGCGCACCAGGCCGAGCTCGGGCTGAAGGCCAAGCTGTCGGTGCTGGCCTACCAGCTGTGGCTGGCCACCGCCTGGCGGCTCGGCGGCACACTAGGCGACCGCATGGCGCGCGGTATCGCGCGCACGCTGCGCTGCCCGGTCGAGGCCCGGCAGATCGACGCGGCCATGGGCTATCCGTATGCCGTGCAGTGGTTCGGCGTGCGCGGCGGCTTCGGCAAGGTCCGGCCCTTCGATCCGCAGGTGCCGATGCTGTACCTTTACGGCCAGCGCAAGCCCTTCATGTTCCATTCCCGCGCCTGGGCCGACGCGCTGCAGCAGCGGCCCGGCAGCCGCGTGCTCGGCCTGCGCGCCGGGCACTGGGTGATGGTCGACCAGCCGCAGCGCTTCCACGACGAACTGCTGCGCTGGCTGGCCGAGACTGGAACGGCCGCCCGCGCTCCTAGCGATCGCTGATGTCGCGCTGGCCGGCGTTCATCTCGGCCATGCGGCGCAATGCCTCGTCGCTGACCATCGTGTCGCAGAACAGGGTGCGCTCGGCAGCCAGGCCGGCCTCGGCATCGCCGCGGCCGGCGCGCTGCGCCAGCTGCTTGATGTGACCCAGCGCCGGCTGCGGCTTGCCGGCCAGCTCGGCGGCCACCGCACTGGCTTGGGCCAGCACGTCGTCGACGCAGGCATGCACCAGGCCCTGCGCGGCGGCTTCGTCGGGCGTGAAGGTGCAGCCCAGCAGCAGCGCCTCGGTGGCCCGCGCCACGCCCATCACGCGCTGCAGCTTCTGCGTGCCGCCGGCACCGGGTAGCAGGCCGATGTTCACCTCGGGCAGGCCGATGCGGTAGCTGCCGGCCTGGGCATAACGCAGGTCGCAGGCCAGCGCCAGCTCGTAGCCACCGCCCATGCAGGTGCCGTTGATGGCGGCGATGAAGATGCAGCGGCTGGCTTCCATGCGTGCCAGCACCTTGTGCAGCGGCGCTTCGGGCACCGGCCGGTCCAGCGCGAAGCGAAGGCCGCGCGCCGCCATCGCGCGGCCGCGCTGCTCCAGCACGCCGACGTCGTAATGGCGTACGAAGACGCCGGCATCGCGGCCGGTGAGCAGCACCGCGCGCAACTCCCGGCGGCTGTCCAGCACGTCCAGCAGCTGCTGCAGCTCCGCCTCGGTCTGAGCGTCCATGCAGCCCATCGGCGGGTTGAACAGATGCACCCGGGCCACGCCGCCCTGGGCGTGCAGCGTCAGGCGCTGGCCGTTCAGCAGGCAGGCGGTATCGGCAGGCATGGGCGGCTCCTACAGCGATCCGGCGCTGCCGAAACCGAACAGGGTGGTCAGCAGCCGGGTGGGAAACTGATGCGCGGCCTCGTTGTAGCTGCGCACCGCATCGTTGAAAAGCTGCCGTGCGAAGCCGATGCGCTGCGTGGCTTCGTGCAGTGCGGCCAGCGGCTCGCCGGCGGCCAGGCCGGGGCGCTGCTCCAGCAAGGCCAGCAGCCGGGCCAGTGCCGCAGCCACGGCGGCTTCGGCCGAACGCAGCGCCTGCGCCCGCGCCGCCATGGCCGGGCGGCGGCGCAACGCATCGGCCGCGCCTTGCAGCTGTGATTGCGCGCTGCGCAGCGACTCCAGCGCGCCGGCCTCGTCGGCCAGCGGCTCGCGCAGGCCCTCGGTCAGCGCCACGATGGCCATCGAGCGGCGCTGCAGCGGCTCATCCACCTGGGCCCAGGCGGCGATGATGGCGTTGCGCAGCCCGACCAGCCGGTTGTAGGCGCCCAGCATCCAGAAGACCAGCAGGGCGCCGCTGGCCAGCAGCAGCAACTGCTCGGTGTTCATGCACCGACTATATCGACGCGGATGCCGGCGCCTAGAACGAGCCGAACATCGTGCCCAGCACGATCACCACCACCAGCGCCAGCAGTGCGCCGACGATGCCGACCATGACGATGTCGAAGTAGCTTTCCCGGTGCGTGGCGCCGCACACCGCCAGCAGCGTGACCACCGCGCCGTTGTGCGGCAGGCTGTCCAGCGAACCCGCGCCGATGGCGGCCACGCGATGCATCAGCGCCGGGTCGATGCCGTACTGCGCCGCCAGCTGCATGTAGGTCTCGCCCAATGCGCCGAGCGCGATGGTCAGGCCGCCTGAGGCCGAGCCGGTCAGCGCCGACAGCACGTTGGTGGACAGTGCCAGGCCGACCAGCGGGCCGCCCTCCAGGCCCAGCACCCAGTCGCTGACCACCTGGAAGGCTGGCAGCGCGGCCACCACCGCGCCGAAGCCCACCAGGCTGGCCACGCTGATGACCGGCAGTGCCGAGGCGTTGAGGCCGGCGTCCACCGTCTCGCGCAGCGTCTTCAGCCGGCCGCGGTTGAAGACGTAGAGCACGACGATGGCCGCGGCCAGGGCAACGATCACCGACCAGACGCCGCCGACCGCGGCGATCGAGGTGCCGCCCCACTCGGGCTCGGCCAGGAAGCTGGTGTCGAGGTTCGGCAGGATGAACATCGACATGCTCAGGTTGACCAGCATCACCACGGCCAGCGGCAGCATGGCCACGGCGATCGAGGGCAGCTCGGCGCTGCGCTGGCCGTGCTCGGCCTCGGCCGGGTCGAAGCTCTGCGCCGCGGTGGCGCGCTCTCGCACCACCGGGTCGTGCGCGGCGTCGGCCGCGGCCGAGGGCGAGGGCCCGCCAAGACCTTCGCCAGCGCGGCGCGCGGCCTTCTCGGCGCGGCCTAGCCACCACAGGCCGAAGCCCAGCATCACCGCCGATGCGATGATTCCCAGCCCCGGCGCGGCAAAGGCCGTGGTGCCGAAGAAGGGCATCGGGATGGCGTTCTGGATCGCCGGCGTGCCCGGCATGGCCGTCATCGTGAAGGTGGTGGTGCCCAGCGCCACGGCGGCCGGCAGCAGCCGGTTGGGGATGTCGGCGGCGCGGAACAGCGCCTGGCCCATCGGCGCGATGACGAACATCGCCACGAACAGGCTGACGCCGCCATAGGTGACCAGCGCGCCGGCCAGCACCACCGCCAGCACCGACCGGCTGGGGCCGAGCTTGTCGGTCATGAAGTTGGCGATGGCGCTGACCGAGCCGGAGTCGTCCATCAGCTTGCCGAACAGCGCGCCCAGCAAGAACAGCGGGAAGAACTGCGCCATGAAGCCGGCCGCCGAGCCCATGAAGGTCTGCGTCCAGTGCGCCAGCAGCGGCTGGCCGGAGAAGGCCGCCGCCACCAGCGCCGCCAGCGGCGCCAGTCCAAGCACGCTCCAGCCGCGGAAGGCCAGCCAGACCAGCAGGCCCAAGGCCAGCAGGATGCCCAGGAGTCCCATGTCAGCAGGTCGCCAGCATGGCGTCCAGGTCCAGTGTGGAACGCTTGCCCAAGTCGGCCGCATGCTGCTCGAGGAACAGCCCGGCCACGCGCCGGCCCTCGTCGCGCAGGCCGCAGAGGAAGCGCCATTCGGTGATCAGCTTCGAGGTCGAGTCGACTTCGGTGACGCGGTCGGAGGCGATGCGGTGAAGCCGCATGCCGGCCCACTGCGCGCCCTCGCCATGGCCCGGGTCGGCCACCCGCTTGAGCAGCGCGATCATGCGCAGCTCCTTGACCAGCGGCGAATTGAAGGCCACTTCGTTGAGCCGGTTCATGATGTCGCGCGCGGTCTTCGGCACCCCTTCGCGCACGATCGGGTTGATCTGCACCAGGATCGTGTCCTGTGACTTGCACTCGCGCACCAGCGGCGTGATCGTCGGGTTGCCGACGTAGCCGCCGTCCCAGTAATGCTCGCCGTCGATCTCCACCGCCTGGAACATGGTCGGCAGGCAGGCCGAGGCGAGCAGCACGTCGGCCGTGATCTCGCAGTTGCGGAACACCCGTCCCGTGCCGGTGCGCACATTGGTGGCGGTGATGAACAGGCCGATCGCCGATGCGGCCAGGCAGTCGAAATCCACCGTTTCGGCCAGGATGCCGCGCAGCGGGTGGGCATTGAGCGGGTTCAGGTCGTAGGGCGAGAACATCCGGGTCACCATCTCGGTGGCCATGTACACCGGCGAGTGCTCCAGCGTCCACCGGCCGGTCAGCACCGCCAGCGGCCCGCGTTGCATCGGGCTGAAGCGCGACGCCTCGGACACGGCTTTCCAGAAGGTTTCGAGCGCGGCCTTGGCGCCGTCGACACCGCCGTGTTCCAGGCCGCTGACCATCACGGCTGCGTTCATCGCGCCGGCCGAGGTGCCGGAAATGCCCTCGATCTTCAGCCAGGGCTCCTCGATCAGGCGATCGAGCACGCCCCAGGTGAAGGCGCCGTGCGCGCCGCCGCCTTGCAAGGCCAGGTCGACAAGCAGCGGCTTGGGGTTGGCGGCAGGCACGGGGCGGTCACCAGTTCATGTTGCAGCGCAACATGATAGCCGGCGACGACCTCCGCCGGCAAGGCCGGGGATCAGCGGCGCACTTCGCCCTGGCCCAGCACCACCCATTTCAGCGAGGTCAGGCCTTCCAGCCCCACCGGGCCGCGGGCGTGGAACTTGTCGGTGCTGATGCCGATCTCGGCGCCCAGCCCGAACTCGAAGCCATCGGCGAAGCGGGTGCTGGCATTGACCATCACGCTGGCCGAATCGACCTCGCGCAGGAAGCGCATCGCATTCGGATGGTTCGTCGTCAGGATGGCGTCGGTATGGTGCGAGCCATAGCGGTTGATGTGCGCGATGGCCTCGTCCAGGCAGTCCACCAGCTTGATGCTGATGACCGGCGCCAGGTATTCCTCGGCCCAGTCGGACTCGAGCGCGTCGATCACGTCGGCACCGGGCAGCGGCGCCAGCAGCGCCTTGGCGCCGCCGTCGCAGCGCATCTGCACGCCCTTGGCAGCGAAGATCGCGCCAATGCGCGGCAGGAATTCGCCCGCCACGGCACGGTGCACCAGCAAGGACTCGGCCGCATTGCAGGGGCTGTACTTCTGCGTCTTGGCGTTGTCGGTCACCGTCACCGCCAGGTCCAGGTCGAGCTGCGCGTCGATGTAGACGTGGCAGTTGCCGTCCAGGTGCTTGATCACCGGCACCCTGGCTTCGGCGCTGATGCGCTCGATCAGGCTCTTGCCGCCGCGCGGGATGATCAGGTCGACATGCTCGGGCATGGCGATCAGCCGGCCGACCGCCGCACGGTCGTTGGTCTGCACCAGCTGCACCGCGTCGGCCGGCAGTCCGGCATCGACCAGCGCGCCCTGCACCTCGCGCCACAGCGCCAGGTTGGACTGCAGCGCCTCGGAGCCGCCGCGCAGGATGCAGGCGTTGCCGGACTTGATGGCCAGCGATGCGGCCTCGATGGTGACGTTGGGCCGGCTCTCGTAGATCATGCCGAACACGCCCAGCGGCACGCGCATGCGGCCCACGGCGATGCCGCTGGGCTGGCGCTTCAATTCGCTGATCTCGCCCACCGGGTCGGGCATGGCGGCGATCTGCTCGCAGCCTTCGGCCACGGTCTCGATGATCTGCGGCGTGAGCTTCAGCCGGTCGACCAGCGGCGCGGCCAGGCCGGCGCCGCGCGCGGCCTCCAGGTCCAGCGAATTGGCCTGCTGCAACGAACCGGCCTGCTCGCGCAAGCGCTGCGCAAGCAGGCGCAGCGCCTGGTTCCTGGCCGCGGTGGAGGCGGCCGCCATTACGGTGGCCGCGGCACGCGCGGCTGCGCCGACGTGGGCCATGTAGGCGGGAATCTCAGTCAGGTTCATCTGACGATTTTCCCAGAACCCGGTCTCAACCGCCCACCCAGGCCAACACGGCCAGCCACAGCGGCGCCGTCGCGACGAAGGCCAGCGTGGAAAAGACGATGGCCGCCGTCGCCTCGGCCTGCAGCGTCTTGTAGCGCTGCGCGAAGATCAGCGCATTGCTGCCCACCGGCAGGGCGGCCATCATCACCACCACCGCCAGGGGCAGACCCGCCAGGCCGAAGCCCCAATGGGCCACGGCCAGCACCAGTGCGGGCAGCGCAAGCAGCTTCAGCAGCGTCACGGCGAGTGCGCCGCGCACGCTGCCTTGCATGCCGTAGTAGGCCAGCGACAGGCCTATCAGCACCAGGCACAGCGGCACCACCGCGCTGCCCAGCAGTTGCAGCACATCGTCCACCACGCCGGGCAGGCCCAGGCCTAGCAAGTTCCAGCCCAGGCCCAGCAGCACCGGCAGCACCACCGGATGGATGAGGGTGTTGCGCAGCGTGCTGCGCAGCGTGTGCCACGGGCTGCCGCGCTGCGCCCGGGTGCGCGCCAGGTCCATCTCCACCAGCGCGGTCAGCAGCGACAACAGGATCAGCCCATGCACGCTGACCAGCATCAGGTGGATGCCCAGGCCGGCCTCGCCGAACATGGCCGCGGACATCGGCACGCCCATCTGCACTGCGTTGCCATAGATCGCCGCGGTGGCCCGCGTCGCCGGCAGCGCCGGCGCGGCTGGCTGCAGTCGGCGCTGGCGCACGTGCTGCACGCCGTAGACCGCCAGCAGCAGGGCCAGCGCGGGCACGAAGTAGGCCAGCAGCAGGCCCGCCGGCAGCTGGGCCAGGTCGACGCGCGCGGTGGTGCGGAACAGCAGCGCCGGCACGAAGATGTAAAACGCCGCATTGCTGAGGATGCGCGCCGGGTCGGCCTGGGCATCGCCCAGCCAGCGCAGCCGGCCGGCCAGCCAACCCAGCGCCACCGTGACGACGATCGCCAGCAGCTTGGCCAGCACCGCGGCGGTCATGTCCTCAGGCCCGCCCCGCCGGAGCGGTGATCAGAAGGCTGGCGGCTACAACCCGAGCCAGGCGCCCAGGGCCATCATTTCGGCGTTGTCGAAGGCCGCGAAGCCCTTCCACTTGGTCGGCTCGAGCTTCTTCTTGCCGTCTTCGGTGCTGTCCAGCGCGAGCAGGTACTCGCGCACTGCCTGGGCCTGCTCGGCCGACAGCTTGGGGCTGGCGATCACATGCTTGATCGGCACCGCCTTCGAGGTGGCCAGCACCCTGCCGCCCTTGTCCTTCCAGGCCTTGATCACCGCGTTCGACGCGGTGGCTCCGGCCGGTGTCAGGCTGTTCTCGACGAAGAAGGGCACCGCGTCCTGGTAGCGCGTGTAGACGTAGGACACCTGCCTGGCATCGCCGACCTGGTCGCGGATGGTCGCGCGCACCATCCACGAGGTGATCGAATCCTCGTCCGGAGCGCCCAGCTTGCGGCCCTTCAGGTCGGCCAGCGACTTCAGCGGCGAATCGGCCGTCACCAGGAAGTTGGCCTTGTAGTCCTGGAAGCCCTTGGTCACGGCCAGAAGCTTGTAATCGCTCTTCTTGATGGCCTCGATCGACAGGTGCGCGGGATGCACCAGCGCCAGGTCGTAGGCCTTGTCGGCCAGGCCCTTGCGCAGGCTGGGGTAGTCGGCCACCGGCTCCACCTGCACCGGCTGCTTCAGCAGCTTGCTCAGGTCGGCGGCGATGGCGGCGTAGCGTGCGCGGATCTCCTCGTTCGGCACGCGGTAGGTCACGCCCTCGTTGACGGCGAAGACCAGGTTGGCCTGGGACAGCCCGCAAAAGGCGGCCAGGACCAGCGACGCGGCGACGCGCAGATGGGGGATGTTCATGGCGCGCATTTTGCGCTAAGGGCGCCAAAACCGGTGCCTTGCCCGGACTCACGCGGCCTTGCGCGCCGTGGCCTTTGTCGCGGTCGGCGCCTTGCCGGCGGGGCGCGCCGGGCGCGGCTCGAACTCGAAGCCGACCTTGCCCTCCTTCTTGTCGTAGGCGAGGCGGGCCTTGAACTTGCGGCGCGTCTTGTTGGAGACGAAGTTCTCCAGCAGATCGGTCTTGCCCGCGTGCAGCAGCTTGCTCATCTGCTCGCGCGCCACTGGCTGCTGCAGGATGATCTTGCCGCTCTTGAAATCGCAGGTGAGATGCGAGCCGACCGCGTTCTCGCACACATAGCTGGTGCCATGTTCATAGACGTGGCCCTGGCACTTGGGGCAACTGCCCAGGCTTTGCTGCTCGGAAAAGTCCACCGGCTCACCTGACTCGCCCTCGCGCCTGGCGTCCTCGCCGAAATCGAACTCCAGCTTCCAGTTGGCGATCTCGTCGTCATAGGCCAGCCTCAGCTCGGCGGTGAAGGGCCAGCCGGCCTTGGAGCGGAAGCCGTCGAGCGGGCCGATCTTCCTGTCGCGCAGGAAGGCCTCGACCTCGGCCAGCTCGAAGCTGCGCCCGCCCGGGATCTTGGTGATGGAAAAGCCGCAGCCGGCGTCCTCGGCCATGCCGGCCGCGCCGGTGCAGACGAAGCGCCGGTAGTTCTCCTTGACCACGCCGGCGCAGTTGGGGCAGGGCGTGGCCAGCGTCGCGTAGTCGCCGGGAATGGTCTCACGGTCGTATTCCTTGGCCTTTTGCACGATGCGCCCGGCCATCTGAGCGATCTCGGTCATGAAGACGTCGCGCTGCAGCCGGCCATGCTCCATCTCGGCCAGCTGGTATTCCCAGTTGCCTGTGAGTTCGGGCTGGGTCAGCTCGTTCACGCCCAGGCCGCGCAGCAGCGTCATCAGCTGGAAGGCCTTGGCCGTGGGCACCAGCTCGCGGCCCTCGCGCAGCATGTACTTCTCGTAGATCAGGCCTTCGATGATCGCCGCGCGCGTGGCCGGCGTGCCCAGGCCCTTGTCGGCCATGGCCTCGCGCAGCTCGTCGTCGTCGATCAGCTTGCCCGCGCCTTCCATCGCGCTCAGCAGCGTGGCTTCGGTGTAGCGCGCCGGCGGCTTGGTCTTCAGCGCCACGACCGCCACGCTTTCGGTGCGCACCAGCTCGCCCGGCGCCACCGCCACCAGGTTGGCATCGTCCTCCTGCGCCTCCTTGCCGTACACCGCCAGCCAGCCGGGCTTGACCAGCACCTTGCCGTTGGTCTGGAACCTGTGCGCCTTGCCGCCGGCCTCGACGGTGGAGATGCGTGTCGTCACCAGGAACTCGGCCGGCGGGTAGAACACCGCCAGGAAGCGCTTGACGACCAGGTCGTAGAGCTTGGCCTCGATCTCGCTCAGGTTCTTCGGCGGCTGCAGCGTGGGGATGATGGCGAAATGGTCCGAGACCTTGGCATTGTCGAACACGCGCTTCAGCGGCTTGACGTAACCCTCCTTCACAGCCAGCTTGGCATGTGCCGCCAGCGGCCGCAGCGGGCCTGGCAGGTCTTCCTTGGCGAGCATCTCGAAGGTGTTCTTCACCACCGCGACGTAGTCCTCGGGCAGGTGGCGCGAATCGGTGCGCGGGTAGGTGAGCACCTTGTGCTTCTCGTACAGTGCCTGGGCGATCGACAGCGTGGTCTTGGCGGAAAAGCCGAAGCGCGAGTTGGCCTCGCGCTGCAGCGTCGTCAGGTCGTACAGCGCCGGGCAACTGCTGGTGGTGGGCTTGGACTCCTCGCTGACGCTGGCCGGCTGGCCGCGCACCGCCGCGGCAATCGCCTCGGCGCTGGCGGCGTCCCACATCCGGTCGGCACGCTGCTCGGGGTCGTCTGCGCTCTTCTTCCAGGCCGGGTCGAACCACTTGCCCTCGTACTGTCCGGCCTGGGCGTCGAAGGTGGCGCGCAGCTCCCAGTAGTCGCGAGCCACGTGCTTGCGGATCTTTTCCTCGCGCTCGACCACGATGCTCAGCGTTGGCGTCTGCACGCGGCCGACGGTGGTGAGGAAAAAGCCGCCGTCGCGCGAGTTGAAGGCCGTCATCGCACGCGTGCCGTTGATGCCCACCAGCCAGTCGGCCTCGCTGCGGCTGCGCGCGGCGTCGGCCAGGCCGCGCATCTGCTGGTCGCTGCGCAGCTGCTCGAAGCCCTCGCGGATGGCCTGCGGCGTCATGCTCTGCAGCCAAAGCCGGCGGATCGGCTTGTCCATGCCCTTCTTCTCGCCGACCCCGGCGTACTGCGCGATCAGGCGGAAGATCAGCTCGCCCTCGCGGCCGGCGTCGCAGGCATTGATGATCTGCGTCACGTCCTTGCGCCTGACCAGCTTGACCACCGCGTTCAGCCGCGTCTTGGCCTTGTCGATTGGCGCCAGCTCGAAGTGCGGCGGCACCACGGGCAAGTGGGCGAAGCTCCATTTGCCGCGCTTGACGTCGTACTCCTCCGGCGCCTTGATCTCCACCAGGTGGCCCACCGCCGAGGTGACCACGTATTGGTCATTCTCGAAGTGCTCGGCCGCCTTCTCGAACTTGCCGGACGCGGGCGTCAGCGCCCGCACGATGTCCTGAGCCACGCTGGGCTTTTCCGCGATGATGATCGTCTTGCTCATGTCGTCCCTGGTTGCCTTGGCGCAGGCCGCTTCGTGCATGCCTACAATCGCCGCCTTCGCGCGCGCTCGCACACGCGCGCGCCCACAATTCAATGTACTCAATGAACCGACCCGCGCAAGTGCCCGCTCCCAAGACCGATGCGCCCCGCGCCCGGGGCTGCCGCGTGCAGGTGCGGCGCAGCGGAGTGCACGGCAAGGGCGTGTTCGCGCTCACGGCCATCGCGGCCGGCGAGACCATCATCGAATACGTTGGCGAACGCATCACCTGGAAAGAGGCGCTGCGCCGCCATCCGCATGACCCGGCGCAGCCGAACCACACCTTCTATTTCCACATCGACGACAAGCATGTGATCGACGCCAACGTCGGCGGCAATGCCGCGCGCTGGATCAACCATGCCTGCGACACCAACTGCGAGGCCGACGAGGTCGGTGGCCGCGTCTTCATCAAGGCCACGCGTGACCTGCAGCCGGGCGAGGAGCTGTTCTACGACTACGGCCTGGTGATCGAAGGCCGAATGACGGCCAAGCTCAAGCGCGAGTTCCCCTGCCACTGCGGCAGCCCCAATTGCCGCGGCACGCTGCTTGCGCCCAAGCAGGGCAAGCGTCGGTCCGCAGCCTGCTCGGGCCCCGCGCAGGGCGGGGCGCGCAGCGGCGGTTCGAGGGACAGGCAGTCCGGGCGCTGACCCCGAGCCACCGTCTCATGTCCGACAGCCGACGATTGCACTGGGGCGCCGAAGCGCTGTGGCAAGAGCTCGGCGCGCTGCTGCCGGGCCTGAGTGTCGAGGTGCTGGCCAGCGCCGATTCCACCAACACGCGGCTGCTCGAGCAGGCCAGGCTGTCCAGCGGCTGGCGCAATGCCCCGGTCACCACGCCCGGCGAGCTCGACACGGCGCACGCGGCGCCGGACACGCCCACGCCCCACGGCCGGCGCAACGATGACACGCGGCCCTGCCTGCTGGTGGCCGAGTCTCAGACCAGCGGCCGTGGTCGCCAGGGCAAGGTGTGGCATTCCTCCCCCGGGCTGTCGCTGACTTTCTCGCTGGCGCTGCCGCTGAGCCCGCCAGCCTGGGTCGGGCTGTCGCTGGCCGTCGGCGTTGCGCTGGCCGACGCCCTCGACCCGAGCGACGGCGAGGCGCCGCCGCGCATCGGCCTGAAGTGGCCCAACGACTTGTGGCTGCTCGACGGCCCCGGCGTCGGCCGCAAGCTCGGCGGCGTGCTCATCGAGACCGTGGTCGTGGGCGAGCGGCGCATGGCGGTGATCGGCATCGGCCTGAACGTGCTGCCGCAGCCGCCGTCGCCCGAGATGCACTCCGGCTTCGGCTGCCTGCAGGAGCTGATGCCCGGCATCGATGCCCCGCAGGCCCTGTGGCGCGTGGCCGCGCCGCTCGCACGCGCCGTGAGGCAGTTCGAGCGCGCCGGCTTCGCGCCCTTTGCTGACGGCTACCGGCGCCGCGACCTGCTGCTTGGCCAGACGGTGCAGACCACCAACCCCGCCGTGCCGGAAGGCGTGGCCGAGGGCATCGATGAAAGCGGTGCGCTGCGCGTGCGCGCCGGCGAACTGCACACGCTGGTGAGCGGCGAAGTCAGCGTGCGCCCGATGGCCTGAGCGCCATGCGCACGCTGGTGGCGCTGCTGCTGTTGGCCAACCTGGGTTTCTTCGCCCTGGCGCAAGGCTGGCTGCAGCCGCATGTCGGCCTGTCGACCCATCACCAGCGCGAGCCACAGCGCCTGGCCGCCCAGTTCAACGCCGAGTCGGTGCGAGTGCTCGCCGCGGCGGCGCCGGCGCCCGCCTCGGCTGCCGCGGTATCGGCCTGCCTCCAGGCGGGCCCCTTCAGCGCCGAACAACTCGACAGCATCGAGGCCCTGCTCGCCGCCACGCCGCGTAACCCCGCTTCGTGGCGCCGCCTGCCGGCCGATGCCGAAGCCGAATGGCGGCTGTTGCTCGGGGGCTTTGCCGACGGCGCCGCGCTGTTGAGCCGCCAGCAGGCCTTGCGCCTGGAGGGCGTGGACAGCGAGGTCGTGGGCGAAGCCGGCACGAGTTCGGCCGCGCTGCTGCTGGGCCGCTACCCGGACGAGGCGGCGGCTCAGGCGGCTTTGGCCCAATGGCAGCAGCGCGGCCAGCAACTGCTGAGCGTGGCGCCGCCGATGGCGACGTTGCATTGGCTGCGGGTCGAGCAGGCGGACGAAGCGCTGCGCCGGCAGATCCAGGCCCTGGCCGGGGCCACGCCCGGCGGCAGCGTGATCCCCTGCCCGGTGCCGCGCTGAGCCTCAGCGCGGCGGCGCGCTGCGCAGGGCCGACAGCGTCAGTGCGGCCGTGGCCAGCGCCAGCAGCCAGAAGCCGCCGAAGGCGCCGCCGCCGCTGTCGGCCACGACCACCACGTTGGCCGGGCGGTCCTGCGGTGCCAGGGCCAGCGCGGCATCGACCTGGGCGTTGTCGATGACCGCGGGCTGGATGGCCGGCAGCACCAGGCCGCTGGCGTAGATCAGGGCGCGCTCGGCATCGAGGATGCCGGCGCCGCAGGTGGCCGCGGTGCAGATGCAGCGGCCGGGGTTGCTGTTCGAGCACTCGCCGATCTTCGGCGAGGTGGCATGTGGCCGCGCGCTCAGGCGCAGACCCTGCACGATCTGCTCGTAGGTCAGGGTCGGATTCAGGCCCAGCATGTGGGCGATGGTCGCCGCCACCTGGGGCGCCGCGAAGCTGGTGCCGAACAAGCGCGCATACCCGCCCGCTGCGGGCACGGTGCTGCCGCGGTTGGTCAGCGTCACCAGGCCGTTGTCGGCCAGCACGCTGCCCCAGCCGCCCTGGCTGTCGTCGCCGGCCACCGCGGCCAGGCCGCTGGCGGCGATCTGCCCGCCGAAGTTGGAGTAGTTGGTCTTGAAGCCATCGCGGTTGAGTCCGACGACGCCGACCACGCCAGGGCAGTTGGCCGGCCGCGACGGCGCTGACCATTCGTTGCCGGCAGCCGCCACCACCACCACGCCGATGGCGCGCAACTCGTCCACGGCGGCCTTGTAGGCCGGGCCGCACGCGGCGCTGCCACCGACGCTGACGTTGATGATGCGCGCCGGGTGCGGGTTGCGCGCCACGCCGGCGACCGCCAGGCCCGCAGCCCAGCGCATGCCGTCGATGATGTCCGGCACCTCGGCGCCGCACTTGCCGGCCACGCGTACCGGCAGGATCTATGCGCCCCAGTGCATGCCGGCGCCTCCCTCGCCATTGCCGGCGTTGGCCGCCACCATGCCGGCGACGATGGTGCCGTGCCAGGAGCTGTTTTTCACCGCGCAGCCGGCGAACAGCCCATTGGCCAGATCGGCGCTGCTGACAAAGTCGCCCGGGTCGCTGGGGTCGGCGTCGCGCCCGTTGCCGTCGTTGGCGTACTCGACCACGCTGACGAAATCATGGCCCGGCAGCACGCGACCCGCGAGATCGGGGTGGCTGGTGATGCCGGTGTCCAGCACCGCCACCACGGCTGGCGCATGGTTGGCGCGTTGCCAGGCGGTCTGGAAGCCGGCCACGCCGCGCAGCCGGGCTTCCAGCGCATTGGCATTGCTGCCGCTCACCGGCTGCAGCCACCACTGCTGGGTGAACAGCGGGTCGCTGGGCGAGGCCTGCAGCCGCTTCTCGCGCTGGTTCGGCTCGACCCAGTCGACGTCGGGGCGGGCCATCAGCTTCTCGCGCAGGGCCGAGGCTTCGCCGTGCGACAGCGGGCGTTCGAACTCGACCAGCTGCTGGTCGCGGCCCACCGCGCGCAGGCGCGGCGCCAGCCGGCCCGAAGTGCCGGACAGGCCGGTCTCGCCCAGCACACGCTGCCAGCGCACCGACTCCTGGGTGGCCTCTCGGGTGCGCGGGTTGCCGCCACGCGGGTGCAGCGTCTCGTTGTCGACAGGCTGCTTCAGCCGCACGATCAGGCCGCGGGCGGGCGGGTCCTCGCTCAGCGCGGTCTGCGCCTGCAGTGGCGCGGCAGCCAGCGCCGCCAGCAACGCGCCGGCCAAAGGCAATGCAGTCAGGAAGGGCCGGCGCGTCGGAGTCATGGTTCTCGAAGGGAGACAGATTATGGCGGCGGCAACCTCACACCCCGCGCCGGCGCCCGCCGACGGGTGTGCAGCAGTACCGCAACCGCCAGCGCCAGCAGACCCACCCAGGGCAGCGACGCTGCGCCGCCACCGCTGCCCGCCGGCGCGGATGCCGCATCGTCCGGCGCGGCGGCTGGCGGCGCGGCGGCAGGCCGCGCAGAGGCCACGGTGATGCTGCGCTGCACGCTGGCGCGCTGCCCGGCGTCGTCGATCAGCGCCAATCCGAGCGTCAGCGTGCCGGCCGCAATGGGCCGCAGTTCGGCCTCGGGGCCGTTGACGGCGCCCACGAAACCGGCGACCACGCCGGGCTCGGCGACGAGCGACCATTCATAGGCGACGATGCTGCGCCCGGCGGCCGGCAGGCTGCCCGCGGCGCTGAGCCGCAAGGTGTCGCCGACCGCCGGCGCCGCCGGGGAACTGTCGATGCGCGCCACGGTGCCCGTGGCGGCGAGCACGGCCGCATCGGCATCGAGCATGCCCGCGCCGCACAGGCCGACGCTGCAGTAGCA
>JBEIHU010000036.1:0-23394 GCA_040381175.1 Burkholderiaceae bacterium
CCTGGTGCCCTTCCTGCCGGCGCACCGCACGGCCGGCATCGGCGGTGAGCTGAGCGTTGGCGCGGTCAGCGCCGCGCCGCTGGGCAACGCCGCGGTGCTGCCGATCAGCTGGATGTACTGCCGCATGATGGGTGCCGAGGGCCTGCGCGATGCCACCGAGGTGGCGATCCTCAGCGCCAACTACATCGCAGCCCGACTGTCGGACCATTACCCGGTGCTGTACAGCGGCGGCGATGCCGCGCTCAAGGGCGGCGGCGTGGCGCACGAATGCATCCTCGACCTGCGGCCGCTGGCCAAGGCCACCGGCGTTGGCGCCGAGGACGTGGCCAAGCGGCTGATCGACTACGGCTTCCACGCGCCGACGCTGAGCTTCCCGGTGGCCGGCACGCTGATGATCGAGCCCACCGAAAGCGAGCCGCTGGCCGAGCTGGACCGCTTCTGCGACGCGATGATCGCCATCCGCGCCGAGATCGCGCAGGTCGAAAGCGGCGCCTGGCCCAAGGGCGACAACCCGCTGAAGAACGCACCGCACACCGCGGCGGCGTTGCTCAAGGCCGACTGGCCGCATGCCTACAGCCGCGAACAGGCCGCCTACCCGGTTCCGGGTCTCAGGCGGCAGAAGTACTGGAGCCCGGTGGGCCGGGTCGACAACGTCTGGGGCGACCGCAACCTGATGTGCAGCTGCCCGCCGCTGTCCGCCTACGGCGAGTCCTGACGGGCGAAGGCGGGGCACAGGAAGCAGCAGCGCCGCCCGAGGCCGGGGCACCTGGCGGTGCTTTGGCCGCAGCAGCCGGCCGATGCGTTGCCTGGGCGGGCACGCTGGTCCGCGCAGCACGGCCCGCGGGACAGGTTGATGCGGACCCGTGCACCGAGCGCCGCCCGACGGTCTCGGTCAGGCCGCTCGACGCCGGGCCTTGCACGGCGACGTGGCGCGGTTCCACAGCTGACACCCGCTCGTCAGGCCGAGGCGCGAGACGGCGGCCGCCCGGGCGACCCGAGGGGACGAGACCGCGCTCGGTGCCGACTCGCCGACCCAACGCCCCGACCTGAAACCGGCTACTTGCCGGCCTTGAAGTTGGTGAAGGTGCGGGTCTGCACGCGGCGGATGTCCTGCGGCACCGGCTCGGGCACGGTCATCGCAGCCTTGGCCGCATCGCTGGGGAACACGCTGGGGTTGTTGGCCACCTCCGGCTTGACGTGCTTCAGCGAGGCCTTGTTCGGGTTGGCGTAGAACACCTTGTTGGTCAGCGAGGCGTGCACTTCGGGGCGCAGGATGTAGTCGATGAACAGGTGCGCGTTCTTCACGTTCGGCGCGTCGGCCGGGATGGCCATCACGTCGAAGAACAGCGTCGCGCCCGACTTGGGCACCAGCGCCTCGATGATCGGGCCCGTGCCGGCCTCGATGGCCCGGGCGCGGGCGATGTTGATGTCGCCCGAGTAGCCCATCACCGCGCACAGCGAGCCGCCGGCCAGGTCGTTGATGTAGCCCGACGACGAAAAGCGCGTCACGAAGGGACGGATCTTCTTCAGCATCTCTGCCGCTTCCTTGTAGTCGGCGGCATTGCGGCTGTAGGCCGGCTTGCCGACATGCAGCATGGCCAGCGGCATCACCTCGGAGGCTGAATCTAGGAAGTTGACGCCGCAGGACTTGAGCTTCGATGCGTACTTGGGGTCGAAGATCAGCGACCAGGGGTTCTCCGGCATCGGCAGGTCGCCCAGCGCCTTCTTCACCTGCGGCACGTTGATGCCCACCGTGATGTAACCCCACAGCCAGTCCACCAGGTACTGGTTACCCGGGTCGACGCGCGCCAGCAGTTCCAGCAGCGCCGGGTCGAGGTTGTTCCAGTTCTTCAGCTGCGAGCGGTCGAGCTTTTGCAGCAGCCCGGCGTCGATCTGCATCTTGGCGAAGGCCGCGCCAGGCACCACGATGTCGTAGCCGCTCTTGCCGGCCACCAGCTTGGCGTGAAGGATCTCGTTGGTGTCGTAGTTGTCGTAGCGGACCTTGATGCCGGTTTCCTTTTCGAAGTTCTTGATCGTGTCTTCGGCGATGTAGTCCGACCAGTTGTAGATGTTCAGCACCTTCGAGTCAGCCTTCTGCGCCAGGGCCGGGGCGGCGATCAGGCCGACGGACGCCGCCAAGGCGGCCAGGGAACGGGTGAAGAGTTTGTTCATGGCTTTGAGGGTTGGGGGGAAAATGCCGCGCCGCGGCGCCAGGTTCACCGAAAATAAAATTCTCCGACAATTTTTTGCTATGGAAGTTCACTGGCGGCGCAAAGCCCTGCACGCGCGCCCGGTTGCCGTGACACCTGCCGGGAGCCTGCCGCTTTCGGCGCTCAGGGCCTCATTCGTAGCGCCGGCCCAAGGCCAGCAGCTCGGCGGTGCCTATCACGGCGTTCAGTCCGTCGAAGTCGAGCATCCTGTCACGCCAGGGCAGGCTGCTGCCGTGCTGGTGCAGGCTGGCGTAGTAGCCGGCCAGGGTATGCGCCACGGCGCGCGCCGTGCCGCCGGGGAAGATGACGATGCGAAAGCCGCGCCGGCCGAGCTCGTCGGCACCCTGCATCGGCGTCTTGCCGCCTTCAACCATGTTGGCCAGCAGCGGCACGCGGCCGGCGAAGCGCGCGCAGGCCGCGTCCATCTGCCCGGGGGTGCGCAGCGCCTCGATGAACAGCGCGTCGACGCCGCAGTCGAGGTAGGCTTCGGCGCGGTCGAGCGCGGCATCCAGCCCCTCCACCGCCACGGCATCGGTGCGCGCCAGGATCAGCGTGTCGCGGCGCTGCCGTGCGTCGAGCGCGGCACGCAGCTTGCCCTGCATCTCGGCCTTCGGCACCAGCGTCTTGCCGTCCAGGTGGCCGCAGCGCTTGGGAAAACCCTGGTCCTCTAGCTGCACCATCGCCGCGCCCGCGCGCTCGAAACCGCGCACCGTGCGCTGCACATTCAGTGCGTTGCCGAAGCCGGTGTCGGCATCGGCGATCAGCGGCACGCGCACCCTTTCGGTGATGCGCGCCAGCACGTCTTCGACCTCACTGCAGGTCGTCAGGCCAACATCTGAGCGGCCGAGACGGGTATAGGCGATCGACGCGCCGCTCAGGTACAGCGCCTCGAAGCCGGCCTGCTCGGCGATCAGTGCGCTCAGCGCGTCGTACACGCCGGGAACCAGCAGCACGCGGGCTTCGGCCAAGCGCCGGGCGAGGGCCGGTGAATCGTTCATCGCAGTACTCCGAGCTGTCGCACAGCAGTCTGCGCGGCAATCCAGCCGCCCGCAACCGCGCTGAGCAGGCCGTTGCCCGACAGATAGCCCCACACCGCATTGCCGGACACGCCGCGCGCCGCGCCGCCGGCCGCCAGCAGGTTGGGCAACGGCGTGCCGTCGGCACGGCGCACACGGCACTGCGCGTCGATGTCCAGGCCACCCTGGGTGTGGAACAGCGCACCGGTGACCTTGATCGCGCAATAAGGCGGCGTCAACCGCGTGCCGGCCAAGGTGGCCTGCAGCGTGGCTGCCTCGCAGCCGATCAGCGCGGCCAGGGCCGCGGCATCCGCGGCATGGCGCAGCGCGCCGGCACCTTCGGCGGCGACGAAATCCGGGAAGCCGCGGCCCAGCGACAGCAGCCGCGCGTCGAACAGGTTCCAGGCAATGCCGCCGGGCTGCGCCAGCACTTGCACCGACGCTTCGGAATAACCGGCGCTCTCGTCGTGGAAGCGCCGGCCTTCGGCATTAACCTGGATGCCGCCTTCCATCATCAGCGCCCAGGTGATCAGCGCGCCCTGCGGCACAGCCCAGGAGCCGTGGCCCTGGTAGCCGCCCAGGTCGGCCAGGCCTGCGCCGAGCTGCCGGCCCCAGGCAATGGCGCTGCCGTCGTTGCCGGCGTGACCGGCGAACACCGCGTCGCGCATCTCGGGCAGAAGTTCGCGCACCATCGCCGCATTGCCGCCGAAGCCGTTGCAGGCCAGCAGCAACACCCTGCAGGCCAGATGGTCGATGCGACCGTCGGGCCGCAGGCAGCCGACACCAAGCACGCGGCCGGCGGCATCGACATGCAGTTCGCGCACGAGCGCCTCGCCCAGCTGCAGCGCGCCGGCACGCTCGGCCGCGGCCTGCAGCGCCGCCACCAGCGCTGCGCCTGTGCGCTGCGGCAGCGTGTGCATCCGCAACGCGCTGTGCCCGGGGTAGAGGAAACCGTCGAGCAGCTCAAAGGCCAGGCCGTGGCGCTGCTGCAGCGTGTCGATCGCCGGCGCGATGGCGTCGGTGAATGCGCCCACCAGATGCGGCGCGGCAGTGCAATGGGCCTTGGCCTGGATGTCCTGGGCGAAGCGCACGGCGCTGTCGTCGACCACGCCGGCGGCACGCTGCACCTGCGTGCCGGCGGCGGGGATGAAGCCCGAGGACAGCGCGGTCGAGCCCTGGGCCTGTGCGTCGCGTTCGATCAGCACGCAGTCGATGCCGGCATCGCGCAGCATCAGCGCCGCCGTCAACCCGCAGGCGCCCGAGCCGACGACGGCCACAGGCAGCTCGGGCGTGCCCGGAGGCATATGCCCGGCCCGCACGACCGTGGGCGTCGAGGACATGGCGTTGGAGCTCAATGACGAGCCGCCATCAGGTCGGCCGGTGCAGGTACTCGCCGCGCGGCCTGCCGATGACCTGCCCGTCTTCGTAGACCTTCATGCCGCGCAGGAAGGTGGCGTCGACCCGCGCCGACATCTCCAGCCCTTCGAAGGGTGTGTAGCCCTGGGTCGACGGCGAATCCTTGGCGGCGATGACCCAGGTGCGCGCCGGGTCGACCAATGCGATATCGGCATCGAAGCCCTCGGCAAGGTCGCCCTTGCGGTTCAGGCCGAAGCGCTGCGCCGGGTTCCAGCTGGTGACGCGGGCCATATGGTTGAAGCTCATGCCGCGCCTGGTGCCTTCGCTGACCAGCGCCGGCAGCAGGTACTCGGTGCCGCCGAAGCCGCTCTTGGCCATCCATATGTTGCCGAAATAGCGCTTCGGGATCTTTGTCTCGTGGCGGCAGCAGGCATGGTCGGAGCACACCCAGTCCAGCTCGCCGGCCAGCAGCGCTTCCCACAGGTATTCGACATCCTCGCGCGGGCGGATCGGAGGGTTCACCTTGGCCAGCTCGGCCGCCTTGCTGCCGATGTCCAGCATCAGGTGGCCGATGGTCACCTCGCGCCGGAAGTCGATGTGCGGGAAGGTCTCGGCCATCATCAGCGCCGCCTGCACTGCCTTTTTGCTGCTCAGGTGCAGCAGGTTGATGTTGGGCAGCGCGGTCTCGTGGGCCAGGTACGAGGCGATGAACACCGCCAGGCCCTCCGAGTGCTGCGGACGCGACGCGCTGTAGGCCGCCAGGCCGCTGAGCGACTTGTCCTTTTCCACCCGCTTGGTGTAGGCGGTCATGATCTCGGCCGTCTCGCAGTGCAGCGACAGCGAGATCTGCGGCGCCTTCGCCGGCATCAGCTCGCGTGCCTTCTGCACGCCGCGCATGATGAACTCGAAGTGCGCGTAGTCGTAGCGCTCGTCCTTGCCGATCATCAGGAACTCGCGCTGCGCGTCCGACGCGCCATGCAGCCCGTGCGAGCCGTAGAACATGAAGATCTTGAAGCTGGCCACGCCGTGGCGGCTGATCAGCTCGGGGATCTCGTCGATATGCGTGGCGTCCATTGGCGCAAGGTGGAAACCGTAGTCCACGTGGAAGCGGCCCTTGCTGAGCTTCAGCACCTCCGGAAAGAACTTGCGGTACGGCCCGCCTTTGTTCAGGTAGTACTGGCCGGTGCGGAAGTAGTTGAGGCTGGAGGTCACGCCGCCCATCGCCGCGGCCCGGCTTTCACTTACCGCGTCCTCGGCCAGCGGCGAGTAGATGCCGCTGTGCATGTGGGCATCGACCACGCCCGGAAAGGCCAGCCGGCCGCGGCCGTCGTAGACATCCTTGGCGCGCACCGCGTCCAGGCCCGGCGCCACCTTGGCTACCTTGCCGCCGGCGATGGCGATGTCGGCCTCGTGCACCGCATTGCCGTGCGGCCGCACGACACGCACGTTCTTGATCAGCAGGTCGAATTCAGGGGCGGTCATGGCTTCTCCGTGCTTGGGTTCAGACGCCGCTTCAGCTGCGGCAGCAGGCCGCCCGCTTCGACCAGGTCGAGCAGGAAGCCGGGGATCGGTTCGCAGGGCAGCGTGCTGCCGTCGCCGCGACGCACGCACGCCTGGCGAGCGTCGACGGCGATGCGCTCGCCGTCGGCGATGAGTGCCGCCTTCGGGCAACTCAGCAGCAGCAGGCCTACGTTGAAGGCATTGCGGAAGTACAGCCCGGCGAAGGACGACGCTATCACCGCTCGCACGCCCAGGTGCACCAGCACGCTGGCCGCCTGCTCGCGCGACGAACCGATGCCGAAGTCAGCGCCGGCAACGATGACGTCGCCGCGCCTCACGCCGGCGGCGAAGTCGGGGCGCAGGCTTTCCAGGCAGTGGCGCGCGGTGACCTCGATGCCGTGCTTCATGGTCCCGCCCGGCGCCAGTTGGTCGGTGTCCACGCCGGCAGGCAGCACCCAGGCGCGGCCGTGCGATGTCATGCAAGCAACTCCCTCGCGTCGCTGATGGCGCCGCGCAACGCCGATGCGGCCACCGTGTACGGCGATCCCAGGTACACCCGCGCGCTGGCCGCACCCATGCGGCCCTTGAAGTTGCGCGCGGTCGACGACACCACCGTGCTGCCTTCGGGGATGCGGCTGCCGTAGCCGGCGCAGGCGCCACAGGCGCTGGGCAGCAGCGTGGCGCCGGCGTCGAGCAGCTGGCGCATCACGCCTTCGCGCTCGGCGTCGGCCGCATCGCGCACGCTGGCCGGCGCCACCAGCAGCTGCACGTGACCGGCTATGCGGCGTCCGGCCAGCACCCGCGCCGCGGCGCGCAGGTCGTCGAGCTTGGCCCCAGTGCAGGCGCCGATGTAGGCGATGTCGATGCGTGTGGGCTCCAGGGCATCCACCCCGCACACAGACGCGGGGTTGTGCGGCAGCGCCACCTGCGGCGCCAGCGCCGACGCGTCGAAGCCATGGCGCTCCCCGGCGGCGCCCTCGTCGCTGCGCCAGGGCGCGGTGTCCGCGTCGGGCACGCCATGGCGGGCCAGCCATTCGCGCGTGCTGTCGTCGGGCGCCACCAGGCCCACCTGCGCGCCGAGTTCCGCGCTCATGTTGCATAGCGTCATGCGCTCGGCCATCGACAGCGCGGCTACGGCCTCGCCACAGAACTCCACCGCCTGGTAGCCGCCGCCGCTCATGCCGTGGCGGCCGAGCATGGCCAGCATCATGTCCTTGGCGCTGACGCCGTCGTTCAGCCGGCCCGACCATTGCATGAAGATCGTCCGCGGCACGCGCAGCCAGATCTCTCCGGTGACCACCACGCCTAGCATTTCGGTGGCGCCGATACCGAACATGTAGGCGCCGAAGGCCCCGCCGGTGGGCGAATGCGAGTCGCCACCCACGCAGAAAAGGCCCGGCCTCAGGTGTCCCATCTGCGGCAGCACCACGTGGCAGATGCCCATAGAGTCATACACATTGGACAGCTGCTGGGCGAGCGCCCAGTCGCGAGCGATGCGCACCACGCGGCGCGATTCCTCGTCGACCTCGGGCACGTAATGGTCGATGACCAGCACCACCTTGCGCTTGTCCCAGATTTTCGCACCCAGTTCGGCCAGCATCGGCTGCAGCCGGCGCGGGCCGCTGGAGTCGTGGAACATCGCCAGGTCGACGAGGCAGGTGACGATCTCTCCCGGCTGCACGCTGCTGCGGCCGGCTGCGCGTGCGACCAGCTTCTGCGCCAGCGTCGTCGCTTCGCGGCTCATAGGCCCAGGTAGGCGCGGCGCAGCTCGTCGCTGGCCAGCAGTTCGGCCGGCACGCCGGCAAATCGCAGGCTGCCGTTCTCGAGCACGTAGGCGCGGTGCGCGATCTCCAGCGACTGCGCGACGTTCTGCTCGACCAGCAGCACCGACAGCCCGTTGCGATTGAGCCGCGCGATCAGCGCGAACATCTCCTCCACCAGCAGCGGCGACAGGCCGAGCGAGGGCTCGTCCAGGATCAGCAGCCTGGGCTCGGCCATCAGGCCGCGGCCGATGGCAAGCATCTGCTGCTCGCCGCCGCTGAGCGTGCCGGCCAGCTGCGAGGCCCGGTCCTTCAGCCGCGGGAAGATGGCGAAGGCCTTCTCGATGTTGTCGCGGCGCCGTTCCCGGGCGCGGGCGATCGAGCCGAGTTCCAGGTTCTCCAGCACGGTCAGGTTGGGAAACACGCGACGCCCCTCCGGCACCTGGATCAGCCCCGCGCGCACCACCTGCCTGTAGTGCGCTCGGGTCAGTTCGGCGCCGTCGAAGACCACCCGCCCCGACCAGGCCGGGAACAGCCCGCAGACGGTGTTGTTGAGCGTGGACTTGCCGGCGCCGTTGCTGCCCAACAGGGTCACCACCTCGCCGGCATCGACGTGCAGGTCCACGCCGCGCAGCACCTCCACATGGCCATAGCCGCCGCGCAGCTGCTCGACCGACAGCAGCCGCTTCATCGGGTGTGAGCCCCCTGCAGCCGCCGCGCCGTGCCTGGCCCGAGGTAGGCCTCGATCACCGCCTCGTCGCGCGTCACCTCGGCCGGCGTGCCCTGCGCGATCAGCCGTCCCTGCGCGAGCACCCAGACGTGCCCGGCAAGGTTCATCACCGCCTGCATCACGTGTTCGATCATCAGCACGGTGACGCCGCTGGCCGCGATGTCGCGCACGACAGGGATCATCTCGCCAATCTCCTGCGGGTTCAGACCGGCCAGCACTTCGTCCAGCAGCAGCAGACGCGCGCGCGTGGCCAGCGCGCGCGCTAGCTCAAGGCGCTTGCGGCCGGCCACGGTCAGATCGGCGGCCGGCTTGTCCAGCTGGCCGGCCAGGCCCACGCGTGCGGCCACGGCCTCGGCCTCGGCCAGTGCGGCGGCACGCCCGGCGATGTGCAGGTGGGCACCGACGGCGATGTTCTCGCGCACCGTCTGCAGCGCGAAGGGCTGCACGATCTGGAAGGTGCGTGTCATGCCGGCGCGCGCGTTCAGGTGCGGTGCCAGCCCGGTGATGTCGCGCCCGTCGAACAGCACCTGGCCGCTGTCGGGCCGCAGGAAGCCCGAGACCAGCGCGAACAAGGTGGTCTTGCCGGCGCCGTTGGGGCCGATCAGCGCGCTCAGAGCGCCACGCGGCAGCTGCAGCGACACGTCCTGCACTGCGCGCAGCCCTCCGAAGGCGACGGAAAGCTGCCGCAGCTCGAGCAGCGGCTCAGCCACGCCGCCCCCCTTGCCATAGCGTGCGCATCGAGCGGCCGATGCCGGCGATGCCACGCGGCATGAACATCACGATGAACACCAGCACCACGCCGTAGATCACCATGTTGATGCCGGGCAGCGCGCCGAACAGGTTGCGTGTCAGGTCGGACAGCGCATGCAGCGCCAGCGCCCCCAGCACCGGACCCCACAGCGTGCCCATGCCGCCGACGATGGCTCCGAGCAGCGCCTCCACCGAAGTCGCCGGACCGAAGGCGATGGCCGGGTCGATGTAGTGGAACACCTGGACGTAGAAGGCCCCGGCCGCGCCCATGAAGGCGGCCGAAAGCACGCAGGCCGCCAGCTTGGTGCCGAAGGGGTCGATGCCGAGCGCGCGCGCCGCATCCTCGTTGTCGCGCACTGCCTGCAGCCGGGCGCCGAAACGCGAATGGCGCAACCATGCGGTGACCGCCAGCGCCAGCGCGACGAAGCCAAGCACCAGCAGCACATGCCCGCGCGGCGACGCGAATTGCAGGTTCGACGCCGCCTCGCGCAGCGGCAGCATCAGGCCGACGCCGGCGCCGGTGAAGGGCAGCGAAAGCGCCAGGATGCGGAACACCTCGGCAAAGGCCAGCGTGATGAGCGCGAAGTACGAGCCCTTCAGCCCATAGCGGAAGGCCAGTGCGCCGACGAAGGCGCCCACCGCCGCCGCGAAGGCGATGGCCAGCGGCAAGGCCAGCCAGGCATTCAGGCCGCCCTGCATCTGCGCGATGGCCTGCACGTAGGCGCCGCTGCCGAAGAACAAGGCGTGGCCGAAGGAAAACTGTCCGCCGAAGCCACCCAGCATGTTCCAGGCCTGCGCCAGCAGAGTCGCGTATAGCGCCATCATCATGAAGTTCAGCGCCACGCCCGAATCGAAGAGCAGCGCCGCTGCGCCGACGGCCAGCACGAACAGCGCGATCGCTGCCGCGTCCTTCATGAGCGGTCCCCGAACAGGCCCTGCGGGCGCAGCAGCAGCACGGCAATGAAGATCAGGTAGATGCCCACCTGGCCCAGCGAATCGCCGAGCAGCAGCCCGCCGATGGATTCGACCACGCCAATCAGCAACCCGCCTATCAGCGCGCCGCTGAAGCTGCCCATGCCGCCGAGCACGACGATGGTAAAGGCCACCAGCACGAAGCCCGAGCCGACCTGTGGGTTGACGTAGTAGGCCGGCAGCAGGAAGCAGGCGGCCGCGCCCAGGCAGGCCAGGCCGATGCCGAAGCTCATCGCATAGACGTGCTCGACGTCGATGCCCATCAGCTTGGCGCCCTGCTTCTCCTTGGCAACCGCTCGGATGGCGCGGCCCAGGTCGGTGCGCTTGACGATCCACAGCAGCATTGCGGCCACGGTCAGCGCGCCGCCGAAGGCGATGAGCTTGGGCAGCGCGATCATCGCCGGACCGATGGGCACGGTCCGCAGCGTGTAGGGCGTGTCGATCGACCGCGTGTCGGCGCTGAAGGCCAGCAGCGCCAGGTTCTCCATCACGATGGCCAGGCCAAGGGTGACCAGCAGTATGTTCTCGTCCTTTCCGTGGCTGGCGCGGTTGATCACGCCGCGTTGCAACCCGTAGCCGAGCGCGAACATGCCGCCCACCATCAGCGGCAGCGCCAGGTACGGGTCCCAGCCGAGCCGGGTGTTGAGCAGGTACACACCGTACAGCGCCAGCATCAGCGACGCGCCGTGCGCGAAGTTGATGATGTGCAGCACGCCGTAGATCAGCGTCAGCCCCAGCGCCACCAGCGCATACACCGCGCCGGTGGTCAACCCGTTGAGCAGCGACGGGAAGAGGATGTCGAAGTCGAGCATGGCCCGGCCGGTCGGCCGTGTTCAGGTTTTCATGGGGAACACCGGCTCGGCTTGGCGGTAGTCGCGCGGGATGATGACCTTGATGTCGCCGCCCAGCACCTGCGTCATCAGCGGCTGCGCGCCGGTGTTCTGGCCGTCGACCATCTTCGTCGGCCCGTAGGGCATGAAGTGGTCGGAAAAGGTGCTGGCCGCCAGCGCCGCGTTGATGGCAGCACGGTCGGTGCCCTTGGCGCGGTTGATGCCGTCGGCCAGGAACATCATCGCGGTGTAGGTGTTGAAGATCTCGTAGGTAAAGAACAGCCCCTTGGCCTCGACGCGCTTGCGCAGGTCGAGCGCGCGCTTGTCCTTCGGGTTGAACCAGTGGTTGCAGTCGATGATGCCGTTGGCCGCGTCCGGAAACTCCTTCAGGAACTTGAAGCTGGATGCCGCGCCGCCCAGCACCGAGTACACGGCCTTCGGCATGACCTTCTGCTGCTGCATCGTGCGCAGCAGCAGCGCGTATTCGTTGAAGTAGTTGGCCGGGATCACGATGTCGGGGTTGAGCGCCTTCATGCGCAGCACGATGTTGTTGAAGTCGCGCGTCGGGTTGGCGTGCTTGATCACCTCCTTCACCTCGAAGCCAAATCCCGGCAGCTCGCGCGACAGCAGGTTGGCCGTGCCGGTGCCGAACAGCGACTCCTCGTGGATGATCATCACCGTCCTGGCGGGGTTGCCCGCGGTGCGGTTGAGCACGTGCAGGTTGATGACCGCGATCTGCGCGCAGGTGCCGTAGCCGGGGCCGAAGCGGAAGGTGTTCTTCAGCCCGCGCTGCACGATCTGGTCGGCCACGCCGACGTCGACCACGTGCGGCAGGCTGTGCTTGGCGGCGGCCTGCGTGGTGGCCAGGCAGATGGCCGAGGCAAAGGCGCCCAGCACCGAGGCCGCGCCGGCCTCGTTCATCTTCTCGACCTCGGCCGCGCCCACCTGCGGCTGCGACTGCGCGTCGCCGAGCAGGGCCTCGATCTTCGCGCCGCCCAGGCCCTTCAGGCCGCCGGACTTGTTGATGTCCTCGATGGCCATCAGCGCGCCTTCGCGGCACTGCTGGCCCGAGAAGGCCAGAGCACCGGTGACCGGGTGCAGCACGCCGATCTTGACGGCCGCAGGCTGGGCACCGCCGATCAGCGGGAAGGCCAGCGTGGACGCGGCCGCGGCAGACTGCTGGATGAAGGTGCGACGGTTCGACATGATGGCGATCTCCTGTTAGTGGAATTGCGCGGAAAGCTCTTCGCTGACCCACAGCTTGGCATCGATGCCGCCGACGCGCGACAGCTGCATCTGGTACTGGTAACGGTCAGGCCGGTACAGGCCCTGCAGCCATTGCACCGGCCGCTCGTTGGCGTCGAACACCAGCCGCTGCACGGCCAGCAGCGCCGAACCGACGTCGACCTGCAGGTGCCGGGCGACCTCGGCATCGGCCAGCCGCGCCGAGATGCTCTGCCGCGCGCGGCCGATGACCACGCCCGAGGCTTCCAGCAGCATCAGGATCGGCTTGCGCGCCAGCTCGCGCCGGCCGAAGGCCTGGGCGATGGACTGCGGCACGTGGGTGGTGATGTGCGACAGCGGGCCCAGGCGCGTGGCGCGCACGCGCACCGCCTTCTGCACCGGCACGCCGGGCGGGATGTCGAGCTGGCGCGCCACCGCGTCCGAAGCCGGCAGCACCTCGCAACGCAGCACCTTTACCGAGGTGCGCAGGCCCATGTCGACGATGTTCTCCAACAGGCCGTGCAGCCGCGCGCCACGGCGCGGCGGCGCGGCGGCGTCTTCGCCGGCCGCCGCAACGGCCACGGTACCGCGCCCGGGTGCGCGCTCGATCAGCCCGTCCGCCACCAGCCGCCCCAGCGCCTTGCGCACGGTGACCCGGGCGACGCCGAAGTCCTTCATCAGCTGCAGCTCGCCCGGCACGCCACTGGCGAAGCGGCCTTCGGCCAACTGCTCGCGCAGCACCAGGTAGATCTGGTGGTACTTGGGCAGCGGCAGTTGCTCGACCATCGGACGGTCAGTGTGCACCGCTTCCATTGTCCTGGCAATAGGACAAAGTGCGCGGCCCCGGACCCACCGCGCCCGGCTACTCGGCCGCTACTTGATTGAGCAGCACCTGGACCGCGGCCAACACTTCGGCACGATGGCCCAGCAGCAGGTGACCCCCGCTGTCGAAGCCGACGAAGCGCCCGCCGGGGATGTGCCGGCAGCTGTAATGCGCAGACTCGAAGGTGCCGAAGCCGTCGTCGCGGGCGCTGAGGCACAGCGTCGGCGCGCGTATGGCTTCCAGCGCCACGCGCGCTGCCCCGGTGGTCAGGCGCGAATCGTTGAGCAGGCCCTGCCGACGCAAGCTTACCGGCTGCACCTGGGCCAGCATGTCGTCAGCGCGGCGCCGCTCGTCGGCGGTCGCCGCCGCATAAGCGTCGGGGGGCGTGGCCAGCACCAGCTGGCGCGCGCTGTTCGGCGTCAGCCGCGCCAGCAGCCACAACGGCAGGTCGGCGCCCAGCGCCGCATCCAGCAGACGCAGCGCCCAGCCCGGCATCGGCACCGCCGGGTCGGGCCGGTAGACCGCCGGCACGACCAGCACCAGCGCGGTGGTGCGATGCGCATGGCGTACCGCGAAGTGCAGCGCCGACACCCCGCCGGCCGACACGCCCATCACGGCGGCTGCAGGCACGCCCAGCACGTCGAGCAGGCAGGCCAAGTGATCGGCCTGGCGCTCGCCCGAAGGGTCGGCAGGAAAGGGGCTGCGCAGGTAGCCGAAGCGCGAGGGCGCGATCAGCCGCACCCCCGGCGGCACCAGGCTGCGGCCCAGCGCCAGGCCCTGGTCGAAGCCGCCGCCGCTGCCGTGGATCAGCAGCAGGGCCGGCCCCTCGGCCAGGCCCGCTTCGGCAAATTCGATCTCGCCGCAGGCGGTGGGCAGCACGCGGCTGCCGGATTGCACGCGCTGGTGCTGCGCCTGCAGCTCGCGGCGATAGTCGAGGGCCAGCACGCCGGTCCCCAGCACCAGCACCGCCAGCGCGACCCCGGCGATGGTGCGCCCCCAGCCCATGACCACGTCGCGACGGTGCCGCTAGGCCACGGGCACGCCGACCGCCGGCCACCGCGCCATCAGAGCGGCCACGACTTCGTTGCCGCCGAGGGACGCGCCTTCTTCATGCGGGCGTCTCGGGCTTGTACCAACGGGGAAAAAACTTCGCCACCTGCGGGCTCGACGACTTCAGCGCATGGCAGCCGTCGATGCTGAAGGGCTTTTCTTCGGTGTCCTGGGTCATCACCTCCCACATCGCCTGCAGCGCGGCGCTGCCCATCACGCCGGCCAGCTCGTTCATGTGGGTGCAGCCGGCGGTGCGGCCGAAGAGGCGGCGGATGGCATCGCGGTAGCCCTGCGACACGCGCACGCCGACCAGCTGGCCGTAGTCGGGGGCGATGGCGCCGCACGCCTCGCCGTAGGGCCCGGCGTCGGTGGCCGCCTGCGCGGCGACGATGGTGGCCGTTCGGTCCAGCGTCAGCCGCAGGCGCATCGAATGCATCGGCCGGCCCGGCGGCAGCATGCCGCCGGCGCAGGGCACCGGCTTGGTCCAGGCGTCGGTGAGGTGGCCCTCGATGTCCCACAGCCCGTCGCTGCGGGCGTAGGCGGTGATGGTGATCGAGCGCTGGTGCGAGGCTTCGCGTTCGCAATCTGGCGGTGGCAAGGGCATCGGTCGGCGTAGAAAGCTGAAAGACCGTGCAAGATACACCGTCGCCCACCGCACCGCCGTAGCACCATGACCGACCCGCAAGCCATCGATCGCATCGGACCCTACGTCTACCGCCGTTTCCCGCCGGCGCTGCTGCCGGCAAAGCAGCACGCGACGGTGGCCATCGTAGGCGGCGGCCCGGTGGGCTTGGCCACCGCGCTGGGGCTGGCACGCCAGGGCGTGGCCAGCGTCGTGATCGAGGCCGACGACAGCGTCTGCGTGGGCAGCCGCGCCATCTGCCTGTCGCGCCGCAGCCTGGAGATCTGCGGCCGCCTGGGAGCGCTGCCCGAGCTGATGGATCGCGGCCTGCCCTGGTCGGGCGGGCGCAGCTTCTGGCAGGACACCGAGGTTTTCCGTTTCTCGATGTCACTGCATGAAGGCCAGCGCTTGCCGCCGATGATCAACCTGCAGCAGTATTACATCGAGGACGCGCTGCACGCCGCGGCGGCCCGCGCCAATGCGGCGCAGCCCGGATGCATCGACTTGCGCTGGGCGACCGCTGTGGACGCCATCGAGCCGCTGGCCGACGGCGTGTTGCTGAGACTGTCCAATGCCCATGGCCGCGGCACGCTGCAGGCCGACTGGGTGGTGGCCTGCGATGGCGGCCAGAGCTTCGTGCGCAGTGCGCTGGGCCTGGCGCTGGAAGGCACCGCCTACACCGGCCGCTACGTCATCGTCGACATCGAGCTGCCCAGCAAGCACCCCACCGAACGCCGCGCCTGGTTCGACCCGCCGTGGCATCGCGGCGCCACGGTGCTGATGCACCGCCAGCCCGACGACCTGTGGCGCATCGACTGGCAGCTGCGCCACGGCGACAGCACCGAAGAGGCGATGCAGCCCGACAACGTGCGCGCGTTCATCCAGCGCCACCTGGATGCGATAGGCGAAGGGCACCTGCCCTGGCAGCCGGCCTGGAGCTCGATCTACCGCGCCGGCGCGATGACGCTGCGGCGCTACCGTCACGGCCGCATGCTCTTTGCCGGCAATGCCGCGCATGCGATGCCGATCTTCGGCGTGCGCGGGCTGAACTCCGGCCTGGACGATGCCGACAACCTGGCCTGGAAGCTGGCGGCCGTGGTGCAGGGCGGGCCCGAGGCGCTGCTGGACAGCTACAGCGCCGAGCGCGTGCAGGCCTTCCACGTCAACGCTGAAAGCGCGCGGCGCAGCACCGAGTTCATGTCGCCGCCGTCGCGCGGCTTCGACGTGCTGCGCGAGGCGGTGCTGTCGCTGGCCGCCGAGCATCGCGGCATCGCCGAGCTGGTCAACCCGCGCCAGACCGCCGCGGTGGCCTACACCGGCTCGGCGCTGTCCACGGCCGATGCAGACACCTGGCAAGGCGGCCCGGCTCCGGGCGAGGTGCTGCCCGAGGTGCCCGTGGCCGGCGCGGCCGGCCATGTCACCGAGGTCGTCGGCCCTGGCTTCGTGCTGCTGCACTTCGGCACGCCGCCGCGAGAGCTGTCGACGAAGGGCCTGTGCATGCTGCCGGTGCTGGCAAAGGCCAATGCCGCCTGGCCGCAGGCCCTGGTCGACGCCGATGGTCGGCTGGCGCGCGAATTCGACGCCCAGGACGGCAGCGCCTACCTGCTGCGGCCCGATGGCCATGTGGCGGCGCGCTGGAAACGCTGCGGGGATGCCGCGCTGCGGGCCGCGCTGCGCCGCGCACAGGGCTTCGAGGGCGCTGCGCTGGATGCCCCGGCGCCGCCCGGCACCGGATCGGCCCGCGACCGCATCTACACCCGGCTGGCGCAGGGCGTCAGCGACGCCGGCGCCTCACGCGAGACGTTGTACCTGGCGCGGCTGGCGCTGCTGCTGATTGAGCGCCTGGGCGACGAGAGCGCGGCCGCACAGGCCATCGAGCGTGCGCTGCACACTCTGCCCGAACCGTCGCTGTCCGCAGCCAACGCCACGTACTGACTCCCCAAGAAGGAGACGAGACTCACGCACAGGACGCACTTTCCAGGCCGCCACGGCCTGCACCGCACTGCTGCCGCACTGGAGCGCCCAGGCCCGGGACAACACCTTGCGCAGTGTGGTGTCCAACCCGCCTGGCGGCGGCACCGACGTGCAGGTCCGCGCACTGGACGAGGCCATGCGCAGCCCGCCGTGCATGAGCGCCTTCACCGACAACAAGCCCGGCGCCTCGACCAACATCGCCGCGCAGGACGTGGCCCGCGTCGCGCCCGACGGCCGCACCGTGCTGCAGGCCGACAACGCGCTGATGGCCTTCAACGAGCACCTGTTCAAGAAGCTGCCGGTAGACCCGGACAAGGACTTCAGCTACATCGGCGGCATCGGCAGGTTCCCGCTGGCGCGGGTGGCGTACCCGGACTTTCCGGCGAAGAACTTCAAGGGGTTCATGGCCTACGTGCGCGCCAACCCGGGCAAGGTGAACTGCGCGTCGCCGGGCAACGGCTCGCCGCACCACCTGGCGATGGAGATGTTCAAGCACCGCACCAAGACCTTCCTGGTGCACATCCCGTACCGCGGCGCAGCGCCGGCCATGCAGGACGTGATGGCCGGCCAGGTGCCGGTGATGTTCCTGGACCTGGCGTCGGGCCTGACCACCATCCAGGGCGGCAAGGTGCGCGCGATCGCCTACGGCGGCAAGGAACGCAGCGCGCTGCTGCCCGGCGTGCCCACGCTGATCGAAGAGCAGGTGCGCGAGGTGGAGGTCTTCGCCTTCCAGGGCCTGCTGGGCCCGGCCGGCATGCCGGCGGCCACCGTGCAGCGGCTGAACGCCGAGCTGAACAAGGCGCTGGCCAACACCACGGTGCTGAAGCGCTTCCTCGACTTCGGCATGGAGCCGATGCCAGGAACCCCCGAGCAGTTCCGCGCCTTCGCGCGCAACGAGTCCAGGCGCTGGGGGCCGATCATCAACGACAACGGCATCGCGCTGGATTGAGCGCGGCCGGCGCCGCATGCGACCAAGGCCCCCCGTCGGCGGGCGATGCTGTCGGCGTGCGAGCCGGCGTACCGTTGGTCACCTATGCAGCGACGGCCCAGCGGCAGCGCTGGTCAATGGCCTGATCGGCAGCACTGCCGAGCAGCCCGTCAGCATCAGACACCGCACACCGATCCGGCTCAGGCCCGATACCGCTCCAGCACACCCCGGTCCACCTCCACCCCCAGCCCGGGGCGATCCGGCACCTCGACCCAACCGTCGACCATCTGCAGCGGCTGGCTCACCAGCTGCTGGCGGAACGGGTGCGACGAGCGGTCGTACTCCAGCACCGGCGCGGTGGCAAACAGCGAGTGGTGCGCCACCGGCAGCGCGGCGATGTACTGGACGGCCGCCGCCTGGGCAATGGCCGAGCCCCAGACATGCGGGTTGACCATCACCCCGTGCGCCTGCGCCAGCGCCGCGATGTGCCGGCCCGCGCTCAGGCCACCGCAGGAGCCGATGTCGGGCTGCGCCACGTCCACGCAGCCGGCGCCCAGCAGCTCGGCAAAGCCGAACAGCGTGTGCTCGTTCTCGCCGCCGGCAATGGGCATCGGCAGCGCGCGCCGCATCTCCGCATAACCCTGCCGGTCCTCGGGCGCCACCGGCTCCTCGTACCAGCGCAGGTCGAACTCGGCCAGCGCGCGGCCCAGGCGCAGCGCCTCGGCACGGCCATAGGCATGGTTGGTGTCCACCATCAGCCGCACCGGCTTGCCCTGCAGCGCCTTGCCGATGGCCTGCATGCATTCGATATCGTCTTCGACGCCATAGCCCAGCTTCACCTTCATCAGCCTGAAGCCGGCGTCCAGGTGGCGCAGCGCCTCTTCGGCCAGGCGCGCGGCCTCGCCCTGGCCTTGGATGCGGTAGAAGCCGGTGGCATAGGGTTGCACCCGGCGGCGGAAGGCGCCGCCGAGCAGCTGGTACACCGGTACGCCGTGCGCCTTGCCGGCGATGTCCCACAGCGCGGTGTCCACCGCGCTGATGGCGGCGATGACCGAGCCCTTGCGGCCGTAGTCGCGGGTGCGGTGGTACATGCGGTGCCACAGCACCTCGGTGTCCAGCGCGTTCTCGCCCAGCAGCAGCGGCTTCAGCGCGTGTTCGATGGCCGCGGCGGCAATCTCCGGCGGCTCCAGCCCCTGCGCGAAGGCCTCGCCCCAGCCGACCAGGCCGTCGTCGGTGATCAGCTCCACCAGCGTGGCGCATCGCTGGTGCACCCAGCCTTGTGAGAACGCAAAGGGCTCGGCCAGCGGGCTCTTCAGCACATGAACCTTCAGCTCGGTGATCTTCATCGCGGCGTGTCTCCTTCCCAAACGCTGCAGTCTGCACCACGGCACGGCTGCGCCGATGCGGCGCACCCGACGCCTGCCCAGCCCCGAGGGCGATTTTCCGAAGACAATCGAGCGGAAGAACTCCGCCACGGGCCCTGACCATGTCGATCAAACGGATACTGGCTGCACTTGCAAGCGTCGCGATGCTGGGCTTGGCGGGCTGTGCCTCGCGCCCCGTCAACCCGCCGCTCGCTCAGGCCCATGCCGACGGCGGCTACACCTTCCAGACGCGCCAGAAGCACTTCAGGAGCCAGGACACGCTGGTGGTGCTGGCCTTCTCCGGCGGCGGCACCCGCGCGGCAGCGTTCTCCTACGGCGTGCTGGAGTACCTGCACAAGACGGTGATCGTCGCGCCCAACGGCGACAGGTTGCGCCTGATCGACGCGGTCAACATGATCACCGGTGTTTCGGGCGGCAGCTTCACCGCGCTGGCCTATGGCCTGTACGGCGAGAAGCTGTTCGCCGACTACGAGCAGCGCTTCCTCAAGCGCGACGTGCAGGGCGAGCTGCTGGCGCGCAGCCTCAGCCCCAGGTACTGGGCCGACTACATCGGTGGCACCGCCGGGCGCTCGGAGCTAGCGGCCGACTTCTACGACGAGATCCTGTTCAACGGCGCCACCTTCGGCGACCTCGACCGGGGCGATGGTCCCTTCATCGCGGCCTCCGCCACTGACATTTCCACCGGCGCGCGCATTCCCTTCATCCAGGGCGTGTTCAACCAGCTTTGTTCCGATCTCAACGGCGTGCGGCTTTCGCGCGCTGCGGCAGCATCGTCGGCCGTGCCCGTGGTGCTATCCACGGTCACCATCGACAACTATGGCGGCACCTGCAACATCGACCTGCCGCCCTGGGTCAAGGCCTTCACGGAGTCGGATGACCCGCCGCGCCCGGCCGCGCGTGCGATACGCGGCCTGAAGGAAAGCCAGGCCCTGGCCGACAGCGCCAACCGTCCCTTCATCCACCTGGTCGACGGCGGCATCTCGGACAACGTCGGCATGCGCGGCGTGCTCGATGCGCTGCAGCTGATCGAGGCGATGCACGGCGCCGGCGAGCCCACGCCGCTGGACAGGGTCAAGCGCATCGTGGTGTTCGTCGTCAACTCGCTGTCGTCGCCGCCCACCGACTGGGATCGTTCGGAACAGGGCCCGGGCATGGTCGACGTGCTGCTCAAGTCCAGCGGCGTGCCGATCGACCACTACTCCTACGAGGCGGTCGAACTGCTGAAGGACATCGCGGCGCGCTGGGAGAACGCGCGCAAACTGCGCCAGCTGGCCGGCTGCTCCACCGCCAAGGAGTCCCCGCTCTGCGCGGCCGTCCGCGTGCCGCAGGCCAAGATCTACGCCATCGACGTCTCGTTCCCGGCGCTGAAGGACAAGGCCGAACTCGCGTACCTGAACCAGCAACCGACCAGCTTCGTGCTGCCGGACGAGGCCGTCGACCGGCTTCGAGCCGCGGCCGGCAAGATCATCGCGGACTCACCCGAGTTCCAGCGCCTGCTCAAGGATGCAGGCGTGAAGATCGCCCCCGCCGACGCTGCGCGGCCCTGAGCCGGCGCGCTACCGGCATTGCGTGGCGCGTGCGCTGCCGGCCATCGAGGCCGGGGCCAAGGCCCGGCCGCACGAGCCGAAGGCCGGCCGCGGCCTGCTGCGCAGTCTGCTGCTAGACCCGCTGCTCGCGCCAGAAGCCCAGTTTTTCCTGCGCCACGCGGTCGGAGTACGAGAACAGCACCAGATCCTCGGCCGCGTGCAGCGTGTAGGCCATCCAGCCGGGCACGACCGTGACGTCGTGCGGCGTCAGCGCCAGCCGCTGCGCGCCCACGCGCAGTTCGCCCCGGCCTTCGACGACGACGAAGACGCTGCTGTCGCTGCTGCGGTAGGCCCGGGTGTCGAAGCCCCGGGGCAGCAGCCGGATCATCGTGGCGATTGTCGGCATCGCCCAGCCGCCGTCTGCAGGGTTGATGTAGCGCATCAGGTGGCCCAGGTGCGCGTCGGGTGCGCCGGCCCGGGCCAGCGCGAACAGCGCCTCGCGGGTGCGCGCATAGGGGTAGTTGAAGACCGGCGAGTTCAGCGACGGGTTGCGCCAGCCCACCGGCGCCAGGCCGCTGCCGTAGCGCGCCAGCGCATCGCCGGCTGGGCGCGTGATCTCGGCCTCGTCGGCGGCGTGGTCCTCGCGAAAGGTGCTGGCGAACAGCGCGCAGATCGGGATGTCCAGCCCGTCCAGCCAGACCATCGGGCCGGCCGAGTCGTTGCCGTGGTGGTGCCAGGTCCAGCTGGGTGTGATGACGAAGTCGCCCGGTTCCATCAGCGTCTTCTCGCCATCTACCGCCGTGTAGGCGCCGTGGCCTTCGACCACGAAGCGCAGCGCGCTTTGCGTGTGGCGGTGCGCGGGCGCCACCTCGCCTGGCATGATCAGCTGCAGCCCGGCGTACAGCGAGTTGGTGATCTGCGAGCTGCCGCGCAGCCCCGGGTTCTCGAGGATCAGCACGCGGCGCTCAGCCTCGCGCGCGCTGATGTGTTCGGCGGACTCCAGCACGTAGGGCCGCACCTCGTTGTAGGCCCAGCGGTGCGCCACGCCCGCCGGTACGGGCTCCGGCGGCACCAGCGACTTCAGCCGGGTCCACAACGGCGCCAGGCTCTGCGTGTCGGCGCGGCCGTAGAAGGCCTGGCGCTGTTGCTCGATGTCGGGAACGGCGGACATGGGGTTGTCTCCTGGCGGGTCGTGGGTCGATCGTGCCGTGCGCAGCGATTCGGCCACCGGCGCCATGCCAGCGGCAGGCGTGGCGCGTCGGCTCGTCGCTTGTCGGGATGCCGGTCAGTGGCGCATCGATATCATCGCTCAAGCTCAACAAGACCAACCGGCACACCGATGGCGATGAAGCGGGACGCACGCTCCCAGATGGAAACAGCCGCGTTGCCGGTGTCATCGAACCGTCCGTTGCCCGCTCTCGGAACGCGCCCTGGCCCATGCTCTACGCCACGCTGCTGAGCCTGCACCTGCTGGCCGCCACGTTCTGGGTGGGCGGCATGGCTGTGATGCATTTCGCGGTGCGCCCGGCCGCGGTGCAGATGCTGGAGCCACCGCAACGGCTGCCCTTCATGGCCGCGGCGCTGGGGCGGTTCTTCGGCTGGGTCAGCGTGGCGGTGCCGGTGCTGCTGGTCAGCGGTGTGTGGATGCTGCTGCTGCGCGGCGGCTTCGCGGCCGCACACTGGAGCGTGCACGCGATGTTCGCCATCGGCCTGCTGATGATGGCGGTGTACGGCCACATCCGCTTCGCGCTGTTCGTGCGCCTGCGCCGCGGGCTGGAGGAGCGCGAGATGCCGCAGGCCGCCGCAGCGCTGAACGCCATCCGCCTGCGCGTGGCGCTGAACCTGGCGCTGGGCACGCTGGTGTTCGTGCTGGCGGTGCTGGGGCGCGCCTTCTGAGCCCGATGCTCGACGCGCCGCTGTATTCGCTGCTGCTGATCGCGGTCGAAGCCACGGCCACCGTGGCCTTCGCGTTGTCGGGCCTGCTCGAGGCCGCGCGCAAGCGGCTCGACATCGTCGGCGTGTGCGTGGTGGCCGGGCTCACGGCCTTCGGTGGCGGCACGCTGCGCGATGTGCTGCTGGATCGCAGGCCATTCTTCTGGGTCGAGCATGCCGTCTGGCTGTGGGTGCTTCTGGGGCTGTGCATCGCAGCGATGTTCGTGCTGAGCGCGCGCCATTTCGAGCCCACCGAGCGTGCGATGCAGTGGCCCGATGCGCTCGGGCTGGGCCTGTTCAGCGCCAGCGGCACGCAGATCGCGCTGGAGCAGGGGCTGCCCGCGATCGTGGCGGTGCTGATGGGCGTGGTCACGGCGGCCTTCGGCGGCGTGCTGCGCGACATCGTGGTCAACGAGATCCCGCGGGCCTTCCGCGATCGCCGGCCCTATGCCGTGTGCGCCTTCGCCGGCGGCTGGGTGGTGGTGGGCGCGCAGGCCATGGACCTGCACGGCAGCATTGGCTTGCTCGCCGGTGTGGTCGTGGCCAGCGGCCTGCGTGTGCTGGCCATGTTCAGCGGGATGAAGCTGCCACGCTGGACCGGTGACTCCAACTGATGTCAGCCTAAATCCGGCAGTTGCCGGCTGCTGAACGCCTGTTGAGCCAGCACTGGCGAGGGCGGAGGCTGTCTTGGCACGCTCACCCGATGGGTGAAGCAAGACGCAAGGCGGTGGCGGCGCGCCGAGGGGCTGGCGAGGAGCCGGCCGAGCCGCAGGTGGTGGACGCGCTGGGCGGGCGCATGCACGTGC
>JBEIHU010000037.1:0-23361 GCA_040381175.1 Burkholderiaceae bacterium
CGTTGCCGCTGGCATGCGAATGCTCGAAGTTGTGCTGCACCGCAAAGAGCACCAGCCCCGCGCCGCCGGCCAGCGACGAGGCACCGATGTAGAAGCCGACGAAGAGCCCGGGCCCCATCATCCAGCCCGCGCCGCCCCACAGCAGCAGCACGGCCGCGTTGTTCCAGCTCATGTGCCGCAGTTCCTGCACCGACGACCAGCAGGGCGTGTGGAAGGCGGCGATGCGCGCACCGAGCGGCAGGCCCGCCTGCAGGTGCCGCTGCGTCCACAGGTGACGCAGCAACCCGGCGCAGCCCTTGAGCCAGGTGCGCCGCGGGTTCAGCACCACGTACAGGAAGCCGGCCAGCGGCGCCAGCCAGATGCTGCGCGCCCGCCGGTAGCGGCGCTGCTGCGCGCCGCTCATGGCGGCGTACTCGCTCACCGGCAAGACATTCAGCGGGCCGCGGTAACGGTCCCAGTTGCCGTTGTGGGCATGGTGGAACTGGTGGTGCTGCGACCACACGTACTGCGGCATGCCGGTGAGCACGCCGAGCAGGAAGCCGAAGCCGCGGTTGAGCCGCGCGCTGCGGAACAGGCTGCCGTGCCCGCATTCGTGCATCAGCACGAAGGCGCGCAGCAGGAACAGGCTGGCCAGCAGGGTGATCGCGGCCGTCAGCGCAAAAGACCGGCCGCTGGCGAGCCAGGCCGCGCAGCCCAGCGCGGCGAGCGGCAGCAAGGTCAGCGCCACCGCAGCCAGGCCGCGCCGGTCTTCGGGCCGCACATGGCGTTCGATCAGCTGGCGTTTGACGCGCTTCAGCGCAGCCAAAGCGTCTGCCTCGGCGGCGGCATCCGGGTCCGGCGGGCGGCATGCGTGCCGCGGCGCGGGCTTCAGCCCCACCGGGCCGCCAGTACAGCAGGCCCGGCGGGCTCGGCCGTGGCCAGCACACGCAGGCAGCCCAGGCACAGGCAGCCGCTGTAGCGCTGCCTGAGCCGGGCCAGCGTGGCCGCATCCAGCATCACGGTGCTGCAGGCGCAGGGCGCGGGAGCGTTCATGCCGCATCGGAAGGCGCCGCAGCAGCGCGGACAGCGGTCGTCGGCCGGCGATGCCACGGCGTCGCTCATGTGCTGAACAGCGCCTTGTGCTGCTCGCGCAGCAGGTTCTTCTGCACCTTGCCCATGGCATTGCGCGGCAGGTCGGCCACCACGAAAACCGCCTTCGGCACCTTGAAGTTGGCGATCCGCGCCTTCAGCGCGGCCATGATCGCCGCTCCGTCCGGCGCAGCGCCGGGCCTGGGCGCCACCACGGCCACCACCGCCTCTCCGAAATCGGCATGGGGCACGCCGATGACCGCGGATTCGGCCACGCCCGGCAACTGGTTGATGCACTCTTCCACTTCCGCAGGATAGACGTTGTAGCCGCCGCTGATGATCAAGTCCTTGCTGCGACCCACGATACTGACGTAGCCGTCACCGCCGATCTTGCCGACATCGCCGGTCTTGAACCACAGGTCGGTGGTGAAGTCCTCGGCGGTCTTCTCCGGCATGCGCCAGTAGCCCTTGAAGACGTTCGGCCCCTTGACCTCAATGTGGCCGATCTCGCCGGCCGGCAACGGGTGGCCCTCGTCGTCGCGGATGCGCAGGCCCACGCCGGGCAGCGGGAAGCCCACCGTGCCGCCGCGCCGCTCGCCCTGCGCGGGGTCGCAGGGGTTGGAAGTCAGCATGACGGTCTCGCTCATGCCGTAGCGCTCGAGGATGACGTGGCCGGTGCGTTCGGCCCATTCGTTGAAGGTCTCGATCAGCAGCGGCGCCGAGCCGGCGATGAACAGCCGCATCCGCGCGCAGGCCTGGCGGGTCAGCGCGGGCTCGGCCAGCATGCGCACGTACAGCGTGGGCACGCCCATGAAGACGGTGGCCTCGCTCAGCCGCTCGACCACCCGGCGTGCGTCGAACCTGCCGAACCAGATCATCTTGGCGCCGGCCAGCAGCGCGCCGTGCGAGGCGACGAACAGCCCGTGCACGTGGAAGATGGGCAGCGCGTGGATCAGCACGTCGTCGCCGCGCCAGCCCCAACAGTCCTTGAGCACCCGCGCGTTGCTCAGCAGGTTGCCGTGCGTCAGCATCGCGCCCTTGCTGCGCCCGGTGGTGCCGCTGGTGTAGAGGATGGCCGCCAGGTCGCCGGCAGCGCGCTGCGCCGGCACGTGCTGGTCGCTCATCAGCGCGGCGCGGTCGAGCAGGCTGCCGCTGCGGTCGTCGTCGAGCGTGAACACGTTGCGCGTGCCGGCCTTGAAGGCGAGCTTGCTGACCCAGCCGAAGTTCCTGCGCGAGCACACCAGCACGCCGGGCTCGGCATTGCCGATGAAGTACTCGACCTCGCCGGCCTGGTAGGCGGTGTTCAGCGGCAGGTAGACGTAGCCCGCGCGCAACACCGCCAGGTACAGCATCAGCGCCTCGACGCTTTTTTCGGTCTGCACGGCCACGCGCGTGCCCTCGGGCAGCTCCAGCGACAGCAGCAGGTTGGCCAGCATGGCGGTGCCGCGTTCCAGGTCGCGCCAGGTGTAGTACAGAGCTGCCCCGTCGCCGCTGTGCGGCGCCCCCCCCGAAGGCGGCGCGCCGGGGCCGTCGGCGGTTTCGATCGCGGTGCGGTCCAGGTCGGCGGGGAAGGCCGCGCGCAGCGCGGCAAAGAGGTTGTCGTTCTTCATGGAGGCGTCGGGTCGGTCCAAAAGCGTGCCGGGCGCCGTTCCACGAAGGCGGCCAGGCCTTCGCGGTGCTCGGCCGAATCGGCATAGCCGAAGTGCTCATGCCGCTGCGCGGTGGTGGGCCCGCCTTCGGCCAGCTGGCGCAGCGTGCGCTTGTTGATGCGCTGCGCCTGCGGCGACAGCGCGGCAATGCGTTCGGCGGCGGCTTGCGCCTCCTGGGCCACCAGGGCGTCGTCGACGACGCGGTTGACGATGCCGCGGGCCAGCGCCTCGTCGGCGCCGAGCAGCCGCGCCTCGAGCAGCAATTCGCGCAGCAGCGGCAGGCCCAGCACGCGCGCGACGATCTGCGCCTCCGAAGGCGCCAGCGGGAAGCCCAGCCGGGCGATCGGGATGCCGAAGCGGCTGCCACGGCCGCAGATGCGCAGGTCGCAGCAGGCGGCGATCTCCAGCCCGCCACCGATGCAGGCGCCTTCGATCTGCGCCAGCACCGGGATGTCGCAGTCGAGCATCGCGCGCAGCGCGGGCGCCACGCCGGCCTCGTGAAACTGGCGCAGCCGATCCTCGTCGAAGCGGAAGCCCGCAAACTCGTCGATGTCGCCACCGGCGGCGAAGTTGGCGCCTTCGCCCTGGACGACGATGACGCGCGTGCTGTGCGCGGCGGCGCTGCAGGCCGCGAAGGCCTCGCGCAGCTGCTGCCACATGGCCACGCTGAGCGCGTTCAGCTTGGCCGGATGGCTGAGCGTCACCCGCGCCACGCCGGCCGCGTCGGCCGGCTGCAACCGTACCGCGCCGGTACTCACTCCAGCTTCGCGCCAGAGGCCTTGACCACCTCGGCCCAGCGCTTGACTTCGGCGCTGACAAAGCGGCCGTAGGCCTCGCCGAACAGGTCGGGCGTGGTCGAGCCGATGCCGGTCCAGGCGGCCTTGAGCTCGTCGGAGTTCAGCGCCTTGCGCAGTTCGGCCTGGATGCGCTCGACCACGTCCTTGGGCGTGCCCTTCGGCGCCCACAACCCGTACCAGGTGGCCACCTGGTAGCTGGGCAGGCCCAGCTCCACGGTGGTCGGCAGGTCGGGGAAGCCCGGTGCGCGCTTGTCCGAGGCCACCGCCAGCGCCTTGATGCGCCCGCCCTTGATGTGCGCGGCCGACGAGCCCAGGCCGTCGAACATCATGTCCACCTGGCCGGCGATCAGGTCCTGCAGCGCCGGGCCGGCGCCGCGGTAGGGGATGTGGGTGATGAAGGTCTGGGTCTGCAGCTTGAACAGCTCGCCCGCCAAGTGGTGGCTGGTGCCGTTGCCGGCCGACCCGTAGTTGAACTTGCCCGGGTTCTTCTTCACGCTGTCGAGAAAGGCCTTGAAGTCGGCCACCGGCATGCGCTGGGCGTTGACCACGATCACCTGCGGCACGCTCGACACCAGGCCGATGGGCACAAAGTCGGTCTCGATGTTGTAGTCCAGCTTCGGGTAGATCGACGGTGCGATCGCATGGTGCACCGCGCCCATGAACAGGGTGTAGCCGTCCGGCGCGGCGCGCGCCGCCACGCCGGCGCCGACGGTGCCGCCGGCACCGCCCTTGTTGTCGATGACGAACTGCCTGCCCAGCACCTTGCTCAGGTGCGCGCTCAGCGGCCTTGCAAAGGCATCGGTGCCGCCGCCGGCGGGAAAGGGCACGACGATGGTCACCGGTTTGGTCGGCCAGGCGGCGGCCTGGGCCAGTGCCAGCGGGCTGGCCAGGGCCAGCGAGGCGGCGAGCAGCAGGCTGCGGCGTTCGGTTCTCATGGGTCTTGTCTCCGTGTTGTTGCGGTGGGGAACCTGCATCACGGTGGGCACGGCGCGCGAGCGCGCCACTCCACCTTGCTTGAAATTCGTTCGTGGCTGGCTTCGATCTTGTCCTGGTCGTAGAGGCAGTGGACCATGATGCCGAAGGACTGCTTCAAGCCCTTGGGCGACATGTTGCCACGGGCGTTGCGCCGCTCCTGCCGCGCGCCATTGCCCAGCTGAAAGCGCGCCACCGGGCCGCCTGCGGGCATGGACGACAGGTGCGGCAGGTAGGCGGCGCACAGCGTCAGCAGCGCGGCCGTCGATTCCTTGTCCAGCTTGCCGTGCGTGGCCGCCCGCTGCAGCGCGGCCAGGTCGCCGCCGCACAGCTTGCGAAGGCGGTCGCGCGCCTTGTCGAAATCGGCGGCGCCGCGGCGGCGCAGCTCGGGACGCTCGTGGTTGGCGCGCTGCCGCGCTGCGGCCTGGCACAGTTCATCCAGCATGGCTCGTGCCCTGCGGCTGCTCGATCGCGCGCAACTGCTTCAGCGCCTGCAGCTGGGCCATCAGGTGGTCGTGCATCGCGCGCTCGGCGCGCGCCGCATCGCGTTGCACGAAAGCGTCGATCAGCACCCTGTGCTCGTTGATCGACGCGTCGATGCGCCCCGGCAGGTTGAGCTGCACGCCGCGCAGCAGGCGCAGGAACTTGCGAAGATCGCCTGTGGCACGGTCCAGCCAGCGGTTGGCAGCCAGCGCTTGCACGCGCGAATGGAACACCTGGTTGGCCCGGCAGTAGCCGTCGACATCGCGGGCCGCGGCGTGGCGCTCCAGGTCGTCGTGCAGGCGTTTCAGTTCGGCGATGTCGGCGTTGCCGGCCCTGAGCACGGCTTCATGCGCGCAGCGGCCTTCCAGCAGCGCCATCACCGGGAACAGGTCGTCGGCATCGTCGTCGGGAAGTTCGATGACGCGGCAGCCGCGCTGCGGCACCAGTTCCACCAGGCCCTCGGCGGCCAGCACCTTGAGCGCCTCGCGCAGCGGCGTGCGGCTGACCAGCCAGGACTTGGCCAACGCCTTCTCGTCGATCCACTGGCCGGGGGCCAACTGGCGCTCGAAGACCATCGAGCGCAGCCGGGCAGCCACGCCATCGTGCAGCGAACTGCCGCGCAGGGGTATCGGTTCGACCATGAAGGAATCGTAATTCCGTAATCATGGAGTTGCAGCGGCGGATGCTTGCAGTTTGCGCAGGCGCTGTGTCCAACATCTGGACATCAGACTCGCCGCCGCCTAAAGTGCGGCGCCTACCTGCCTGACGCGCCGCCACCATGAACAAGCTGCCCGACGACGCGATGCTCAAGCTGGCGGCGAAGAGCATGTTCGACGTCTTCACCAGCACGGCGATGGGCTCGATGCTGGTCGACCGCCAGCACCGCATCGTCTGGATCAGCGAGAGCTACAAGCAGTTCCTGCCGGCGCTGGGCTTCGACAGCGCCGAGCAGTTCGTAGGCAAGCGGGTCGAGGAAGTGGTGCCGAACACGATGATGAACGAGGTGATCGACAGCGGCAAAGCGATCCTGGTGGACCTGCTCAGCAACCAGGCCGGCACCTTCCTGGTCAGCCGGTTGCCGCTGCGCGACGACAGTGGCCAGGTGATCGGCGCCTTCGGCATGGTGCTGCTGGACCAGCCGGAGACGACGATGCAGCCGCTGATGACCAAGTTCGCGCGGCTGCAGCGCGAGCTGGACAGCGCGCGCCAGCAGCTGGCGGCGCAGCGCCGGCCCAAGTACAGCATCGCCAGCTTCATCGGCAGCAGCGCGGCGGCGGTGGAGGTCAAGCGCCAGGCGCGGCGTGTCGCGCAGACCGACAGCACGGTGCTGTTGCTGGGCGAAACCGGCACCGGCAAGGAGCTGCTGGCGCACGGCATCCATGCGGCCAGTGCGCGCGCCGGCAAGCCCTTCGTCGGCGTCAACATCGCGGCGGTGCCGGAGACGCTGCTCGAAGCCGAGTTCTTTGGCGTGGCGCCGGGGGCCTACACCGGCGCCGAACGCAAGGGCCGCGACGGCAAGTTCAAGGCGGCCAACGGCGGCACGCTGCTGCTCGACGAGATCGGCGACATGCCGCTGGCGCTGCAGAGCAAGCTGCTGCGCGTGCTGCAGGAGCAGGAGCTCGAGCCGCTGGGCAGCAACCAGGTGCAGCGCATCGACGTGCGCGTCATCGCCGCCACCAGCCGCGACCTGCCGGCGATGGTGGCTGCGGGCAGCTTCCGCGCCGACCTGTACTACCGGCTCAACGTGCTGCCGATACGCCTGCCGCCGCTGCGCGAGCGGCTGGACGACCTGGAGGCGCTGGTCGAGACGCTGGCCGAGGACATCTCGCGGCGCAGCGGCCTGCCGCACAAGAGCCTGAACGCCGAGGCGCTGGACCTGCTGTCGCGGCACACCTGGCCGGGCAACATCCGCGAACTGCGCAACGTGCTGGAGCAGGCCACGCTGATGACCGACGACCTGAGCCTGGGCGCCAGGCACTTCGGTGCGCTGTCGGCGGCGCTGGCGCCTGCGACGGCGTCGCGCGGCGAGCCGGCCGACGCGCTGCACAGCACGTGGCGAACCGAGCCCGCCGACGCGCAGGACTGGGTGCCGCTGCCGCAGGCGCTGGCCGAGCTGGAAGCCCGGTCCATCCGGCAGGCGCTGCAGCGCACCGGCGGCAACAAGCTGGCCGCGGCACGGCTGCTCGGCATCTCGCGCGCCACGCTGTACCAGAAGCTCGCGCTACCCGGCGCCACGCCGCCGCACAATGCGGCCCTCGGCACAGGAGACTGAACATGGACCGCATCGGATTCATCGGCGCATCGGGAATGATGGGCCACGGCATGGCCAAGAACCTGCTCGCCAAGGGCCACCCGCTGGCGCTGACCGTGCACCGCAACGCCGAGCGCGTGGCCGACCTGCTGGCGGCCGGCGCCACGAAGGCCGCGTCGGCCAAGGCGCTGGCCGCGGGCAGCGACATCGTGTTGCTGTGCGTCACCGGCTCGCCGCAGGTGGAAGCCGCGGTCCTGGGCGCCAACGGCCTGCTCGCCGGCGCGGCCAAGGGGCTGACGATCGTGGACACCTCGACCAGCGAGCCCGATTCCACCGCCAGGCTGCGCGAGGCCTGCGCGGCGCAAGGCGTGCGCTACATCGACGCGCCGCTGGCGCGCACGCCGGTGGAGGCCGAGGCCGGCAAGCTGAACGTGATGGTCGGCGCCGATGCGGCCGATTTCGCGCGGCTCGAGCCGGTGCTGCGCTGCTTTGCCGAGAACGTGTTCCATGTCGGCGGGCCCGGCGCCGGGCACATCATCAAGCTGCTCAACAACTTCATCGCGCAGGCCATGTGCACCAGCATCGCCGAGGCCTTTGCCGTGGGCCAGCGCGCCGGCATCGACCCGAACAAGCTGGTCGAGCTGGTGTCGGCCGGGCTGGTGAACTCGGGCATTTTCCAGGTGATGGCCAAGACGCTGAAGGGCGACCTGGGCGGCATGAAGTTCGAGCTGAACAACGCGCGCAAGGACGTGCGCTACTACACCCACCTGGCCGAGAACCTGGGCGCGCCGTCGGTGGTGGGCGAGGCGGTTCACCAGTCGCTGGTGCTGGCCTGTGCGCTGGGCCACGGCGGCAAGTTCGTGCCTTCGCTGGTCGAGGCGCAGGAGCAGCTCACTGGAGCGAAGCTGGTGCCGCGTTGAAAGTTCGCGCAAACTGTCCGCTTTCCGGACAAATGGCTCACCAACGCTGAGGGCAATGTCCTGAGATCAGACGATTTCAGCCCTGCCCGGGTGTGCTCAAGCCGGTATTTGGGGCCGAAACCGCCCGACTTTAAGGGTTGGCACTGATTCGGCGCGCGATGGCATGGGCGTTGCGGTGCTATGACTCATTCTGCGGCGCTCTGCATTCCGCGCATTCCCACTGAAGGAGACCCCGACGTGACCCGAACCATCCCATCCTGGCTTGCCGCCGCCGCGCTGGCTGCGACGCTGGCGGCGCTGCCCTTCGGCACCGCCCTTGCCCAGAACAAGGGCGAAGTGAAGATCGCCCTCATCGCCAGCAAGACCGGCCCGCTGGAAGCTTTTGCAAAGCAGACCATCACCGGCTTCAGCCTGGGACTGGATTACGCCACCAACGGCACCATGGCCGTCGCCGGCAAGAAGCTGGTGGTCATCGAGAAGGACGACCAGGGCAAGCCTGACGTGGGCAAGAACCTGCTGGCCCAGGCCTATGCCGACGACAAGGTGGACATCGCCGTCGGCCCCACCGCCAGCCCGGTGGCGCTGGCGATGCTGCCGGTGGCCGAGGAGTACAAGAAGATCCTGCTGGTGGAGCCGGCGGTGGCCGATTCGATCACCGGCGACAAATGGAACAAGTACATCTTCCGCACCGGCCGCAACAGCAGCCAGGACGCGATCGCCAACGCGGCGGCGCTGGACAACGCCGGCAGCAACATCGTCACGCTGGCGCAGGACAACGCCTTCGGCAAGGACGGCGTCAAGGCCTTCAAGGATGCGCTGAAGAAGGCCAAGATCGTGCACGAGGAATACCTGCCCGCGGCCACCACCGACTTCACCGCGGCCGGCCAGCGCATCATCGACAAGCTGAAGGACCTGCCAGGCAAGAAGCAGGTGTGGATCATCTGGGCCGGCGGCAACCCCTTCAAGATCGCCGACATGGACCTCAAGCGCTACGGCATCGAGATTGCCACGGGCGGCAACATCCTGCCGGCGATGGTGGCCTACAAGCAGTTCCCTGGCATGGAAGGCGGCCTGTACTACTACTTCGGCATCCCGAAGAACAAGGTCAACGAGTGGCTGGTGGCCCGCCATTACTCGCAGTTCAAGAGCCCGCCTGACTTCTTCACCGCTGGGGGCATGGCGGCGGCGATCGCGGTGGTCGAGGCGCTGAAGAAGACCAATGGCGACACCAACACCAACAAGCTGATCGCCGCCATGGAAGGCATGAGCTTCGAGACGCCGAAGGGCAAGATGACCTTCCGCAAGGAAGACCACCAGGCGATGCAGGACATGTACCACTTCAAGATCAAGGTGGACCCGGCCTTCGCCTGGGGCGTGCCCGAACTGGTGCGCGAGATCAAGGCCTCCGAGATGGACGTGCCGATCCGGAACAAGCGTTGAAGCGCTTGCGCTTCAACGCTTCGCGCTGAACGTTTCGCTCCCCCGAGCCCCTCCAAGCGGGGGCTCCAGTCAGATTGACCAACGCCCGGCCTTCAGGCCGGGCGGCAGCACCGTGCTAGAGACCCGCGACTTGACGATCCGCTTCGGTGGCCACGTGGCTGTCGACCATGTGTCCTGCGCCTTCGCGCCGGGCACGCTGACGGCCATCGTCGGGCCCAACGGCGCGGGCAAGACCACCTACTTCAACCTCATCTCCGGCCAGCTGCCGGCGACCGGGGGGCAGGTGCTGCTCGGCGGCGAGGACATCACCCGGCTGCCGGCGCCGCTGCGCACGCACCGCGGCCTGGGCCGCGCCTTCCAGCTGACGCAGCTGTTTCCCAACCTGACGGTGCGGGAGAACGTGCGCCTGGCGGTTCAGGCACGCGAAAGCGGCCGCCGCGGCGGCCTGGGGCTGGACCTCTTCAGCATCTGGCTCGACCGCAAGGCCTGGATCGAAGAGGCGCGCGAGATCCTGCGGTCGGTGCGCCTGGACGACAAGCGCGACGCCCATGCCGCCGGCCTGCCGCATGGCGACCAGCGCAAGCTGGAAGTGGCGCTGCTGATGGCGCTGGACCCCAAGGTCTACATGTTCGACGAGCCCACCGCCGGCATGAGCGTGGACGAGGTGCCGGTGATCCTGGACCTGATCCGCGCGCTCAAGGCGCGCAAGGACCGGCTGATCCTGCTGGTGGAACACAAAATGGACGTGGTCAGCGAACTGGCCGACCGCATCGTCGTGCTGCACAACGGTGCGCTGGTGGCCGATGGCGAGCCGGCCGCGGTGATCGCCTCGCCCGTCGTGCAGCAGGCCTACCTGGGCATCGTCCCGGAAGAGGCCGCATGAGCCGGCGCAGGGCCGCCCCGCGATGGCTCGCGCCCCCGCAGGGGGCCGGTGCCGCAGGCGCCCGGGGGGCAGCATGAACACCGTGCTGGAGCTGCAGGGCGTGCACACGCACATCGGCGCGTACCACATCCTGCATGGCGTGGACCTGGCGGTGCCGCCCGGCCAGGTAACGATGCTGCTCGGCCGCAACGGCGCCGGCAAGACGACCACGCTGCGCACGATCATGGGCCTGTGGCCGGCCTCGCAGGGCGCGGTGCGCTTCAAGGGCCGGCAGATCGGCGGCCCCGGCGGGCTGCTGGCGACCCCGGACATCGCGCAGCTCGGCGTGGCCTACGTGCCCGAGGCCATGGGCATCTTCACCGACCTGACGGTGCAGGAGAACATGGTGCTGGCCGCGCGCAGCGCGCGCCGCGCCGCCGAGCTGGACACCGCAAGGCTGGAATGGATCTTCGGCCTGTTCCCGGCGCTGAAAAAGTTCTGGCTCTATCCGGCCGGCAAGCTCTCCGGCGGGCAGAAGCAGATGCTGGCCGTCGCGCGCGCCATCATCGAGCCGCGCGAACTGCTGCTGATCGACGAGCCGAGCAAGGGCCTGGCGCCGTCGATCATCAACAACCTGATCGACGCCTTCCGCCAGCTGAAGGCGCAGGACACGACCATCCTGCTGGTGGAGCAGAACGTGCAGATGGCCAAGGCGCTGGGCGACCGAGTGGCCGTGATGGACAACGGCCGCGTCGTGCATGCCGGCGCGATGGCCGAACTGGCCGCCGACGAATCGCTGCAGCACCGGCTGCTGGGTCTTTCACTCGGAGCGCACCCATGAACACTGCCGCCCCGCCCGCGCCCGCTGCGGCCGCCGTGCCCAAGGCCGAGTTCGACTGGCGGCCGATCGCGCTGCTGTTTGGCGTGCTGCTGGCCGCCTGGCCGCTGGTCGGCTCGTCGTCGACCTGGGTCACGCTCAGCGTGGCCGGGCTGGCGATGGGGCTGATCATCTTCATCATCGCCTCGGGCCTGACGCTGATCTTCGGCCTGATGGACGTGCTGAACTTCGGCCATGGCGTGTTCATCGCGCTGGGCGCCTTCGTCGCCACCAGCGTGATGGGGGGCATGGCCGACTGGACGGCCAGCGAATCGCTGCTGCGCAACCTGGCGGCGGTGTTCGCCGCGATGCTGGTAGCCATGGCCGCGGCAGGCGCGGTGGGCCTGGCCTTCGAGCGCCTCATCGTGCGCCCGGTCTACGGCCTGCACCTGAAGCAGATCCTCATCACCATGGGCGGCATGATCGTCGGCGAGGAGCTGATCAAGGTCGTCTGGGGGCCGCTGCAGATCGCGCTGCCGCTGCCCACGGCGCTGCGCGGCAGCTTCGTGGTCGGCGACGCATCGATCGAGAAGTACCGCGTGCTGGCGGTGGCCATCGGCCTGGTGGTGTTTGCGCTGCTGGTGTTCGCGCTCAACCGCACCAAGGTCGGGCTGCTGATCCGCGCCGGCGTGCAGGACCGCGAGATGGTCGAAAGCCTGGGCTACCGCATCCGGCGCCTGTTCGTCGGCGTGTTCGTCGCCGGCAGCGCGCTGGCCGGCCTGGGCGGCGTGATGTGGGGGCTGTACCAGCAGTCGGTGGTGCCGCAGATCGGCGCGCAGGTCAACGTGCTGATCTTCATCGTCATCATCATCGGCGGGCTGGGGTCGACCTTTGGATGTTTCGTCGGCGCGCTGCTCGTCGGCCTGATGGCCAACTACACCGGCTACCTGGCGCCGAAGGTGGCGCTGTTTTCCAACATCGGGCTGATGGTGGCCATCCTGCTGTGGCGGCCGCAGGGCCTCTACCCCGTCACCAACCGATAGCGCCATGCTGCTGAATCGACTGCTGTCGCACGACCTGCCGCGAAGCCGCTGGCTGGCACTGGCGCTGCTGCTGGTGCTGCTGGGGCTGGCTTTCGCGCCCTTCCTGTTCCCCGGCAGCAAGGCGCTGGGCGTGGCAGCCAAGATCCTGGTCTTCGTGCTGCTGGTGGCCAGCTATGACCTGCTGCTCGGCTACACCGGCATCGTCAGCTTTGCGCACACCATGTTCTTCGGCATCGGCGCCTACGGCATCGCGGTGGCCAGCACGCGCATGGGCGAGGGCTTCGCCGCGGTGCTCGTCGGCCTGGCCGTGGCGCTGGCGCTGTCGCTGGTGCTGTCGCTGGTGATCGGGCTGTTCAGCCTGCGCGTCAAGGCGATCTTCTACGCCATGATCACGCTGGCCGTGGCCGCGGCCTTCCAGACGCTGGCCTCGCAGCTGAGCGACGTGACCGGCGGCGAGGACGGGCTGAGCTTCAAGAACCCCGAGTGGCTCAGCCCCTCGTTCGAGCCCTTCGAGAACCCGGTCTTCGGCCTGCTGCTGGACGGCAAGATCTTCGCCTACTACGTGCTGTTCTTCGCGGTGCTGGCGCTGTTCCTGCTGCTGCTGCGCATCGTCAACAGCCCCTTCGGCCGCGTGCTGCAGGCGATCCGCGAGAACGACTTCCGTGCCGAGGCCATCGGCTACCGCACGGTGGTCTACCGCACGCTGAGCAACGTGCTGTCGGCGCTGTTCGCCACGGTCGCAGGCGCGCTGCTGGCGCTGTGGCTGCGCTACACCGGCCCGGACACCACGCTGAGCTTCGAGATCATGCTCGACATCCTGCTGATCGTCGTCATCGGCGGCATGGGCACGATGTACGGCGCCGTCATTGGCTCGGTGCTGTTCGTGTTCGCGCAGAACTACCTGCAGGACCTGCTGAATGTGGCGGGCGGCGCGCTCGAGGGCGTGCCGCTGCTGTCGCAGCTGGTCTCGCCCGACCGCTGGCTGCTGTGGCTGGGCGTGCTGTTCGTGCTGTCGGTCTACCACTTCCCCGCCGGGGTGGTGGGCCGGCTGCGGCTGGGCGCCTTGCGGAACCGATCATGAGCTTCACGTCGAACTACATCGGTTGCCTCGACCGCGAGCTGCACTACACCGAGTGGGGCAGCGGCCACGACGAGACGGTGATCGCCTGGCACGGCCTGGCGCGCACCGGGCGCGACATGGACGACATCGCGGCGCACCTGGCGCAGCGCTACCGCGTGATCTGCCCCGACACCATCGGCCGCGGCCTGAGCCAATGGAGCCCGCAGCCGGCGCAGGAATACTGCCTGGCCTTCTATGCGCAGCTGGCCGCGGCGCTGGTCGGCCAGCTCGGCCTGGACCGCGTGCACTGGCTCGGCACGTCGATGGGCGGCGCCATCGGCCTGAAAGCGGCGGCCGGCAGCCTGCGCGGGCGCATCCGGCGCATGGTGCTCAACGATGTCGGCCCGCAACTGGCCGACGCCGCCGTCCAGCGCATCCGCAGTTATGCCGCCAACCCGCCGGCCTTCGACACGGTCAGTGAGCTGGAGCAGTACTTCCGCACCGTCTACAAGCCCTACGGCGCAATGAACGATGCGCAATGGCGGCGCCTGACCGAGACCTCCACCCGCCGTCTGGACGACGGCCGCGTCACGCCGCACTACGACCCGTCGATGGTGATGCAGTTCACCCACCATGCCGACGACTACGCGCTATGGGAGACCTGGGACAGCCTGGACCTGCCGGTGCTGTGCCTGCGCGGTGAGCACTCCGACCTGCTGTTGCCCGAGGTAGCCGACGCCATGCGCAACCGTGGGCCCCGGGCCGTCGTGGTGCAGATCGCCGGCTGCGGCCATGCGCCGACCTTGAACACGGTCGAGCAGTACGCGCTGGTGGAGCGCTTCCTGGCCGCCTGAGGCCGGCACCGCCGCGGTGCCAGAATCGCGCATGTACTGGTTTCTGCCTCTGCGAACCTTCGCCTTCGTGTTGGCCGCGGCCCTGGCGGGGCCAGCCGCCGCACAGACACCGCCCAGCCCGGCCGAGGCCGCCCGCTACACCGGCCTGCATGCAGCGGCCGCGCAGGGCGATGCGGCGCGCATTGCGCAGCTGCTGGCCGCTGGCGCCGACCCGAATGCGCGCGACGGCCACGGCCGCACACCGCTGCACGTGGCCACCTTCGCCAAGCGCCGCGAGGCCGTGCGCGTGCTGGCGAAGGGCGGCGCCGACCTGGGCGCACTGGAAAACGACCGCTACGACGCGGTGACCATTGCGGCGGTGGCCGACGACGAGGAGACGCTGGCGCTGCTGCTGGCACTGGGCGCCAGCGCGAAGCTGATCACCAGCCGTTACGACGGCACCGCGCTGATTGCCGCCGCGCACCTGGGCCATGACGGCGTGGTGCGGCAGCTGATCCAGGCCGGCGCGCCGCTGGACCACGTGAACAACCTGCACTGGACCGCGCTGATCGAGTCGATCGTGCTGGGCAACGGCGGGCCGCGCCACGTGGCCACGCTGCAGGCGCTGGTGCAGGCCGGCGCGAGCACGCAGCTCGCCGACCGGGCCGGGCGCACGCCGCTGCAGCTGGCGCGCGAGCGCGGCTACGAGCCGATGGTGCAGATCCTGGTGAATGCCGGCGCGCGTTGATCAGGGGCAGCGCGGCGGCCGTGGCCGTTCCGCTGGACATCGGCCGCTTCAGGATCTGCCGAGCGAGCGGCGGCGTCGCAAGCCTGCCACTGCCGCCAGGCCCAGCAGCATCAGCGCCCAGGTCTGGGGTTCGGGCACGGCATGCACCGCCATCACGCCGACATAGGCATAGGCATAGCCCGGATAGACGTTGACGTAGCGGCCATCGCCGAACTTCAGGCCCCAGTAATTCACCGTGCCCGGGACCGGGGCATCGCTGTAGATGATGTTGCCGCCGTAGTCGAAACTGCCCAGGTTGAACGGCCACTGGCTCCTGTCTGGCAATTCGGCCGACAGGTTTGCGAACAGTTGTCCCAGGTCGCCGCTGGCGGAGTCCGGAGGGCTGCCGTCCGTCGGAGCGGCGACGGTGGGCAAGCGCCAATTGGCGAAACCGCCGTAGGCCTTGTCGTTGAGTTCGGCGACCCATGTGTTCGCGAAGCCCGGAAACAGGTAACTGGAGCCGAAGCCGATGCCATGCAGCACCCAGGCCTGCTGCGCAGTCGAATCGGTCATGATCCCGGTGCCGGCATCGTGGGAAATCGCTGCGCCGGCGCCTTGCGCGAGCGTGATACCGAGCGCGGCAATGACTGCGGCTGAGAGTTTCTTCATGTCTTGTCCGTTGTCGAGGGATGGTTGCGGGCTTGGCGGCCGATCCTGCCGGGCGCGGGCCTAAGCTTCACGGCGAGCCTGCCGCCGGGCCCGGCTGGTCAACGCGGCCAAGCCACCCAGCAGCAGCGCCCAGGTGGCTGGCTCCGGCACCGGCGGCGCCGGGTCGAGCGTGAACGCGCTGTAGGTCACGTTGCCCTGCGAGAAGTTGTAGAAGGCCATCCGGCCGTCCGCGAAGGCGCCGTTGATCGACAGCTCCAGCTGCTCGTCGACGTAGACCTGCAGCGCCGTGGGCTGAAAGACGAAGCGGAACTTGTAGTCCACCATCTCGTTCCATCCCGTGGCGCCCAGAGTGGCGCCGCGCGCCAGTTCCTGCAAGCCGTTGCCGTCGGCATCGAAGTTGACATGGCCCCAGAACTCGTCTGCGGTGGGAATGCCGCTGACTCGCGAGACCGCAAGCCCAACCTTGGCCGTGCTGCCCGGGGTATCGGACGGCGGGCCGAAATTGAAGCTCTGCGTTCGCTGCTTCCAATCCACGAGCAGGTAGTCGGCACCCGCATTGCCGGTATCGCCCGGCTTGTATCCGATGGCAAAGCCGACGAAGTCGTCGTCGCTGGCCGAGTTGACCCGGATCCTGCCGCGGACATCGGTGCCGAACACGCTGAAGTCGCTGACGAACAGCGTCGGCTGGCCGTTGACCGACTGCGTCACGGCACTCCCGTCCGCGGCGGTCGTCCACTTGCCCGCGCCGAAGCCGGCCACGGCGGGATACGACTCGGCGCCCCACGATCGCAAATCGACTTCGGCCGCAGCGGCGCCGAAGCTGGCAAGGGCTACCGTGAACGCCGCGCCCGACAAGGCCAAGCGAACGCAACCAGGCTGACTCATTTGAAACCCCTCCTCACCGAACCCAGCCGCCGCGCATGGGCGGCTTGAATCAATGTAGCGGCCCGGCGGGGGCTTGCCGAGGCGGCAGGCTGCGTCCTGCGGGCTGCCATTGAGTGGGCTCAATTTCCTGCGGCGCGGCGACGCAACCTTCACGCGCCCGCAAGGCTGCGGCAGCCAAGGCCGCAGCCCGGCCCCACCAGGACGGCGGCGCACCGGGCGGCTGGCGCTATGCTGCGCCACGACGCCTTCGACGAAGGCCGCGGCATGCGGGAGAAGCGCGGATGTTTGAACTGGTGCTGGTGCTGGTGGTGGCCGCCGCCGGAGTCTGGGCGGTGGGCCGCTGGCATCTGCGCGGCGCCGACCTGTCGACCCACGACCGCGAGACCGGCGAGCGCTTTTCGCGCGGCGACGCCCCGGGCCCCGAGATCCAGGCGGTGATCGCCTCGCTCGGCGGCGTGCAGGACGTGCTCCGGGGCGTGCCGATGCGGCAGCGCAACGTGGTGCTGCGCAAGTACCTGGACGGGCTCTTCGCCGACCGCGTGCTCGACGTGAGCATCGCGCCGGCGGATTGCGCCGGCGTGCCCGGCGAGTGGGTGCTGGCGCCCGGCGCCGATCCGGCGCGGCGCACGCTGTACATCCACGGCGGCGCTTTCGTCATGGGCAGCCCGAAGAGCCACCGCACGCTGACCTCGCAGTTCTCGGCCCTGACCGGTGGCGCGGTGCTGGCCATCGACTACCGGCTGATGCCCGAACACCCGCGCCGCGCCGGCATCGAAGACTGCCGCACGGCCTACCGCTGGCTGCTCGAACACGGGCCGAGCGGTGCGGCACCGGCGCAGGCCGTGTTCGTGGCCGGCGATTCGGCCGGCGGCAACCTGACGCTGTCGCTGATCCAATGGGTTCGCGACCAGCGCCTGCGCGCGCCGGATGCGGCGGTGGCGCTGTCGCCGCTGACCGATGCCACGCTCAGCAGCCCCAGCCTGCGCGCCAACATCCGCAGCGACCCGATGCTCGGCCCGCTGTTCGGCCCGATGGCTCGCGTGCCCAACACGCTGCTGCTGTGGTTCGGCTGGATGCAGACGCGCATCCGCCCCTGCGACCCGGTGATCTCGCCCGTGCGCGGCAACCTGGCGGGCCTGCCGCCTGTGCTGCTGCAGGTGAGCGAGGTCGAGATGCTGTTCGACGACAGCCGGCGCTATGCCAACCGCGCGCAGGCCGCCGGCTCGCCGGTGACGCTGCAGCGCTGGAGCCACATGGTCCATGTCTGGCAGATTTTCAACCCCGAACTGCCCGAGGCGCGCGAAGCCCTGGCCGAGATCGGCCGCTTCCTGAATGCCGCGGCGCCATCCGGCGAGGCCGTTGCCGGCCCGACGATGGTGTCCAGGCCAAGCGCCCTGTCGGCGGGTCCATGATCGAATGCAGGTGCCCATGAAGACAAGCACATGGATGGCAGCCCTTGGGGCCGCGCTGTTGCACGGTTGTGCCACGAGCCCGGCCACCTCGCAGTTGATCGGCGAGCGCTACTTTGTCACCGCCATCGACACCTATCCGGTGAGCATCGCCTCGGTCGACGGCAGCAGCTCGACGCTGACGCCCCGGTTGGTCGAACCCGGCACGCGCCGGCTGCTGTTGCGTGGGCCGCCCGGCGGCGCCGGCGTCAGTGCCGTCGAGACCTTCATGCTTGATGTCAAGCCCTGCACGCGTTACTACATCGTGGCCGTGAAGGCCAACCCGCTGGACACGGCCTTCACACCCAAAGTCGACTTCGAGCAGCCGCTGGGCAGCAGCTGCCGGGCTCCGGCACCGTGATGCCGGGTTGCCCGGCATCAGGCACAAGTGTGCAGGCGGATTGCGGCGCATGGCGGCCGAGGCTGCCATGCGCCGCAAGCGCCCGTCCGGCCGCAGGCGACTGGGCGGCCCCGGTACAGGCTACGCGGCGAGCGGCGCGCTGCGCCGCCGCCGCGCCAGCCACAGCACCGCGCCCAGGCCGGCGAACATCATCGCGTAGGTCTGCGGCTCGGGAACCGCCGCCAGGGCGGCCACGCCGGTGTCGGGGAAGTCGGTGAACACGCCGTCCACGCCGAGCCTCATGTAAAACTCCATCTCCGCCTGCGGGTCGGCGAAGCCGTAGCCGCTGGCATCGTTGCGGAAAGTCCAGGTGTGGATCAGCAGGCCAGCAGCATGGGCCGCCTCGATCACGCCAGTGCTGCCGTCGACGCGGCGGTCGTTGATGGTGATCTTGCCGTCACCGGTGCGGTCCACGCCGTCGCCCACAGTCTTCACCAGGTACGGCTTCCAGGGGCCGACGCCGTCGGCATAGGTCTTGACGAAGGCCAGGCCCTCGGGCGTGACCAGGTCGGCGAAGGTGCGCGGGTTCCAGCCGACGACGAAGTCGTAGGGCCTCGCATAGGGCGCCACCAGCGAGATCGAGCCATCGGGCTTGACATCGTCGGCATCGACCAGCTGCACCAGCTTGATGTCGGTGCGGCTGTTCAGATACTGCAGGTTGTTGACCTCGAAGGACTGGACGAACACCGGCGCACTGCTGCTGTTGCCGTAGGCCGCATGCAGCTGCTCGACCAGCTTGTTCTCGAAGGCCCGCGGCGTGAAGATGCCGTCGTGGAAGGTCGAATGCTTGACCTCGGGATAGATGCCGATCGTGCGGCCGAGCAGCGCGCTCTGCGTCTTGGCCAGCGTGATCACCTCGTCGAGCGTCGGTACCTCGTACAGGCCGTCGAAGGACGGGTCGCGGCCGCGGGTCTGGATCGCGCGAAGCGTCTTGATCTCGGCCAGCGTGAAGTCGCTGGCGAAGTAGTCGGTGGTGGCCACGCCGTCGACCATCTTCGTGGTCTTGCGCGTGGGGAACTTGCTGGCCACGTCGGTGGTGCCGCCGAGCATCGGCTCGTGGCGCGCGATCAGGTGGCCGTCCTTGGTCATCACCAGGTCGGGCTCGATGTAGTTCGCGCCCTGCTGGATGGCCAGCAGGTAGCTTTCGAGGGTGTGTTCGGGCCGGTAGCCCGAGGCCCCGCGGTGCCCGATGATCAGAGGCGCGCTGCCGTCCAGCGTGTTGTAGGTGGGGGCGGCATGCGCCGCCAAGGGCGCTGCCAGCCCGGCCGCGACCAGTGCGACCAGCGATGTCCTGTACATGAAAAGCCTCTCCTCGTTGTGATTGCGGCGCGTGATGGCGCCAGCGAACACAGTGTTCGACAGCTTCGTGTCGGCAGCGTGACAGGCGCTAGGAGCGTGGGCGCCACAGCGCCAGCGCCGCGGCCAGCAGCTGGCAGGCCAGGCAGGCCAGCAGCGGCAGCGTGGAGCTGCCGCTGGCGGTGAGCAGCAGCCCCGCCGCCAGCGGGCCGAAGGCATACAGCACCTGGCCTACCGACCACACGCGCGTGATCACCGTCGCATAGTGCTGCGGCGCGAATTCGCGCTGCGCGAACAGCGCCGGCATGGTGATCAGGTTGCCCACCGAGGCGCCGAACAGCGCGCTGCCCACGATCACGGCCAGCGGAGCGTCGAACAGCAGGATCAGGCCCATGCCCACGGCCTGCAGCGCGAAGCTGGCGGCGGTGACGCGCCGGTGGTCCAGCTTGTCGACGATGCTGGCCAGCACCAGCCGGCCCAGCACCGACGCGGCGGTGGTGGCCGCCACCGCCGCCGTGGCCGCGGCCGCGCCCACCTTGGGTACCAGCAGCGGCAGCTGTTGCGCCAGGAAGGCCACCTGCGCCAGCCAGCCGATGCCGAACAGCGCCGCCATCGTCAGCAGCCGGGCGTCCAGCGGCAGCGCTGCGTCTGCAGCCGCTCCCGGTGGCGCCGCGCCGGCGTCCATCGCCCTCTGCGGCTCGCGCAGGTTCAGCACCAGCAGCAGGCCCAGGCCGATGCCCAGCGCGGCCGCCACCAGCGCGATGCCCGGCCCCAGGCCGAAGCGCGCGATGCCGGCCACCATCGCCGGCACCACCACGAAGCCGGCGACGCTGGCGCCGGTGAGCGCCAGGTTCAGCGCCAGGCCACGCCGTGCCACGAACCATTCACCGACGACCTGCGTGATGGCGGTGCCCGAGGTGGCGGCCCAGCCGAAGGCCATCAATCCGTAGACGACGAACAGCATCACCGGGCTGCGCAGCTGCGGCAGCAGCGCGGCGCCGCCGGCCAGCAGCAGCACGCCGGCCAGCACCGCCGGCCGGCGACCGATGCGCGCCACCGCCGCGTCCACCGCGTACAGCGCCCCGGCACCCAGCAGGAAGAACCAGGTGCTGGCCGCCGACAGCAGCGCCGGGCTGAAGTGCCCCGCCTGCGCCAGGTACTGCGCATAGACCGACAGCGCATAGAAGCCCAGCCCCCAGGCGAATACCGCCATGCAGAAGGCGGTGAAGACGATGCGCCAGCCGGCGATCGGCCGCGGCGTCGCGAACTCGTCAACCACGTCGCCGCTCACGTTCGTCAATGCGCGCCGCCCTCGACGGCCCCGGCCCGCCCCGCCGGCGGGCCGGCGGCCCAGAGCAGGCCCACCAGCGCCACGAACAGCACCGCCGACAGCCAGAACAGATCGTTCGCGGCGAGCGTGAAGGCCTGCTGGTCGATCAGGCGGTCGATCTGCGCCAGCGCCTGTTCCGGCGTGTAGCCGGCCGCCTGCAGCTGCGCCAGCGCCTGCCGTGCGGCGGGGCTGGCCGCGTTGACCTGCTCGGCCAGCTGGGCATGGTGCATCCGGGCGCGGCTTTCCCACAGCGTGGTGAAGACCGAGGTGCCCACCGCGCCGGCGGTGATGCGCACGAAGTTGTTCAACCCGGTGGCCGACGCCATGCGCGCCGGCGGCAGCCCGGCGTAGGCAATGGCCTGCAGCGGGATGAAGAAGAAGGCCATCGCGATGCCTTGCAGCAGCGTGGGCAGCAGGATGGTCGCGAGATCGGCCTGGGTGTTGAACTGCGAGCGCATCCACAGGATGGCGGCGAAGCCGAGGAAGGCCACGGTGGTCAGGCGCCGCGGGTCGATGCGGCTGACGTTGTGCCCCACCCAGGGCGAGAGCACGATCGCCAGCAGCCCCACAGGCGCAAGCACCAGCCCGGCCCAGGTGGAGGTGTAGCCCATGTGCTGCTGCAGCCACAGCGGCAGCAGCACGATGTTGCCGAAGATCAGCCCGTAGGCCACCGCCAGCGCCAGCGTGCCGACCAGGAAGTTGCGCCGCGCGAACAGGCGCAGGTCCACCACCGGGTGCGCCTCGCCCAGCTCCCACACCAGGAAGACGGCGAAGCCGATGGCCGCCACCAGCGCCAGCACGACGATCCGATTGGAGGCGAACCAGTCGTTCTCCTTGCCCATGTCGAGCATCAGCTGCATCGCCCCGACCCAAAGCACCAGCAGCACCAGGCCGACGCGGTCCAGCGGCACGCGCCGCGGCGGTGTCTGCCGCTCGCGGAACAGCTGCCACACCACCGCCATCGCGCCCAGGCCCAGCGGCACGTTGATGTAGAAGATCCACGGCCAGGAGAACTGCTCGGTGACCCAGCCGCCGAGCAGCGGCCCGACCACCGGCGCCACCAGCACCGTCATGCCGAACAATGCGGTGGCCATGCCGGCCAGCGCCGGCGGGTACACCGACAGCAGCAGCGTCTGCGACAGCGGGATCATCGGCCCGGCCACCAGCCCCTGCAGCACGCGAAAGCCCACCAGCGCCTCGATGGTGGGCGCCAGCCCGCACAGCCACGAGGCCAGCACGAACAGCAGCGTGCTGGTGATGAACACCCGCACCGCGCCGAAGCGCAGCGCCAGCCAGCCGGTCAGCGGCATCGAGATCGCGTTCGCCACCGCGAAGCTGGTGATGACCCAGGTGCCCTGCGCCGGGCTCACGCCCAGGTCGCCGGCGATCGCCGGGATCGAGACGTTGGCGATCGACGAGTCGAGCACGTTCATGAAGGTGGCCAGCGACACCGAGATCGTGGCCAGCCAGCGTTCGGCGCCGTACAACGGCGGCAGGGCCGGGGGTGGCACCGGGCCGTTCATCGGCGTGCCGGCCTGGGGTTCAGGTTGGCGTCGAGGATGCGCTGCACCAGCGTATCGGCCTCGCGCTGCGCGGCGGCCGCCTCGTCCAGCGCGGCCGCCGCGCCCGGTGCCGAAGCAGCCGACGCGGCTGCCGGCGGCGCATCGGCCAGCGCATCCAGCCGCACCGTGGCATGCATCGACAGGCCCACGCGCAGCGGGTGCTGCTGCGGCGGCGGCCCGTCCAGCGCCACCCGCACCGGCACGCGCTGCACCACCTTGATCCAGTTGCCGGTGGCGTTTTGCGCCGGCAGCAGCGCAAAGGCCGCGCCGGTGCCGGCGCCGATGCCGACGATGCGGCCGCGGTACTCGACCTTGCGGCCATAGGCATCGGCCGTGAGAAGCACCGGCTGGCCCAGCCGCATGTGGCGCAGCTGCGCCTCCTTGAAGTTGGCCTCGACCCACACCTGGTCGAGCGGGATCACCGCCATCAGCGCGGCGCCGGCGGCCACGCGCTGGCCCACCTGCACGGTGCGCCGCGCCACCTGGCCGGCCAACGGCGCGCGCAGCTCGGTGCGGCGCAGCGCCAGCAGCGCCTCGCGCAGTGCGGCCGCGGCACGCTGCACCGACGGGTGGCTGTCCAGCCGGGTGCCGTCGCTGAGGGCCAGGTTGGCCACCGCCTGCTGCTCGGCGGCGGCCTGCGCCGATTGCGCCGCGGCCAGTGCGCTGCGCGCCGCGGCGCGCGTGGCTTCGGCCTGGCGGATGTCTTCGTCGCTGATGGCGCCGGTGGCCTGCAGCGCAGCCCGGCGCGCAGCCAGGTCTTCGGCGCGCGCCAGTTCGGCGCGCATGCGTTCGACGTCGGCGCGGCGGGCCTGCACCTGGGCGTCGAAGCTGCCGTCCTGCGCGCGCAGC